>DBQR01000056.1 GCA_002305335.1 Clostridiales bacterium UBA1389
TCTGCTTGAAAACAGCCCGCCAATAGCGGGCTGTTTTATTGCATATGGGATTTTTCAACCGTTGAATTTTATTATTTCCCCTTGACTTCATAAACATAAATACATGCTCCGTAGCGGGAAAACCCCTTGATTTCAAAATAGTCGCCGCCGTACTTCTCAACGGCATAATTGTGAGCTTTTTGCCATGCGGTATCAATCGTCTCCTTCGGGACACTAACCAAATCCGAATGGGCACCGTTTTTTATGCGGTGAAGGCGAAACTTCAATTTATCGGTAAATTCCTCCGCAAAACCGGCGGCAACCTTACGGCAGGGGGTATTGAAATAATTAAGTATTATATCAAAGAAATGATTGTCAAAGTAAGTAAGTTTACAACCCATGCTGTCAAGGGTTTTATAAAACACTTCAGATATGTCGTTTATAACACTGTTGCAGTATGAATTAGCTTCTTCCTCCTCTTTGTTTAATTCAAGTGCGGAGGAACCATACCTGACAAGGCAGCCTTTTGGTTTTAACACCCGAACAATTTCCCGTATAACCCTTTCAGGATTATCCATCAGATGAAATAGGGCGTTTTCCACCACAATATCCACAGAATTGTCGGCAAGCGGTATATCATATGCGTTCATTCGTACAAAGACAAGGTTTTTATACCTTCCCCCTGCCCGCTTTACGGCGGTGGAAAGCATTATGTTGGAAATATCGCCGGCAACGGTGAATATGCCTTTTCCCGCAATGGGAAGAGAGGCCGACCCAAGCCCAGCGCCAAGGTCAAGGACTGTTATGTTTTTACCGAAGGTTTCGGCAACCAGATTACCGCAGGCATTATAAACACCGTGGCATTTTTTATTATTGGCGTCCCAATACTTGATTTCAGGTTCAAAATCCTCCCCTATATAATCGTAACCTATGTATTTGTTTTCACCCTCTAACTTTACGGGGGGATCGTCGCAAAACCGATAAACCGAATTTATTACGGGAACTTCATGTTTACATTCAGGGCAGATAAAATTATCAAGTAAATTTTTGCATTTCGGGCAGATAAATACATTTTTCATATGTTTCCTTCCTCATGCATTTTTTCCCAGAGACGGCGGTTTCCCTCCCTTAGCTCATTAAGGGCATCCCAGGGTAAAGCCCCCTCCACCACGGCTGCTTCGATTTGTGACTGGATGTAATCCATATAGGGAATAAGCACCTTTATCAGATGCCAGTCGGTTTTCCCCTCAAGGATTTTTTCAAATACCGTATATTTGGATTTATTGTCCAGCAAGGGGGCAAGCTTTTCCAGAAGCTCCTCGCTTATGTTTTCAAAGTCCGCCTTTTCCAGCATGGCGGAAATGCTTTTGTCATTCAGGTATTCCGCAAGGCTTACTATATTTGAAATGTCGATTCCCTGCTTTGAAAGCCCCTCCGCCAGCTTTTCAAGGACGCTGGGTTTCAGGAAGGGGGCAAGTCCCACAATGTCCGAAACATCGGCACTGTTTTCGGTCAGATTTGCTTCCTTGCCCTTGGCGATGTTTTCAAGGATTTCCGACTGTCCCCGGGAGGGTTCCCCGGAATTTATAAGCTCGTCAAGGGTAATGCCGAAAATATCCCCGATTTTAACCAGCACCGACACGTCGGGAAAGCTGTCCCCCGTTTCATAGCGGGAAACCGCCTGACGGGTGAGATTAAGCTTGTCGGCAAGCTCCGACTGGGTCATGTCCGCATTTTTACGGAGCCTTGAAAGGAATCCCCCGAATTTCTTTGTGGAAAACATTGTTTCACCGCCTCCATGTAAATTATACCAAAGGTTTTAACGATTGTCGAGCAAGAGTTGATTGCATTTTGCTGTTTGGCGATAAAAAGCAACATCCGCCCGTTCGGGTGGATGTTGCGGAAAATTGTATATGCTTAATGGGTATTTTTATAAAACCAGCTGCCGCCGGGGTAAACAAACACCTTTTCAAAACCCTTCTGGTTTAAAATCCTCATGGCGTTGTATGCCCTGATTCCCACTCCGCAGAAGATGATAATGTTTTTATCCTTGTAGGGTAAAAGCTCATCTGCCCTGCTTCTGAGCTCGCCCAAAGTAATATTCAAAGCACCGGGAATTGCGAAAATATCAATCTCCCCCGGTTCCCGGACATCAATCAGAAAAGCGTCCCTGTCGGTTTCGGCGGCATTCCATTCGCAAAAACGGACCTGACCCTTTATAAGGTTTTCCGCCGCAAACCCCGCCATATTAACCGGGTCCTTTGCCGACGAATAGGGGGGAGCATAAGCAAGCTCAAAGTCCTTCAGGTCGAACACGCTGCCTCCAAGCCTTATTGCAGTTGCGATAACGTCAATCCGCTTGTCAACTCCCTCAAAGCCCACAATCTGGCTTCCGTAAATTTTTTTGCCGTCGGCGGAAAAAAGCAGTTTTATTGTCATGGGTTTAGTGCCGGGAAAGTAGCCGGCATGGGAATTCTGAACGATAATTATGCTTTCATAATCCTTGCCTTTGACAAGCCCCCGCTTAATCAGGGCTTTTTCGTTTACGCCGGTGGTCGCCGCGGTAAGGTCGAACACCCTGACCACCGAAGTGCCCTGAGTGCCTTTGTAGGTCGAATTATACCCCGCAATATTATCCGCCGCTATCCGCCCCTGTTTGTTGGCGGGACCCGCAAGGGGGATAACCGTCTTGTCGCCGAAGATGTAATCTTTAACCTCGATAACGTCGCCTACGGCGTAAATGTCTTTATCGGAGGTGCGGAGACTGTCGTCGGTGACGATTCCCCCTCTTTCCCCGATTGTCAGAACCCCATCCCTTGCAAGGGAACTGTTCGGTCTTACGCCTATCGCCAAAACCGCCATGTCGGTATTTATTATTTTGCCGCTTGAAAGCTTAATGTCGATTCCCTTTCCGGTGTCGGAAAAGGCCGAAACCCCGTCGGAAAGGAAAAGCTCTGTTCCCTTTTCCTTCAGGTGCTTATGGACGGGCAGAGCCATTTCGTAATCCAGCGGAGGCATAACCTGATTTTGCATTTCCAAAATGGAAACTTTTACACCGATCCGGTGGAGGTTTTCCGCCATTTCAAGGCCGATAAAGCCCCCGCCCACAATCGCCGCCTGTTTTACGTTCTCTCTTTTTATCAAACCGATTATTTCTTCGGTATCATTTATCGACCAGATGGTTTTAATGCAGGGGGAACTTATGCCGGGGATATTGGGCTTTATTGGCGTTGACCCGGTGGCGATAACCAGCTTATCATAGGATTCCTCGTAAATTTCGCCGGTGTCAAGTTTTTTAACCGTAACCGTCTTTTTGTCCCGGTTAATTGAAATTACTTCGTTCTTAACCCGCACGTCAATGTTGTATTTGGTTTTCATCCCCTTCGGGGACTGTAAAAAAAGAGATCTTCTTTCCCTTATAACTCCCCCCACATGGTAGGGGAGGCCGCAGTTGGCAAAGGAAATGTAATCTCCCTTTTCAAGTATTACTATTTCGGCGTTTTCGTCAAGGCGGCGGAGTCTTGCCCCGCAGGAGGCTCCCCCGGCTACCCCGCCGATAATCACAGCTTTCATTAAAATCCTCCCCCTGAATATAATCAGTATTCAATCCTGCCTTTATAATCCATTATTCCCCCGATGTTCACAACCCGTGTGTAACCCGCTTTTTCAAGGGCGGAGGCTGCCTGGCTGCTTCGTCTTCCGCTGCGGCAATAAACATAAAGCGGATTGTTTTTATCGCTTACAACATTTTTTATATCAAGTATTCTGTCAAGGGGAATATTTATGCTCCCCGGAATGTGTCCTGCGGCATATTCCTCCGGAGTGCGGACGTCCACAAGAAACGCGTCTTTAACAGTTTTTATTTCTTCAACATAGCCGTTTATATCGGCCGACTTTTTTTGAGTAATAAACATAACACCAGCCACCGCAAATACTATCGTAAATATTATGACTATAATCTTACCCGTCATGGCGTAAGCAGTCTTTCTATTTGTTCCTTTGACTTGTAGCCGACGGATACGTTGTTCACCTTGCCGTCTTTCATAAAGACAAGCATGGGTATGGAGGTGGTGTTAAAGGCGTTTGCCAGTTCGGGTTCTTCGTCAACGTTTATTTTGAAAAAGGAAATTTCGGGGTGTTCGCCCGCCAGTTCCTCTATAACCGGGGTAAGCATACGGCAGGGACCGCACCAGGTAGCCCAGAGGTCAAGCACCACGGGGGTTTGGGATTCAAGCACAAGGTCCTTAAAGTTTTCCTTTGTTACGGTTAAAACAGACATTTTATGTCCTCCTTATATGTTTTTCATTATAAGGATACCCTAAAAGTTATGTTTCTTCCGTAACTTTGTTACATTACTTCAAACTGTCTTTTGCCATATCCGAAAGTGTCTGAACATTCAAAAGGGTAATCCTTCCCCGGCCAAGCTTTACAAGACCTTCGGCGGCAAAATATTTAAGCATTCGTGTTATAACCTCTCTCATGCTGCCTAAGTGATTTGCAATATCCTCATGGGTGAGATATAAAACATTGCTGTCATTAAGCTGGCTTTCTTCAATCAAAAAGGCGGCAAGACGGGTGTCCAACTTTTTGTTCAGGATCTGGTCGAAAAGCCACATAACGTCGGAAAAACGGCTTGCCAAAAGATTATTTGTATAATTTGCCACCGCCACAGATTCCGCCATCAGGCTTTTATACACCGATGCCGGTATAATAAAGGCGTCGGTTTCGGTTTCGGCATTCGCCAGCACCTCAAACCGAAGGCCCGGCATTATACAGGACGCCGAAAACAGGCATATATCCCTCTCAAGAAGCCGGTACAGCGTTATCTCTTTACCTTCGTCGGACAGGGCGTAAACCCGTATCCTGCCGGAGGTTACGACAATAAGTCCCTCGCAGTTGCCGCCATGGTGGATGACATCCCCCCTGGCAAAATGCCGGTTTTGAACGGCTGATATAAGAACATCTTTTTGTCTGCCGTTTAGCTTATTAAAGAAAGGTAAAAATACGGCAGGGGTATTCATAGGGCTTCACCCGCCTTAATGTTAAAACATATACTGTTCCATTTCCTCCTGGGAAATTTTCCCGTCGAGGAAAAGCTGCTGCAGGGAATCCTTCATAATAAACATTCCCTCTTTTCGGGAGGTCTGCATGGTGGAGGAAATCATATGAGTTTTACCCGTTCTTATAAGGTTTTTGATTGCCTGATTGCACACCATGACTTCGGTGGCAAGATGCCTTGTCCCCGGCTCAAGCCCCGGCACCAGCTGCTGACTGCACACCAGAAGCAGGGTCATTCCCAGCTGCACCCTTATCTGATTCTGCTGGCCGGCGGGGAACATATCGATTATACGGTCAACGGTGTTTTCCGCCCCCTTTGTATGGAGGGTGGACAGCACCAGATGGCCGGTTTCGGCCGCCGCTATGGCTGCCGCTACGCTTTCCAGATCCCGCATTTCCCCCACCATTATAATGTCGGGGTCCTGCCGCATTGCCGCTTCGATGGCTTTGCCGAAGGACTTTGTATCCTTGCCTATCTCCCGCTGGGTGATTATACACTTGCTGCTGGTATGTATATATTCAATGGGGTCCTCAAGGGTTATTATATGGGCGCTTTTATTGTGGTTTATATAGTCTAACATGCAGGTCAGGGTGGTGGACTTACCCGAACCGGTAGGGCCTGTAATAAGTATAAGCCCGCTTCTCTTTTTTGAATAATCCTTAAGAATAAGGGGAATCCCCAAATTGCTGAAATCCCCCGGCTTCAAGGCCAAAAGCCGCAGGGCAAGGTTGTCCCCGTATAAATCCCGGTAAACGTTGCAGCGGAAACGGTAGTCGTTATGGGAGAAGGAAAAGTCCGCTTCTCCCCCGGACGCATATTTTTCCGCCTGTTCCTGTGTCAGGTACCCGTGAACGAAATTATAAATTTCCTCCGTATTTAACGGCAGCAAATCAATTTCTTCCAGTTTCCCCGCAAACCTCATGTAGGGTGGCTGATTGGCCTTAAGATGAAGGTCCGACGCTTTCGTGTTGATGCAGGTATCGAGATATCCGTATATTTTTCCGCTGCTATCCATAAATACTCCTTAAAACAGCTTTTTAAAGGCTTTCGGGCAGTCGGGGCTTTCCGTGACGGCCGCCTCAAGCTTACGGGCAATCTTCAGAGAACCATGAAGCGCATAGGTATATATTTCAAAAAACAAATCCTTTGTCTTTTTGGTGGAAACCGAAAGCACCCGCTTTGCAAGCCGGTCAAGCTCACTGTCGGGGTTGTACATAAGCTGGTCCTTTATCTCGTTTGAACAGCTCATTTTCGATACCGCAACGCATAGACGCACAATGGCGGCGAACACCGTCATAACCGTCTGGCTGTCCTGGTCCTGGATATCCTTTGCGGAAAGCTTCGTCTTTGCCGGTTTGTTGTACATGGCATAGATACGCCGTTTTTCAAGGCATCTGTTGAAAATACCGTTAAGTAATATCTTCCCGTTTTCAAGGTAGGAATACATGGCGGAAATAACCGTGTCGGGATAAATATCCCCGGTCCTTACCGAATTTTCCCCCAATCCCTCATATTCCGCTTTAAGGGTTTCCATAACAATCTTGCCCGACTCAAGGTAAAGGGGGATGTTCATAAGCACCCCAAGGGCTTCTTCGGCCTTCCCCTCTTTAATAAGGTTTATAACCGCTATTACCGCTTTAATCGTAACCGTTCCCGGAAGGTTCTTAAGTTTTTCCTCCCCTTCGGCAAAGTCAAGTATTGCCTTAAGCCCTGCCTTGTTCCGGTTTATGTTAAAGGCGTCGGTTAGCTTTGTCCCGATAACCGGAAGCACCACCCCGTCATAAAACCTGTTATAAAACAGAACGCCGTTTATTGCAAGACAACCGTCTAAAGATTCCCTTACCCTTTTGTCGAAATCCAGAAAATCGAACAGATCATTTTTTGGGGAAATAACTTCAATAACCGCTTTTGCCTTTTTGTAAAATTCATCGGAAGCTTCCTGCGGCATTGAATCAAGGGAATTGAAAACCGCCTTAAAGGCATTACCTACGGTGACAAGGGTGGTTCCCAAAAGGCCGTTTAACACAACCTCGAACCGGGGGCCTTCAGCCCATTCCTCGAAGGCTTTTTTAAGTAGCATATTTCCTAAAGGATAGCCGTTTCTGACCCCTGTAAGGCATATGGACAAAAGTTCCCCGCTTCCCTTTTCCTCGTCGGCATAAATAAGGGAAAGGATATTTTCAAACACGCTTTGCTGGGTGGGAAGGTCGTCTGATGCCATGCACCGCCCAAAAACCGGGATTATCCGCTTTGAAAGGTTATCGTTTTCGGGGAGCATTTCATAGAATGTATGATACACCGTCTGTTTCTGGTGTTGGGACATGGTTGATTGATATTTATCGATGAAATCGAGAATCTGCTTTTGAATGGAGGGGGTGCGGATGGTCATCAGCAGCTTTTCAAGGATTATATCCTTGGTTTCTTCCGATTCCCGGTCGAAATACCTCGTAAAGAATTCAAGTATATCGCTCTGTAAGAACCCGCCGTAAAACACCCTTGACAAGTCCTCGCAGATAATGTCCCGGCTTTCCGTCGTTTCGCTTTCGTAATTAGAGTTTATAAAGGCAAACAGCTTTTCCCGCATTATATTGGTGTGGAGCAGGTCAAGGATAACCGTCATTACGGTTTTTTTGCATTCCTTCGGTTCGGTGGAATAAATCTTCCCTATTCTTGTAAACACATTGCCGGGGATGGCGATACGGGATTCAGAATACCTGTAAAGCACCGAAAGAATTGCTTGTCGGTGAGAATCCTTAAGCTGGGTTCTGTATTTTTCATAGGTGGTAATCATCCGGAATACCGCATTATCGTCGGGGACTATTTCCTTTTCCTCATACCTGCCGCATATCTGGCGGAAAAGGTAAATAAGGTCAAGGAAAACCCTTATATTGAAGTTTTCCTTCCCTTTGGATTCCATCACCTCGTCGTAAAAGGTAATAAAAGCCTTGCGGTTTTCCCCGTCGAAAAACAGGCTGTATAAAAAATCCAGCTCGTCTTTTATCTCTTTAAGGTCGTCTTCGTAAATACCGTAGGAGCTTTTCCGGCCCATATCCACCACATAGCCCCGATTGGAGCAGATATCGGTAAGATGGCTGGGAATAAAGCGTACTTTATAAAGCTTGTTCTGATTATTGTCGTTGTAGTAGGTTATAAAGGATATTTTCCGTCTTATCTGCGCCGGGAAGATAAGCATAATATGATTAATAAAGTCAAGCGCGCTTTCGGAAATTTCCCCTAAGGGTTTTGAAAGGCTTATATAAATATTCTTCTGGCTTGAAGCGGCGGCATTTATAAGGGCGTAAATAATTTTTTTCAGAAGCAACACGTCAATGCCTTCCGCCCATTCCGAAAGGGAGGAAATGCTTTCGGCCGGATATTCCGTCGAAGGATAATCGGGGATAGCCCTGCTGGTTCTGTCGGTAAGGTTAAAGTCCTCAAGGTTCACACCGAAGGCGTTTTTGTTCAGCATCGCCGAATCGGGGTTATTGTAAAGCTTTTCGCTTTCTTCCTGACTCAATATAAGGGAATGGCACATCCAGCCGGAGCGTTCGCCGGTGTAGTCGGAGGATATGAAGGAAAATTTCGACTGGATAAGATTGTTGTCCCTGGCAAAACAGGCGCAGTAAAACGGCGGGAACTTGTTCTGAATTATAAGTTCCAGCTCGTCTTCGGTGGGCTTATATTCGCAAATCCTGACAAGGTTGGAGTTAATATACTCCCTTGTGATTTCCCCGGATTTGGCAAAGGTGTCAAAGGAGTCGCATTTTGCAAACATTGACATCCTTGCGGGCACCCTTGAATAAAAATGCTGTAATGCCATTATACCCTCACACTCATACTTTATTATAATATTTTACAATATTTGCAGTTATAATGCAAGGGGTATTTTTGAATAATGTCGAAAGAAGGATTTCCGGTTATTATTTTTAAAAA
>DBQR01000017.1 GCA_002305335.1 Clostridiales bacterium UBA1389
CCCCTCGGTAATACCTGATTTCCCTGTAATAATGTATGCGGCAGTAAAAAAGCGCAGCCTTACCGAACGGGAATAGCTTTTAAAAGGTAAGTTTTATGGCTTAATAATGATATGTTCATTCAATATGGATATTAGTGATAGTTCTAATATCAAGCACAGGAAGATGAATCATAATTTGTGAGGTGATGTTTATGAAATTATCTTTCAAAAATTTATTAATTCCTGTTTTTACGATTACATATTCCATCTTTCTGAGTCTCGGAATGGAATGTCTGCTGAATTTGTTAGGTGCTGCTATGGCTGTCTCACTGGACGGCAAATCCGTAATAGACCAATATCCGCGGTTTATTCCTTTTTGCCTGGGTGTGGGTTTTCTTTCACTGATTGCAATTATTATTGTGCTTATTTTAAATATTAAGAAATCAGAAAAACTCGGCTATACAAAAGCCGTATGGATAGCTCAGTCGATTTGTTCTTTTATTATTTCACTGCCGATGATTAAGGGCTGGGAACTGCTGTTCAGATACCTGCAGGAGAAATATTAACAATATTGTTGAATGCTCTTATGACTTGTTTTTGTGCAAAAAAGTAATGAATTAAATGAACCTGAGCTGCTATTGCGATTCTGCTTAATATCGCCCTCGGGATATATGCCGCCGTAAAGAGCTACCCGGTGGATTACGACAGCGCCGGAAAGGTGCTTGTTGACGGTGCCAAGATGGCAAACGACACCTTCAAGGGTGTCGGCTGGAACACAGCCTTCTTTACCGGCTGGGTAATCGAACGCAGATTCGTTAAATTTTAATCGGAGGGAACAATTCAGCAGCGCTGTCTAAGGCTTGCGGGCGGACTGCTCGGTTATTATATAGTCGACCTTATCATCTGTCCTGCGGTCAAGACCGGTATCGGGGGGAGTTTCGGAACCCTTTTGTCCTGATTTTTGCTTATGATTTATATCGTGCTAATCTTTCCGTGTATTATCAAGCTTGCTGAAAAATATATAAAAAAAGGAAGTGACTGCAGTGCAGTGGCATGAATTATACCCGGCATCAAGGCAGCCCTCAATGGAGGAAATTTCGGATTATATCGGGGGAAACGCAAAGGAGTTATGGCTGTCCCTATTAAATTACATGGAAGTGAATTACAATGTTAAGCCCAAACTGTTTTACAGTTGCTGTTCGGGAAAACCCGGCTGGAATGTGAAGCTTCAGAAAAGCGGGCAGTCCTTCGGTACGCTGTACCCGGAGGAAAATTCCTTTTCGGTTATGCTAATTATCAGCTACAGGCTTGACCCGTTTATGCAGCTTATTCTGCCCGAACTAAGTCCCGCCACGGCCGGGCTTTATAACAACGCCGGCGACTATATGAAAATGGGAAGATGGATGATGCTTAAAATCAACGACTCGACTACCCTTGAAGATTACAAAAAAATAATAACAGCCAAACTGCCCCATACAAAATAGTTTCGGAGAAAGCAAAATGCTTGAAAAAACGGGCGAATTTTTCGACAGCCGGCTGAATGAATACTAAGCTCATCAGTTAAACTGTACCGTCTGAATGCGGAGCAAAAATTTCCGGGTAACGGGCTATATCACTTTGATATTCCCCTAACCGTAAACCATGAAAACGAATGTCTGTTGAAGGGGGTTTTACACGGGTAGAAATACTGAATAACTGGGTATCAACCCATACATAAAAGCTGTACGGTAAATATAATGTTTTGACGTAAAGGAGGACACAAATATGAGTTCACAGGATATTGTATGCCATATTAATAATTCCTTGGCAGGAGGGGCAAAGAAAAATGCATTGGATTTAGTTGCATATTCAGAAAGTCAGGGTATGCAATTTGAATTAAGTACAACAGATTATTGGCGTGACAAGCAATACTGGTATATTAAATATAAAAATGAGTTTGTAGGTTTTATATTAATTAATGGGTATAGTCCGGTAAAAGATAAAACCGAACCTGAAGGATGGGTTTTTTGGTCCGACAATTACATTTCATCCGTTTTCGCTGATTATCCATTAGATGAAAGCTTTAAGGAAATTGCCTATAAACATGTAGATATAGGTACATGCGGTGGCGGTTTAACTGTTAATTTATTCGGACGAAGGTTTACTCCGGTTTGTAACGGCACAACATTTCGATTTGATAACCCAAGTTTAGAAGAGTTGGAAGTAATGAAAAAATTGGTAGACATAAGAAAACTTGACATAAGCTCTGTGTGATAGATTCGGCATCGTTAAACAAGGGTGTTTTACGGTACCACACACATTTATAGTGACCATATTAAGACCTAAGTGTTATGTCAAAAACGAAAAAATATTTATTTATAGTTATTCATTTCAGAAAGGAAAAGGCATTATGGACAAGCGCTTTTCGGAAATAAAACTGTTTCAGGTAAAACCGGATAAAACCCAACAGTTTGAAGCGATGATAGAAACAATGACTTCATTTCAAAAAGTATGCGAAGGTTGCATCTATGTAAAATACATAAAGCGGTTCTATACCATAGACGGAATCGAGCCGGGCGAGCCGCCGAGAGAGCTGACCAAAATCATAAAGTGCGTGAAGTATTATTCTTATTGGGAATTCGATACCAAAGAAAACTACGGCCAAGCCATAAAGCTGTTTTTCGATAACTTTTATAAAGAACTGCAGAAGCTTCTGATTTCTCCGTTTGATATAAGTTCGGGATATCAGTTCGAATAATAAAAGTTAAGTGTTTCGGATAATACGAAAATAAACAAGTCCCTTAATAAGAGGAAAAAATATTAGTAGGTTTATAAAAACTTTTCCCGAAAAATTAAATTATAGCTGCCGCTTTGGATGAAATCAATTACTTATAAAAAGAATAAAGTCAAATAAAGACATATTAAAACGGGTATTATGCCGAAACATAATACCCGAATTTTATTTAGTGCATTTTACCTGTAATTAAAAGGATTCCCCGTCTTCGTCCCATTCGCCGGTACCGCCGAAAAGATCGCCTATCAATGATTCAAGATCATCATAGCCGAAATGTTCGCAAAGACCATCGGCGGTGGTAATTTCCGCAGCTTCGGGAATCTGGGGCAGGGTGCAGCCGGTTTTTACCTTAATGCTGAAGTCGAAATCGGGAACTTCGTCTATCAATTCAGATTCGATGGAGCTTAAGGAAAAGTCAACGGAGGTTTTATCATACTTCAAAACACCCTTAATTGTGACAAGGGGTTCGCTGCCGGAATCCGCCGCCATTTCGCTTAAAGATTCCCCGTACATGGGCAGGAAGTAATCAAGAAGTTGGGAAGAAAGGCCGATTGTGAATTCTCCGTTTGCTTTTATATAGTCAAGGTCAAATTCCAGAGCCCTTAAGTTTATGGTGGTTCTTCCCAAGCCCTGCTTGAGTTCAACATCAACGTCAACATAGCCATTTAACTTGTAGCTTTCGGACGTATCCTCGGCGTCACAGACAACCACGGCATTAATGGCGGTTTCTTTGGTGTCGATTTTAATCTCCAGCTTCTGATCTTCCCCGAAGACGGCGTTTTCACCGAGTTCAAGCACAAGGGATAAATCCAGTTCAAAGTCGTCCCCGTCGCCGGCGGAAAGGCCTATTTCGTTTTTAACGATATAGCCGGTTTTCTGGGACACGGCAAAATCGAAGGTGCCTTCCACCGTAACATTGGCTTTTTCAAACTGCTCAATGATAAATGCGGGGTCAAAAAGTTTTTCGCCGGTCAGCTCATCGTCGGAAGCGCTTAAAAGACTGACATTTCCGTATGTTGTCTTGGGCAGAGCCAAAAAGCCGTCACCGATGACACTCAGGTCGCCTTCGGAAATGAGTTTGAAAAAGTAATCAAACAAGGAATAGATATAATTCTTAAATTCCTCGCCCGCTTCATCTAATATTTTCTTAACTCCGTTAAGATAGGTGGTAATAAACGTCTTGACGCTTTCATTGTCAAGGGTATAGGTGGTTAGTATGCAGTCGATTTCCTTTTCTCCTACCTTAACCTTTTCCTTTTTTACGGTGTGGGGGATTTCTAAGATTGCCTTTTTAAAAGCTTCATCATCCTTGGAAATGATTGATTCTAATTCGGATTCATCCAACAAAGGCAGCGCAAAAAATGCATCCTCCCCGGCGATTCCCTGAAGTTCGCTGATGATATTCTTGATTGTGTCAAGGGAAATCTTGAAAGCGGAAACTTCCTCATCCTCGCCCGGTTCAACGGTTATGACCTTGTCCTTGAAGTAAAAGCCGGCATTAGCTAATTCTTCTTCTCCGTCTTTAGCGGAAAACAAAAAAGCAAAGTTACCGTTATCAATGTAAAGGTTACTGTTAAGTTCTTCATTATCTTCGCCGTTCTTAACGGCAACTTCAAAGGTTCCCGACTTAAGGGCGGAATTCAGCACCTTAAGTAAGGGAGAATTAGAAATAATGGCGTCGTTTGTCGCTTTGGTGACGTCTTTCATAAATTTTACATTGTCGTTTACCGCCTGTTCGTAAAGGGAGGGCTGTAAAAAATCCTCACAGGATGCCAAAGCCGGAAGAACAAGCATAAGCAGTGCGACAGTAAGGGCTAATACTTTGATTTTCGAAGTTGATTTCATAAAAACCCCTCTCAATTTTCTAAGCATTTTTTAAACATGTATTGTAAATAAATGCAAATCAGGCAGAAAACCATCATTTGCATCGCATAGTATAACATAATCTTTATATTATGTCAATGACTAATTTAAATTCCCGTTAAAATAAGAAGAAGCGAAGCGGTTTCCCGCTTCGCCTGATATTCTTATAAAACAATTAAAAGATGCTGAACTGAAGGAACAAGGTGGCAAACAGGGATGAAACAAGGGAAACCACGGTTATCTGGGTGTTGATGGAAGGACCTGCGGTATCCTTGAAGGGGTCGCCCACTGTGTCGCCCACGACCGCCGATTTATGAGCGGTGGAGCCTTTTCCGCCGTTGTTGCCGGATTCAACATATTTCTTACTGTTGTCCCAGAGGCCGCCGGCATTGGACATTAACAATGAAAGCAGAAGTCCGCTTACGATATTGCCGGTGATAAATCCGCCGATAGCGTGAACGCCTCCGACAAGTCCCACCGCAATGGTGGCGAATATGGCTGCAAGTCCTGCGGGGACAAGTTCCTTAAGAGCGCCGGTGGTGGCGATGTTTATGCATTTATCGTATTCGGGGACAACGCCTTCTTTGCCTTCCTTAAGGCCGACGATTTCTTTAAACTGCCTGTGGATTTCGGCAACCATACGCTGGGCGTTACGGTCAACGCCGAGTATAAGCAGGGCGGAAAACACCGCCGGGATGGCAGCGCCGACCAACAGGCCGAAGAAAACCATGGGGTTGGTTACGTCAAAACCGGTAAGTTGCGCAATTTCAAGACCGGCTTTTGCGATTGCTTCGTTAACTTCCGACATGAATGCGCCGAGAAGGGAGATAACCGTAAGTCCGGCTGCGCCGATGGCAAAGCCCTTAGTAACGGCTTTAACCGTATTGCCGGCGGAGTCGAGTTCGTCGGTGATTTCAAGCACTTCGTCACCGAGGTTGCCCATTTCAGCAAGGCCGCGGGCATTGTCAACGATGGGGCCGTAGGCGTCGTTGGAAATTATCATGCCCACTATCGAAAGCATACCCACCGCAGCCATGGAGATTCCGAAGAAGGCATAGCCTTCGCCGATAGGTGCGCAGAGCTTATAGGAAACAAGGGCTGAAACGCCGATACCCACCATGGAGGGAAGGGCGGAAATCATACCGTAGGAAAAGCCCGAAAGAATTGTGAAGGCAGGACCGGATTCGGAAGCCTTTGCAACCTTGTGGACGGGGCTTCTCCGGTCGTCGGTGAAGTAGTCGGTGGCGATACCGATGATAACGCCGACTAAAAGGCCGAGGGTGGATGCGCCCCAGATACGCCATTCGCCGTTATTGGGAATGGAGGAGAAGTCAAAAATGGCGGTAACTCCTGCCGAAAGAATGGCAAAAATTGCGGTAGTAATGTAGGTGGAGGAGTTAAGCGCCCGGGTGGGGGAGCCTTTCTTACCCATTCTGGCGCAGGCAACGCCGATGATGGAGGACAGAAGTCCTATTGCCGCATAGGCAAACACCAGGGTGATGTTAAGCTCTTTGTTGGGAAGAGCGGTGGCCATAACCAGAGCCGCTGCCATGGAAGCAACGTTGGAGTCGAACAGGTCTGCGCCCATTCCGGCAACGTCGCCCACATTGTCGCCCACGTTGTCGGCTATAACCGCCGGGTTGCGGGGGTCGTCTTCGGGTATGCCAAGCTCGACCTTACCCACCAGGTCTGCCGAAATGTCGGCGGTCTTGGTGAATATGCCGCCGCCCGCCTTTGCAAACAAAGCAAGGGAGGAAGCGCCGAAGGAGAAGCCCAGGGTTACGGTGGCGTCGTTGGAAATCATCCATACAAGGGCAACGCCCAAGAGGGAGGAACCCACAACCGCCATGCCCATAACGGCACCGCCGCGGAAGCCTGCGAGGAAGGAGGGCTTAATCCCTTTTTGCGCCGCTTCGGCGGACTTGATGTTGGCAATGGTGGCAATCTCTATGCCGATAACACCGGCGATGGCGGAGAAAACAGTACCGCAGAGGTATGCAACAACCATTTCAACATTAAGAAGTATTTTTGCGTCTTTGCTCCAGACCGGTTCGGGGAGGAAGACAAAAATAACAACTGCAGCCACAGCGGCAAATTTGGCAAGGGCTTTGTATTCCCGTCTGAGAAAGGTTCTTGCCCCGTTTCTGATGTATTTGCCTACCTGGGCAATGCGTTGATTGGAAGACGGACGTTTTACGACCCATCTGTAAAGCCAGGCTGCAAAGCCGAATGCCAGCAGGGCAACGACTATAGCCGTGACTTCAAAAGCAGTCAGATTAACTGTCATTTGCGTAAACACTCCAATTCAATATTAATTTGCAAAACCGCATTGATATTATCACTTTCGTCGGAAATTTTCAATACCTAAAGGTGTTTGTTAACATTTAATTAACAATTTTATTTTCCGCCGGAATCAGAGGTTTTACGGGGAATGTAAATCAGCCTTCCGACTTCCGGGGAAGGGTCAACCCCGGGCTGACGGATGAGAGGCTGTACCGCATAGCCGGGAAAGAATGGGCAAATGATATCCTCTTCTATATGCCGGGTTAAATTGCCTTACCGTAATATATTATAAAAATGAAATTTCCCGCTGTCGGGATTTCATTTTAACCTTGACAACCGATAATTTTCGTTTTATAATACAAAGAACACTCAAGTAAGGGTTATAAAAATGCTGGAAAAATTTCTTGAAAGAACATATTTTACAAATTACGAAGACTTAAAGAAAAATTATTCCGTCATCGTGCCGGAAGGCTTCAACTTTGCTTATGACGTGGTTGACGAATGGGCGAAAACCCAGCCGGGGAAAAACGCCCTGCTGTACTGCGACGACTTCGGCGCAAGGCGGATGTATACCTTTACCGAAATTTCATATTATTCAAAGAAGCTGGCAAATTGGTTTGTAAGCTGCGGCATAGGCAAAGGCGACAGGGTTTTGTTTATGCTTAAACAGCGTGCCGAGGTCTGGTTTACCCTTGTCGCCCTCCACCGTATCGGTGCGGTGGCAATCCCCGCCTCCTACCAGCTTACCCCCAAGGATATCGTTTACCGCTGCAACGCCGCAGAGGTTAAGTTAATCTGCATCACCGACGAGGATGAAATAATACTGAACGTAAAAGCCGCCCTCCCCGAATGCAGAACCCTGAAAAACGTGGCGGTATGCGGGGAAAATATCCCCGACG
Organism: Clostridiales bacterium UBA1389; assembly: GCA_002305335.1. Taxonomy (GTDB): domain Bacteria; phylum Bacillota; class Clostridia; order Oscillospirales; family CAG-382; genus UBA1206. The sequence goes on from DBQR01000017.1 coordinate 7,798, forward strand.
GATTTTTCGATATGCGCAAATGCATATCCCATACTCTCCCCCTTGAAGAACGAATACAAACAAAAACCACCGATCCCATGCTTATTTACTTTTCCTCCGGCACCACCGGAATGCCCAAAATGGTGCTGCATGACTTTTCCTATCCGGTGGGTCATATAATCACCGCAAAATACTGGCAGCATGTGGAGGAGGACACATTACACCTTACCATGTCCGATTCCGGCTGGGCGAAATTCGCCTGGGGAAAGATATACGGCCAGTGGATATGCGGCGCGACGATAGTGGCATATGATAACGAAAAATTCTCCCCCCACAACACACTGGAACTGTTGCAGGAATTAAAGGTAACCACCTTCTGCGCCCCGCCCACAATATTCCGCTTTCTTATAAAGGAGGATATCGCCTCCTACGACCTTTCTTCTATAAAGCACTGCCTGATGGCGGGGGAGCCGCTTAACCCCGAGGTTTACCACCGGTTTAAGGAACTCACGGGCCTTACCCTCTGCGAAGGCTTCGGTCAAACCGAAACACCGGTACTGTGCGCTAACTTCGAAGGCATTGAAATAAAACCCGGTTCAATGGGAAAACCCTCCCCCGACTACGACATCGACATTGTGGATGCCGAGGGCAACCCCTGCGACGACGGCATACCCGGCTATATTGTGGTGAAAAATCTTTCGATAAAGTATCCCGCAGGGTTGTTTAAGGGCTATCTTAAGGATGAAGGGGCAAACGCCGAATCCTTCAGGAACGACTGCTATTACACCGGCGATATGGCGTGGCGGGACGGCGAAGGCTATCTTTGGTTTGTCGGCAGAAACGACGACGTTATAAAGTGTTCGGGCTACCGGATAGGCCCCTTTGAGGTGGAATCCGCCATTATGACCCATAAGGCGGTGCTGGAATGCGCCGTAACCGCCTATCCCGACGAAATACGGGGACAGGTGGTTAAGGCAACCATTGTCCTTGCCAAGGGCTACAAGCCTTCGGAAGAGCTGAAAAAAGAAATCCAAAACCATGTCAAGCATGTGACCGCCCCCTATAAATACCCCCGGATTGTGGAATTTGTGGAGTCCCTCCCCAAAACCACCAGCGGCAAAATTATGCGTAAGGCGATACGTCAGAAGGATGAAAGCGGTGTTGAAAAGCAGGACTAATCTAATAAAATGCATCTATTCGGCAGTGGTGGGGGGAGCTTTTCAGCTATCCTTCAGGCTTCCGTCGGACCTGGTCACCCAGATAATACTGATTTTTATTTCCGGTCTGCTATTTAGCATTCCTTTTATAATAAACGTACAGACAATAAAAAATTACAGGGTAGAGGGTATTAAGGGGTTTATAATCTCGGATATGCTTTTTGCCTTTGCTCCGGCGGTGATATCCGCCGTCTTTGCGGAGGTTGTATATATTTTATTTAAGGATATCCCCGATTATTCCAAAGGCATGGGAAGTATAATGTTCATTGCCATCGCTCTGCTTCTGATGCTGTGTTTCTGGTTGGGATATCTTTTAACCAATGCTATATACAAGCGCCTTGACGAGGATGATTAAAAAAGTGAAAAAAATTAAAATAAAACTATTGCATTTATAAAATAAATATATAAAATAAATAGCTGTATGCTTAATTGAGTAAAGTTAATTAAATATAACCGCCTTTAGCTCAGCTGGATAGAGTAACGGATTCCGATTCCGTCGGTCGGGGGTTCGAATCCCCCAGGGCGGGCCANNNTCGCCGTTATATTCGGCTTGCACCGAGTGATATTAGCTGTGCAAGTTATAAGGCGGATATAATATCACTGCATCGCAAGCTGTAATACAATTCTTGCCGCAGGCAAGAATATAACTCTTATCTTGAATACATAAAATAAATATAGCTTAAACTCCTTAAGTTGATAAAAATACTATATAATAAAGCTTCTGATTTGTCAACATAAAAATTATAGCTGATTATAAACATAAATGAGATATACGGAAACAGGGTGCTGCGTAATGATTGCCTTGCGAATGTGAAATACGCCTGACGGCGTGTGGAGGGCAAATTATATTTCGCATCTATACCATTTATTTATCCCCCCACCTAATCTTGACATCTTAACAAAACAGTGGTATTATTGTACCTGATACAATACTTAATGACACAAGGTACAATGTCAGCAGCCGGGTTTTACGAATATCCGTTTAGAAGCTTTGAAATCCGCTTCAGAAAGGCAACCGAAATGAAGAAATCCATATTTGCGTTATTGCTTGTTTTCGCCGTTACGGCGGCGGTTTTGCTTGTTTCCTGCACCTCGCCGGGGACCGGCGAATCTACAGACCAGTCGTCAAAATCACAGACAACAAGCCAGCAGGGGAATGATTCCGGCGGGGAGGAAAGCACCTCCCAGAGCTCCGACCGGTCCGAAGCCTCGGCTGACACATCGGAAAACGAAAGCTCGGAAGAAACCGAAGATGACCCCTATTTTTCCAAAGTTGACAAAGACGAAAGTTATCCCTCCTCCGCCGCCACCATCGTGTTCGACGGCAGCCAGATAACCTCCACCGGTGAGGGTATCAATGTCAGCGGCAAAACCGCAACCATAACAAAGGCGGGCACTTTTATAATTTCGGGTACCTCCCCCGACGGGCAGATAGTGGTGGACATACCCAAAACCGATAAGGCGCAGCTGGTGTTCAAGGGACTTAATCTAACCTGCACAAGTTCCGCTCCCGTATGGATAAAATCCGCCGACAAGACGGTTATAACCCTTGCTAAGGACACCGAAAACCGCCTTACCGACGCAGCCAATTATACCGTCAAAAACGAATTGGACGAACCCAACGCCTGCCTGTTTTCCAAGGATGACCTTACAATTAACGGTCAGGGGAAGCTTATCATCAATGCAAAACACAACAATGGCATAGGTTCAAAGGACGATCTGAAAATTGTTTCGGGGACTTTTGAAATCAAGTCCCGCAACAACGCTCTTAAAGGCAACGATTCGGTAGCCATAGCCGGCGGGGTTATTACCATAGATTCCACCGACGACGGGATAAAAGCCGAGAACGAAACCGAAGAAGACAAAGGGTTTATTTATATCCGCAAGGGCACCATAAACATCAAGTCGGGGGACGACGGTCTTCAGGCGCCCCGGAGCATTACCATAGCCGGCGGAACGGTTACGGTGGACGCGGGGGGCAGGGAAGTAAACTGCGACGGTACCACCGACATTGCCCAAGGCAGTCTGATAAAGAAATAAATTTCCAAAATTAAAAGCCGCCGTATAAACTGCACCCAAAAAGTTA
>DBQR01000003.1 GCA_002305335.1 Clostridiales bacterium UBA1389
ATTGACAATTATTTATATATTGTGTTAATATTTGTCATATTGCTGTACAAAAAGTGTAATAAAAAACCGGCAACTTATGTGCCGGTTTATAATGCTATAAATGATGTACCTACTTTTTATATTATGTCCTCAAACCCGCCGTTCCAGACTACTAATAGCAGTCCCCTGCCGATTGAAATTTTGGCTTTTTGTCCGGTAAAGGAGTTGCTCACGCCGAGGGGGAAGGTGTTTGTCAAAACCGCGTTTTTCAATGGGTATTTAAGTCCCTCAAGGGTGACGTCAAGCGCCATTTCTCCGAGAGAAAAGACGGAAATATTCCCCGCGGAAGCTTCGGAAAATTCAATAAACGAATCCTTTATAACCGTAGCCCACTCGTTTTCACCGACCAAATAACCCCTTGCCCCGTTATCGGCAAGATAGGCAAGGCCTTGTATATTGGCTATCGTATGGTCAAGGCGGCCCCCCAGACCGCCGGATATAACAAAGGTTTTATAGCCTTTTTTCAGCCCCTCCTTAACAGCAAGCAGGGTGTCGGTGTCGTCTTTTGTTTCTGAGAAGGAAATCACATTCTCCCCTTCGGGGATAAAGCCCAGGGAATCGAAATCCCCCATAACCAGGTCGGGCTTGACACCTTTAAGATACTTATAGCCGGCGTCAACGGCGATAATAAAATCCCCGGGGGTTTTGCTAATACTATGGCTGTTTTCGACTCCGCCGACTATATGGCAAATCCCCATTTTGTCCTCCGTCATTTTATTGAAAACCGCTTAACGAATTCGATTAAAATATCCTTACCCAGCACCCCCACCGATACCGCCAGCAGGGCAAACCCCGTTGAACCTAAGGCGATTATAGGCCAGTTCATCTCCGGCCAGCCCGCTAAAGCTGCGATAATGGCAATCAGTGCAATGGCAATAGCCCAGATCATGGGCATAAGGTTCTGCCTTTGCCTTTTGATGTTGGTTAAGAAGAACACCCCGTTTATAAACACCCCCGCAAAGCAGATGATGGGCACCACGAACATCGCCCATCCGGGGGACAGCAGGTTGTTTATCAGGATAAGCATGATACAGGTGTAAACCATAAGCTTTGTGGTCTGGCTTATTCGGTTGAATTCCACCATATTGGGGGAAAACACAAAGGACCACACAAACCACAGTCCCCATAAAACCACCACGCTCCACGCCTTGCCGCCGGTGGCGATGTTTATAATGACGCAGGCGTAGGCGGCGGCAAGCATTATCCATCTGGCAGTGGAGGAAAAGGATGCAATAAACAGCTTTTTCTTTGTCTGCTTGGGGTAGGTTATATTAACTTTCATACGAATCGCTCCCTTCCACATCGGGAATAATCCCGTCCTCCTCCAAAAGCCGGTACAAAACCTCCTCAAAGGTGGGGTCCTTTGTAAGCTTTGAAATCGAAAAGACGCTGGTATTCCCGAAGGTGACCATGGAACAATACGCCCGGTTGGTGAAGCCGGTGCCCAGCACAAAGTCGAAATAATCAATATACTTTTCCATTTCCGGCGGAAGGGTTACAACGCCGATATTGGAAAGGGTGCTGGTAAAGGTTTTTTCCCCTAAATAGCCGTAAACAAGCCTTGCCACCGGATTTTTGATAAACAACGGCACAAAGCTCAGGGCTTTGACCAGCAGTGCGGATGCTCTTGAGGTGCAGTCCATTGAAGCTTTCGCACCCTTTTCGGTTAGCTGTTTTTTAATCTCCGGCAGGATGTCCTCCGGCGAGGTTACTTCAGAAACGGGAAGCCTAATGCCGAGGTAAAGGGAAAAGTTGCGGAGAGTTTCGGATTCATAGAATTTCCGCATATTCACCGGCACCTGAATGTTTATGCTGCCGTTTTCCCCGTCGATGGCGGCCTTCGATGCGGCGATCATCAAGGACAGCATATAGGCGGTAACCGTAACGTCCTTGCTTTTCGCCACCTCCTTCAGCCTTCCCGCGTCCAGCTTGAAATGAAGCAGCCGGCAGGGGCGAACCTTTGAAAGGCTCCCCGATATCTGGGTTGCCTGTTTTTCAAACAGACCGTAGGCTTTTTCGGCTTTGTCAACCTTTAAAAAGCCGTCCTCCATCTCGCTTACCGGAGGTATGGCGTTAATGTCGGGAATGCCTTCCATCAGAGGAAGTTCGACGCCGTTTAAGCGGAGATATTCGGCGGTTAGGGTTTTAAGGAAAACCATTCCGCCGGTGGCGTCGGTGAGAACATGGAAAAACTCCACGCTGACCCGGTTGTTGTAGTACAAAACCCTGAAGGCCTGGGAGTCGGTCAGTGAAATATCCAGCGGCCTGCAGGGGACGTTGTTTTCCTCGTCTATCGAAAAGCGGCGTTTTGCCGAATCAAGATAATGCCAGAAAAAGCCCTTTTTGACGGTGGTGGCAAAGAGGGGGAACCGTTTTATTGTAAAGGTTAGGGCAATCTGAAGCAGTTCCGGCACTACGTCCTGTTTAAAGTAAACCGAAAGCCGGAACACCGACATGGCGTTGTTTTTCATTGACAGGGGGAAAATTTTTGCGGCGTAGTCCAGCCGGAACCACAAGGCGGGGGGTCTGGCGTAAAAGCCCCCCATTTTTTCGGGAGCCATAAGGGCAGCGGCTTTTTCCACGGATATTCCGATAGAATCATAATACATAAAGCCTTTTTCGAAGTCATCGAAAATGGCGTGCTTGAACTTCCTGCACAAGGTGATGTGAAGGTCAAGGCGTTTGAAAAAGTCGGTTAATATTTCCCTGTCGGTTTCGGTACGGGTTTTGTAAAACTGCCGGTATTTGTCGGTTTCGGTTTTTTTCAGAAGTTTTTGCTTTTTAGACATACTCATGCGTTCCTGTAAACATATTCATTAATAAATATATTCCGGATATGTAATTACGACATATTTCC
>DBQR01000019.1:0-30678 GCA_002305335.1 Clostridiales bacterium UBA1389
TATCAAGCATATCGTCAATAATATCATTTATATGTACATCACTGTATTCGTAGGTGCTGAATTTTTCGATTCGGCCTACAAAAATATAATTATACGCTACCGCCAGTTCCCGGTAATCCTAAATATTAAAGGCCCAACTTGCATCAATATAAGAAATTTTGTAGTCATACGGAATTACTTTATAGATGGCTAAGCACAAAAGCAGGCTTAATATAATGACTAATGCAATTGCTGCCTTTTTGTGGTGCTTTAATAAGCCGGCTGTTTTGGTTTTTGACTTTGGCAAATTGTACGAACCTTCTTTTAAGTTATAATTATCATTTGAAACATTCGGTTTAATAAAAACATTGCCATTTTAATTACCTCCAAATATTATGTATAATTGTGAATTAAGGTAAAAAATCACCAAAATCTGAATTAAATTGAAATGCGCTAAAGAATGAATACTTATCATCTTTACTTAAGGATATGTTTCTATAGTGAAATGGTTCTGGGTATGTCTATGCCACATATGCACCGTCGGATTGAATAAAATGCTTTTCAAGCATTACCCTTTTTGAAGTATCTTCTTCAAGAATAAATACTTTCTTAAACATGACTTCATTTTCCATCGCAATAATATTATCACAAAAGCCAAACGATATCAATACCAAAAATAGAAATTAATAGGATAATTATATTGTAATTGAAGATTACCGTTTGCTATTGCATTAATCTGACCTGACTGATATAATTAAGCTTGTTATAAGAAGCTCCATTCATAAACAAACAATCCCACCGGGAAAAATATAAACTGTATCACATCAAAAGCACGGAAGGTTAACATGGACATTATTTCAACCCTTATCCAAGAACTGAATATTAAACCCTGGCAGGCGGAGGCGGCGGTCAAGCTGATTGACGAGGGAAACACCCTCCCCTTTATCGCTCGCTACCGGAAGGAGGCCACCGGCTCCCTTGACGATGCCACCCTTCGGGACCTCTATGACCGGTTAAATTACCTCCGCTCCCTTAACGAACAGCGGGAAAAAGTGCGCAAAGCCATTGAGGAACAGGGCAACCTCACCGAAGAAATCTCAAAAGCCCTTGACGAAGCCGTAACCCTCACCGAAATCGAGGACATCTACCGCCCCTTCCGCCCCAAGCGGAGGACAAGGGCAACCATCGCCAAGGAAAAAGGGCTTGACGCTCTTGCCGAAGCCATCTACGCCCAGGACGAAAACATGGATTATCATGATTTTGCCGCCTCATTTATAAATGAGGAAAAAGGGGTTCTGACTTCGGATGACGCCATAAACGGCGCCCTTGACATAATCGCAGAAACCGTCTCCGACGACGCCGAGGGAAGAAAGCGGATTCGCTATGTCTGCTTCCACAACGGGTTTATCCGCTGTGTGGGGGATAAAGAGGACTTGGGAGTATATGAAATGTATGCCGACCGGCTGGAACCCATATCCAGGGTGCCGGGGCACCGCATTCTTGCCATGAACCGGGGGGAAAAGGAGGAATTCCTTAAGGTTTCGATAGAATTCGACCGGACAAAAGCCCTGAAAATCCTTGAAAATATCCATGTAAAGTCAAACGGCACCGCCGGACAGCTGGTAATAAAGGCGGTAAACGACGCCTACGACCGGCTTATTTTCCCCTCAATCGAACGGGAAATAAGAAACGAATTGACCGAAAACGCCTCCAATGCCGCCATAAAGGTGTTTGCCCAGAACACCAGACAACTGTTAATGCAGCCTCCCTTAAGGGGGAAAGTAACCATAGGTCTTGACCCCGGCTACCGTACCGGCTGCAAGGTGGCGGTGGTGGACGAAACCGGCAAGGTCCTTGACACCGGGGTTATTTATCCCGTTCCCCCCCATAACAGAATTGCCGAAGCAAGGGAAACTATAAAAAGATTAATTAAAAAGCATAACGCGAAGGTCATCGCCATCGGCAACGGCACCGCTTCAAGGGAAACCGAAATGTTTGCTTCCGACGCCGTAAATGAATTTGACGGTAAAGTGGCTTATATGGTGGTAAGCGAAGCGGGGGCGTCGGTTTATTCCGCGTCCAAGCTTGCCCAGGAGGAATTTCCCGATTACGACGTTACCCTGCGTTCCGCCGTTTCCATAGCCCGCCGTCTGCAGGACCCCCTTGCCGAACTGGTTAAAATCGACCCCAAAGCCATAGGAGTAGGCCAGTACCAGCACGATATGCCCCAGAAACACCTCGGGGAAGCCCTGGACGGGGTGGTGGAGGACTGCGTCAACTCCGTGGGGGCGGACTTAAACACCGCTTCTGCCCCTCTCCTTTCAAGAATCGCCGGTATAAATTCGGCAATAGCAAAAAATATTGTGGCATACCGGGAGCAGAACGGACGCTTTAACACAAGAAATGAACTTAAAAAGGTTTCCAAACTGGGACCCAAAGCCTTTGAGCAGTGCGCCGGTTTTTTACGGGTACCCGACAGTAAAAACTATCTTGACCGTACCGCCGTGCATCCCGAAAGCTATGAGTCAGCCGACAGGCTGCTGTCCCGCTTCGGCTACACCGGGGAGGAACTGAAAAAGGGGATTGTTTACGGTCTTTCGGAAAAGGTTGAAACCATAGGCACCTCCGCCCTTGCGGCGGAGCTGGGTATAGGCGAACCCACCCTTATTGATATTATAAAGGAGCTGGAACGCCCCGGGCGGGACCCCCGGGACGAACTTCCTCCCCCCATGCTGCGTACCGACATAATGGGGATTGAGGATTTAAAGCCCGGCATGGAGCTAACCGGCACGGTGAGAAACGTTACCGATTTCGGCGCCTTTGTGGATATCGGCGTCCACCATGACGGTCTTGTACATGTAACCCAGATTTCAAACAATTATATCCGCCACCCATCGGAAGCATTGAAAGTGGGGGACATTATAACCGTCTGGGTTATTTCCGCCGATGTTCAAAAGGGTAGAATATCCTTAACAATGAAAAAGCCGAAAGAATAGAATACTTATCCGGTATAGCAGGAAGATATAAGCCTGATTATGCCGGTTTCTTGCTTAATTGAAAAAATGTCCCAAAGTATATTGCTTATTTGTTGTGTAATTTTCGGGGGTTAAGGATATTTGCTTTTTCGTGCATTTTACAATGCTACCAACTTGCTTTTTCGTGCAGATATTTATCTTTCATACTTGCTTTTTCGTGATTTGCGTGTTATAAACCCTTATACAGGCTATAATTATATTAAGTTCACTGAAATCTTCATACTTTAAGTGGGACGGATATGACTGTTCTTAAAAGAAAAATCTATGATAGACTCCTTATATGGAAACAAAACAGCAAAGGTTCAACCGCATTAATAATTGACGGCGCAAGACGTGTCGGCAAAACTTTTTAAGGATGAAATTATTCACCTGCCGCTTTATATGGCAATGTTTTTATAAAATAAATCTATAAAAATTATAAACCCATGTTTCAATTAAATGAGCATCATGAAAATACCCGCAGAAATGCGGGTATTTTTTATTTATGCTTCATATAATGTAATGATTAAAAAAACGAGGTGATTTTTTTGAATAATACAGGCGGATGGCCGAAATACAGGAAAGCTATGGCCCAGGCCGAATCCTATGCCAGGTTATTTCATGCGGCGCCGGGAACCCCCGCCGTTGATGTCTATGCCAACGGCAATCTGGTTACCCAGGGGTTTGCCTACGGGGAAATAACCGAATATGTCACCGTCAACCCAGGCGCTTATAATATTCAGATTTTTCCTGCAGGCAGGACGGCAAACCCGTTGATATGCTCCTCCCTTGCCATTGTTTCCGGAACCTCCCAGACCATTGCGGGAGTGGGGGAGCCGGGGAAGCTTTCCCTTTTCCCTATAAAAGAGGTTTATATGCCCGTCATTGACCGGCGGAGTGCCTATGTGAGATTTGCGAATTTGTCGCCGGATTCCTCTTCGGTGGATATCGCCCTCTCCGACGGGACGGTAATCCTTTCCGACATAAGCTTTATGGATTATTCCAAATATATAACCATAACCCCCGGAACATACACCCTTCTCATGAAACCCATGGGGAGCAATGAGGTGCTGCTTACCATTACCGGTCTTAATCTTATGGCAGGGACCATAAACACCATTTTCGCAATCGGTTTTATGGACGGGGATCCCCCCCTTGAAGCGGTTACATATCCCGACGGAATGTATTAGAAGAAGAGATTTGTCGAAAAAGCTCACATTTTGCCGTCTGCCTCATATACTGTATCGAGTAGAATATACTCAATTTACGGTAAAGGAGGATTTCCCGTGAACTATTGCGACAAAAAGTGCGGCTGCGGAGCAAGCTGCGGTCTTGCCGTCTTTGTGGGCATACTCTTCGGCATAGCGGTAGGGGTATTGTTTGCCTTCGGCTTGGTTCCCAACATTGCGCTGGCTGCCTGGGCTGCCCTTGCCATCGGCATAGTCGCCCTTGCGCTGTTGTTTGCTGCCGCCCTGGCATCCGGCGCTAATATGTGCGGGGTGCTGGGCAAGTGCGTAAGGCAACATGCCGTCTGCCTGCTGGTGGGGATAATCGGAACGATTATTTCGGCAATTATAATCATTTCGATAACCATTGTGGTTGCATCTCTTATTGTCCAGATTTTCGTTGCCATTTTAGCCTTCTTCTTTGCGTTTATGCTTACCGAGCTTATAAACCTCATAATCTGCCTCGCCTGTGAAAGCCGCCTTCGTGAATAATCTTCAGGCAATCCTTTAGACATTACCTCCCGCGGCAATAGCCGCGGGAATCCATAAACCAAACAGCCGTTTACCGTAAAAAGCAGGAACAAACCTGCTTTTTTGCTTTTTTGTAACCGAAACGGGGTTGATTTAGGGAAATTTTCGTCTATAATTGATTTAAGCTTTACAAATGCGGTAAAAGGAGGCTTAGTTATGCCCCGTTCCCTTAATCAGAAGCTGAAACTGCTTCATCTTTTTAAAATCCTGAACGAGCACACCGACGACACCCATTCCCTCACCCTGACGGAAATACAAAGCCATCTTGAACACTGCGGCATTTCGGCGGAGCGGAAAAGCCTATACGACGACTTCGAAGCCCTCCGCAGCTTCGGTATCGAGGTGGAAATAAAGCGGGAAGGGAAGGTATCCTACTGCATAGCCAACCGCACCTTCAGCCTTCCCGAACTTAAACTGCTGGTGGATGCGGTTCAGTCCTCCAAATTCATAACCAAAAAGAAGTCCACCGAACTTATCGAAAAGCTTTCCTCACTTACCAGCGTTTATGAAAGACGGCTGCTGAACCGGCAGGTCTATGTCACCAACCGGATTAAAACCTTCAATGAGGAGGTTTATCAGAATGTGGACGCCATACACGAAGCCATAAACGACAATAAAAAGATATCCTTCAAATATTACGAATGGACGACGGACAAGGAAAAGCGTTTCCGCCACGACGGGGGATTGTATGTCATCTCCCCCTGGGCAATGACCTGGGACGACGAAAATTATTATATGATAGGCTTTGATACCGAAGCGGATATAATAAAGCATTTCCGGGTGGATAAAATGGCATTTGTCAAGCCCCTTGACGAGGTCCGGGACGGGGGCGAAAGATTTAAAAACTTTGACATAGGCATCTATTCGATGCAGGTGTTCGGAATGTTCGGCGGGGAAAGGGAAAACGTAAGCCTGAAGTGCCATTCCTCCCTGGCGGGGGTGATAATTGACACATTCGGCAAGGGAACCTCCTTTTTCAAAGGCGAAAGCGACAGCTTTATAATAAACGTGAACGTGGCGGTATCCCCCATTTTTTTCTCCTGGGTGTTCGGCTTCGGGGACAAAATTAAAATTCTTTCCCCGGAATATGTGGTAAAACAGTTTGAAGACCATGCGCAGAAGGTTATAAACCAATACAGTAAGAATTAAGTTTTGTTTCCATAATTCTTTAAATTTAATGCCACAAACTGCTGATTGACAACAATGTTTATATAGGGTATAATCACTTATGCGAAACTGTGTTAGCAAAATTTTCATTTTGTACTTTATAATACCTTTCCTTTCGATCCTTGAAAGGAATAAGGGGGAACTGAAATGACCGACTATGATTTTAACGACAATTCAAACCAGAGCATTAATGCTCCTGAAAGCGAAAGTCGAAAAACAAAAAAAAGAATAATTAGATTCAGAATGTTCTTCGGGGTGGAAAACCAGGATAAATTCCTGAACCGGATGGGCAAGCAAAATTTATTACTTAGCAAGGCCTATCCCTTCATATACATTTTCAAGCCCACCGACACCGTATGGTCCTACAGCGTGGAATGGCTTAATTCCGCCCCCGAAAGCAGGGAAAACCAGGAGTATATTTCACAAAAATGCGAAAGCGAAAACCTTACCTACTGCGGCAGCAAATACTGCTTTGCCGTCTTCGCATCTCCCGGGGAAGCCACTCCCGAAAAAAGCCGAAAGACCATGGAAAAAATAAAAAGCAGGTATTTTACCCTTTCCCTGTTCTGGTCGATATTATCGGTTTACCTGACGGGACTCACCGTTTACCACATAACCTGGGCTAACAAATTCAACATTAGCGGCTACAAGGTACCGGAAGACAAAGGGGAAATAATGCCCCAGTTTGACTTCGTGGTGGGAAAAAATCCGGCGGTACTTCTGCTTTACCTGCTTATTCCCCTGACGGCCTTGATACTTGCGGTTACCGTCATGTACTGGACGGAATACAGCTACTGGCATAAAAAATGCCCGAAGAAAAAAGGACCGCCCGCTCTTGACTACAACGGGGGTGTAAAATGAAAAGCTTAAACTACAAGGTCAGGCTTACCGCCGTTGCGGAGAAGTTTTCCCTTGAATTCTTATACAAACCCCAAAACATAAACGAAATCTATGTCAGCCGCGCCGACCTTTCCCGTCCGGGACTCCCCCTTGCCGGGTTTTTCAAGCATTTTGAAAACGAACGGATTCAGCTTATCGGAAATATGGAAACCGGCTATCTGGAGGGTCTGACACCCGACGAAAGGTACAGCGCCATTGAAAAGCTTTTACAGCATCATATAGTGGCGTTGGTGGTAACCACCAATCTGCCGGCTTTTCCGGAACTTATCGAACTGGCAAAAACCTATAACACCCCCGTCTTAAGAACGGCGGAAACCACCTCCGCTTTTACCGCCGCCCTTTCTTCCTATCTTAATGTGGAGCTGGCGGAACGCATAACCACCCACGGGGTTATGGTGGAGGTGTACGGCGAAGGTATTTTGATTTTAGGGGACAGCGGCATAGGAAAATCCGAAACCGCCATCGAACTGGTTAAGCGGGGACACCGCTTTATTGCCGATGATGCGGTGGTTATAAAAAAGGTTTCGGCAATAACCCTTCTTGGCTCCGCCCCCGAATCCATAAAGCATTACATCGAGCTTAGGGGTATAGGCATAGTTGACGTAAAACGCATCTTCGGCGTGGGAGCGGTTAAGGATACCGAAAAAATCGACCTGGTTATAAAATTCGAAAACTGGGTACCGGGGAAGGACTATGAACGCATAGGGCTTAATACCGAAAGCGAGGATATATTGGGAATAGCCGTACCCGCCATAACCATACCCGTAAAACCCGGAAGAAACCTTGCGGTTATAATCGAAATCGCAGCCATGAACCACCGGCAGAAGAAAATGGGCTACGACACTGCCATGGAATTTATGAAAAGATTAGAAGAGCTTGACACCGGGGAGGAGGATACTAATGTATTATCTTGGCATTGATTTAGGCGGAACATTTATAAAAGCGGGTATCGTTGACGAAAACGGCGGCATTATCCGTAAGGATTCCATCGAAACCGAACTCCCCAAGGGAGTTGACCACGTGGTGGAGCGTATGGGGGAAATATCCCTTAAGGTTATTGCGGACGCGGGACTTAAGGTGTCGGATATCGGATACGCCGGCGTCGCCGCCCCCGGACAGGCGGACAACCAGAAGGGTATAATGATTTACTGCTCCTCCATACCATTTCTTAACTACCCTCTGGCGGAAAGAATTTCAGCCCTGACCGGGATAAAAAAGGTTTACATAGAAAACGACGCCAACGCCGCGGCAAAGGGTGAATCCGCCGTGGGGGAGGCTAAGGGCTATAAAAATTCAATCATGATAACCATAGGCACCGGCATAGGCGGCGGTTTTATAATCGACGGTAAGCTGTACGCCGGCTTCAACTTCGCCGCTGCGGAAGTGGGGCATATGGTAATCGACCATAACGGCCCCGAATGTCAGTGCGGCAGAAAGGGCTGCTGGGAAAAATTAGCCTCCGCCACCGCCTTGATTAAGACGGCAAGGGAGGAAATGGCAAACCACCCCGATTCGGTAATGTGGAAGATATGCAAAAACAACCTTTCGGAAGTGAACGCCAAAACCCCCTTCGACGCAAAGCGGCAGGGGGACGCAGCGGGAACGAAGGTTGTCGACAGATTTACCTGCTACCTGGCGTTGGGACTGACCAATCTTATCAACCTTCTCCAGCCGGAAATCATAACCATCGGCGGAGGGGTAAGCAACGAAGGCGACTACCTGCTTGACGGCGTCAGAAAAATTGTGGAAAAAGAACAGTATTCCCGCCATGGCGAACACAAAACCAAAATCCTAAAGGCTGCCCTTGGCAACGACGCGGGAATAATCGGCGCGGCAATGTTGGGGAAATAACCCGAAATTCAAACCAAAGCGAGAAAAACGGAGAACCAAATGACATCGGTAATAAAATCGGTAGAAAGTAAAACCCTGATTACAATTCCCCTTCGGGGAGTTGTGGTATTTCCGGGGATAATGACATCCTTTGAAATATCAAGAAAACTGTCGGTGAAAGCCATAAAGCTTGCCGACGAAAACAAGTCCGAACTCTTCCTTATAACCCAGAAGGATATAACCGTCGAGGTACCCGCCTTTGCCGACCTGTACAAAGTGGGTGTGGTGGCGGTGCTTAAGCATGTCTTCCGCCTTCCCAACGGCAATTATCAGGTTATGGTGGAAGGGTTAAGGCGGGGGGAAATAGTTTCCCTTCAAGCCGACAACGATATCCTCTATTCCGACGTGGTTATAAGGGACGTCGAATACGAAGAGGACTATTACGAGGTTAAAAAGAAGATAACCACCGTCTTTACGGCTTTGGGCAACTATCTTCAGTATTTTTCCCGTCCATCAAAGGAAATCCTTGAAGAAGCCCGCACCATCGAAGACCCGGGGGTGTTCAGCGACTGTATTGCTTCCGCCTTTCTGGTGAAATTCCAGGACAAGCAGAGAGTTTTAGATGAACTGAACCCCGTCAAGCGGCTGGACATACTCCTTGACATATTAACCCATGAAATCGAAATAATGGAGCTGGAGGGTTCCATACAAAGCAAGGTAAGGTCCCGACTTTCCAAAACCCAGAAGGAAATATACCTGAGGGAGCAGTTAAGGACCATCGAAAACGAGCTGGGGATAAGCAGCGAGTACGAAAACGAAGACGAATACAGGTCAAAGATAAAATCCAAAAAGCTCCCCAAGGCGGTGGAGGAAAAGCTCCTTGACGAAAACCGGAAACTTCAGAAAATGCAGTTCGGTTCGCCGGAAGCCACGGTAATCAAAAACTACATAGAAACCTGCCTTGAGCTGCCCTGGAACAAAATGTCCAAAAAGGACCCGGACATAAAAAAGGCAAAAAAGATTCTTGACGAGGACCACGACGGTCTGGTAAAGGTTAAGGAAAGAATCCTTGAATTCATTGCGGTAAAACAGCTTGCTCCGGATTTGTCCGGTCAGATTCTCTGTCTGGTAGGTCCTCCGGGGGTGGGGAAAACCTCAATTGCCAGGTCCATCGCCCGGGCTACAAACCGCAAGTATGTCCGCATTTCCCTTGGGGGAATACGGGACGAGGCGGAAATAAGGGGACACCGGAAAACCTACATCGGCTCCATGCCGGGGCGGATAATCAACGCCCTTAAGCTTGCCGGCACCTCCAACCCGGTAATACTGCTTGACGAGGTGGACAAGCTTACAAAGGACGCCCACGGGGACCCCACTTCGGCGTTGCTGGAAGTGCTGGACGTGGACCAGAACAAGACCTTCAGGGACCATTTCATCGAGATCCCCGTAGATCTTTCGGAATGTATCTTCATCGCCACCGCCAACACCACCGCCACCATACCTCTGCCCCTGCTTGACCGGATGGAATTAATCGAAATGGATTCCTATTCCGAAGGCGAAAAGGTTTCAATAGCCAAAAACCACCTTATCCCCAAGCAGCTTAAGCGTCACGGCTTAAAGAAAAACCACCTGAAATTCACCGGCGAAGCCATAGGGTTTATCATAAACGGCTATACCAAGGAATCGGGGGTGCGAAACCTTGAACGGGAGATAGCGGCGGTATGCCGCAAGACCGCAAGGGGTGTAGTGGAAGGAGAGTTCAAATCCCTTACCCTTGACAAAGTAAACGTGGAAAAAATGCTGGGTCCCCAGAAGTTCCTCCCCGACATTATTTACAGCGAGGACGAACAGGGAATAGTCAACGGCCTTGCCTGGACCCAGCTGGGCGGGGAGATGTTAAGGATAGAAGTCCTTTCAATGCCGGGCAACGGTCTGCTCGAACTCACCGGCTCCCTGGGGGACGTTATGAAGGAATCCGCCAAAGCGGCGGTAAGCTATATAAGAAAACACGCCGCCGACCTTGGAATCGAAGAGGATTTCCATAAGAAATACGACATACATATCCACGTTCCCGAAGGAGCGATCCCCAAAGACGGTCCTTCGGCGGGTATAACCATCGCCACCGGCATAGTGTCGGAACTGTCAGGCAGGAAGGTCAGACAGAATGTGGCCATGACTGGGGAAATCACCCTTACTGGTCGGGTTCTCCCCATCGGGGGACTTAAGGAAAAATCCATGGCAGCCCTGAAGGCCGGAGTTAATACCGTAATAGTACCCAAGGACAATTTAAAGGATATCGAAGAATTCGACGAGGATATTAGAAAAAATATCGAATTTATTGGAGTTTCCAAAATAGACGAAGTGCTGTCCGTTGCGCTGAGGGAAAAGGAAACATGAGCATAAACTTAAACAACGTGACTTTATCCCGAGTGGCGGGAACATCCGAACAGCATATTAAGAAGGGCTACCCCCAGATTGCCTTTTCAGGGCGGTCTAACGTGGGAAAATCCTCCCTTATCAACNNACTCCGGGGAAAACCATAACGGTGAATTACTATCTTATAGACGGGAAGGCCTTTTTCGTGGACCTTCCCGGCTACGGCTTTGCCAAAAGGTCGAAAGAGGAAAAGGTAAAATGGTCGGAAGTCACCAACGCCTATTTCGATTCAAACGAGGCTATAAAACTTATAGTCCAGCTGGTGGACAGCAAGGTGGGGATAACCCCCGACGACGCAACCATGTTCGAGTATATGAATTACTATAACCTCCCCTATGCGGTGGTGTTCACCAAATGCGACAAGCTGAATAAAACCCAGCTTAACGAATGCAGGGAAAAAATAAAAAGCTCCCCCTTCATAAAAGAGGGAACGGAATTTATAATGTATTCCTCCCTTAAAAACACCGGCAGGGAGGAGCTTATGAGGATAATACTGAAGTTAATAGATTAAACCGCCTGTAAAACCCCGGGCGGTTTTTTGCCAGTCCGTAGTTTAATAAAATATACTGTTATGTTAAAGTTGTATCCGTAGGGGTAGTCACAAATAAGCCTTCCGAATATCGAGAAGAAAAACCTAATAAAACAGCCCCACAAAATCCGGCTTTTCGGTTTTCACCGTAACGCCGTTTAAATAATTCAAAATCCCCTTGTCCGAAACAAACCTGAAACCTACCGAATAGGAACACAGCGCCTGCGACGAAAACCCCATTTTCCGGTCGTCTTTGTTTACGGCATACTTTCCGTCCCCCAAAATAGGATGTCCCTCCGCCGCAAACTGCGCCCTTATCTGATGTGTTCTCCCCGTTTTAAGGTTTATTTTCAGAAGGGAAAGGTTTTTCTGCTTGTTTTCGGCAATAACCTCATATTCCAGCTTTGCCGTCAAAGCCCCCTCAGCGGGAGATTTTTTAACATAAACCTTGTTTTCTTCCTTGTTTTTTTCAAGGTAGGACACCAGCTCCCCTTTTCTGTTTTTCAAAATCCCGTGGGAAACGGCAAGGTATCCTTTTTCTATCTCCCTGTTTTTTATTATTTCATTCATTATCCGCAACGCTTCGGCATTTTTCGCCGCTATCACCAGCCCCTGGGTATTCCGGTCGATCCGGTTGCAAAGGGAGGGGGAAAAGGTGTTTTCGTTTTCCGGGTCGTATTCCCCCTTTTTGTAAAGATAAGCCTTTATTCTGTCAATAAGGGTATCCTCAGTCCCCTCCGGGGATTCCGAGTGGCAGATAAGCCCCTTTTCCTTGTCAACGATTAGGATATTTTCATCCTCATAGCATACCTTTATATCGCTTCTTGATACCAAAAACGCCTTACTTTGATTTTCGGCAAAGAACTCATCGGGGATATAAAATGATAATATATCCCCCGCATTAAGCATATAATTTTCCTTTACCCGTTTACCGTTTACCTTTATTCTTTTTGTGCGGACATATTTATATAAAAGGCTTTTCGGCATGGATGTGAATTTTTTAGTCAGAAATTTGTCAATGCGCTGACCGGCGTCGTTTTTGTTTATTGTAATTTCCTTCAATTTTGTCAACCTTTCTTATTACAAGCTTCGGAGGCATAGCCATGACACCGAAAATCAAAAGCGAATACAGGGAATTTATAAAGAAAAATATCATAATAATTGCATTTGCGGTTTTTGTTTTAATCGTGATTACAGCAATAACTCCGGCGGAATTCTGGATAGGCATAAAACTTTTTTCCGCATTGATGTCCTACGATCAGCCCGCAGCGGCCGAAGGCATTAAAGGTTATATTATCGTGTTTGTCTGCCTGATAATTGCCGACAGGCTCTTTATATTTCTTTGCAACAAGTTAAGGATAGCCATACTGAAAAGGGCAAACCGCCATATTACAAACCGCTTTGATGATTCGGAAAGCCATGAAAGGGCATACTGTTGCAGAGGAGTTTTCGGCGAGACCTTCGACGAATTTTTTTTCATCATCCGGGAGTTAACCTTCTCCCTTGCCCTTGCCGCCTTTACAATATATATTAACCCCTACGCGGGAATACCCTTTGTTGCTTTATCTTATATAACATTGTATCGCAGAATCAAGGGAAAACCCGTCCATCCTATCTTTGCCCTTTTCTTAACGGCTCTGCTTGTGGGATATATTATATCATTAGCGTTTTTAATAGTTGTGCATGCGGTGCCCTACGGCGGGATATTGGGGATTTATTCCCTGCTTATGCTTAAATATGTTTCGGAAAAAGATATTTTTAATGAAGTGTTAAAAGTCAGAATCAATCTTTCCCGTCTTGAATTATTAAACGAACTATTCGACCAAACGCCTTACATAAAGGCATGATAGCATAAAAGTTTACTTTATTCAAGATGTTTGTTTTTCGGCCGCCTTTTGAATATTTTACATATTTCCTCAATAATGAGTATTGACGCCGAAAGGCCGGCCACCCAAAGCCAGTTTTCGCTGTCAAGCATCGTTACGCCGAATATACCCGAAAGAGAGGGTATAAGCATAACCGCCGCCTGCGTGAATCCGGAAACCAGAAAAGCTAAAATCAGGGGTATATTTATCCCCGATAAGATAAGGGGTTTTGACGACCTCATATTAAAGGAGTGGAAAAGCTGGGAAAAGGAAAGCACCCCGAAAGCCATGGTTGACCCCGTCCCTGCGGAGGTTTGACCCCCCACAAGGTATGCCGTAAGGGTTAACGCCCCCACTGCCAGCCCTTCCGCAAGTATAAGGAGCTTTTCCCCTGACGAAAACAGTCCCGAACCGGGTTTTATGGGGGGCTTATCCATAACATCATCCCTTGTTTTTTCAAGCCCTAAAGCGATGGCGGGGAGGGAATCGGTAACCAGATTCACCCACAGAAGCTGAACCGCCGTTAAAGGGGAGGGCATCGACAGCATTATGGCGGTGAAAACCGTGGCGATTTCCCCTATGTTGCAGGAAATAAGAAAATGCACCGCCCGGCGGATATTGGCGTAAATCCCCCGCCCCGCCTTAACCGCCTCAACAATGGTGGCAAAGTTATCGTCGGTGAGTATAAGGTCCCCCGCCTCCCTTGCCACATCGGTACCCGACTTTCCCATGGCGCAGCCGATGTCGGCTTTTTTTAACGCCGGGGCGTCGTTCACCCCGTCGCCGGTCATGGCAACCACCCCGCCGCTTTCCTTGTAGGCGTCGATTATTTTAACCTTGAATTCCGGGGTGGCGCGGGCAAACACCGCCGCCGAAAGCAGGGCTTTGCTTTGTTTGCTTTTCGGCATATCCTCGACTTCGCTTTGGGTATAGGCATAGTCCCCTTCCCTGAAGATGCCAAGCATTTTCGCCACCGCCACCGCCGTATCCTTGTGGTCGCCGGTTATCATAACCACCTTTATCCCGGCTTTGCGGCACTTTCGAACCGCCTCCTTCGCTTCCGGGCGGGGAATATCCATCATTCCCGCCATGCCGCAAAGATTAAATTTTATTCCAAGCAATCCTTTGGGCTTTTCCTTAAGCCTTGCATAACCCGCCCCGATAACCCTGAGACCGTTATTGGCAAAGGCATTCAGCTTTTTTTTGTCGAATCTACCGTTTGAATATTTTTCCACCTCCTCGGGGGCTCCTTTGATAACGGCAAGGTAATCTTTACCCTCCTTATGTAAGGTAACCATGATTTTGGTTTTGGAATCAAAGGGAATTTCCTCGATTATCTGCCTATCAAGGCGGTATTTTTCTATATCGGGGATTTTTTGCAGGGCAAAATTATACAACGCCTGCTCGGTGGGGGAGGAAAGACGGTTGTTTAAGGCAAACAGCTTTGAAAGTAAAAGGGTATCCCCCTCCCAGTCGGTGACCGTCATTTTGTTCTGGGTTAGGGTTCCCGTCTTGTCGGTGCAGATAACGGTGGAACAACCTAAGGTTTCGACGGCGGGCAGCTTTTTAACCACCGCCTTTTTCCTTGCCATGTCGGTAACCCCGATGGAAAGCATAATGGTGACGATTGCCGGCAGCCCTTCGGGGATTGCCGCCACCGCAAGGCTTACCGAGGTTAAGAACATTTCGGTAACGGGAAAACCCCTGAATACCGAAAACACGAAAATAACAAGGCAGATAATCAGCGCGCCGTTCCCCAGTCCGGTGGAGGTTTTAGCAAGGCGTTTTTGAAGCGGAGTTTTCCGGCGGCTGTTTTCGGAAAGCATTCCGGCGATACTCCCCATGCGGGTATTCATCCCGGTGGCCACCGCCACCCCCTTCCCGTGACCCCCGGTTACCGTGGTCCCCGACCATACCATATTATGCATCGAAGACAGGTGTTTTTCCCCTCCCTTTATGGGGGGGATTGTTTTATACACCCCCATGGATTCCCCGGTCAGGGGGGATTCGTCGGTGATTAGGGAAAAGCTCTCAATAACCCGGCAGTCCGCCGGAACAAAGCACCCCTTTTCAAAAATAAGGATATCCCCCGGCACCACATATTTGCTGTCAATATTGTATTCAACCCCGTCCCGGATAACCCTTGAGGTGGGAGAACTCAGGCTTTTCAGGGCTTCAAGGGCCTTTTCCGCCTTGCTTTCCTGAATAAGGGAAATAACCGAGTTCATAAGCACGATAGCCAAAATGATAAAAGCGTCAACGGTGGTTTCCCCCTTTATTTTAGACACGATAAAGGAAACGGCGGCTGCCGCAAACAAAACCCCCGTCATTACGTCCGCAAAGGACAGAAAAAATTTCTTTAACAATCTGTCCTTTTTCCCTTCGGTAAGCGTGTTTGTCCCGTATTTTTCAAGGCGGGTTTCGACCTCTTTAGTCGTAAGCCCCTTTTCCCCCGTGGAAAGGTTGTCAAATACGGCTTTTACTGTCTGACTGTGCCAAAGCATGAACATATTTCCTTTCGTTTTATAAAAAGCAGGTATAAATTGGGATATATCATTAGGGCGTTAAAAATATCGGCAACACTCCACACCGCCTTTGCCGCCGCCACCGCACCCAAAAAGGACAAAATTGAAACGGAAATCCGGTAAATCACCGAAACAGTCCGGCTTTTACCTGAAAACAGAAACTTTATACAGCTTTCGGCGTAAAAGCACCAGCTGATAATGGAGGCAAAGCCGAACACCGACAGCAGCAGTGGAAGGATAACCCTTCCGGGATCACCGAAAAATTTAAAATACATTACCCCCACGTCGTCAAAGCCCGCCATAAGCAGAGCCAAGGCGGTCAGGGTGGAAAACACAAAAATATCGGCATACATTTCGATTATCCCCCATTTGCCCTGGGTGTGGGGGGTGGCGTTTTCCGAGGAGGAATGGACAATGGGGGAGGACCCCATCCCGGCTTCCGAGGAAAAAATTCCCCTTGTAAAGCCCACTCTCACCGCCTGTGAAAAGAAGTAGCCCATAATCCCCGCCCCCGCCTGTTTTATGCCGAAAGCGGAACGGAATATTTCCCCGAAGGCATTGGGGAGGAATTTTACCCTTGTAATTATTATGTAAAGGGTTAAAAGAATATAAATAAAACCTGCCGCCGGCATAAGGGCGTAGGAAATCCTTGCGATAAGCCTTCTCCCCCCCGCCACCGACAAAAGCACCGCCAAGCTGATAAATATGCCGCAGACTGCCCTCGGCATCCCTCCGGGGATAAGGGAAGCCGTCACCGCCGAGGACTGGGTAAGGCACCCGGTGCAAAAGGAAGCGGATATGCACATCAGGGAAAAGAAGACGGCGGTTTTCTTTTTACCCATGGCATTCAGGGCATACATGGCACCGCCGGTGAAAATTCCGTCGGTTTTCTGCCGGTTTTTAACCGCCACGTTTATTTCGGCATATTTCAGCATACACCCCAAAAACCCCACCACCCACATCCAGAAGACGCTGCCCGCTCCTCCTTCCGATATAGCGAGGGCAACCCCGGTAATGGAGCCTATCCCCACCGTTCCCCCCAAGGCGGTGGACAAAGCCATGGCCGCCGAAATTCCCCCTCCGGCGGACTTTTTTATATCCTTTATCGCCGTTGAGAACACATCGGATATTCCGGTCAATTGAAAAAAACGGCTTTTTATCGTAAAATATATGCCGAATAGGGTTAATATAACCACCGTCGGGATTCCCCAGACAAGGTCTTTTATAAATTCAAGCATTGCTTTCCGTCCGTTCCCTTTTATCTGACCCTGTACCTGCAAATAATGTATATGCTTTATACCGGCAAAAAAGCATTGACTTTAGGGCTTGTTTGATTTAAAATATAAATTGGAAATACTTAAGAAAGGCTGAAGACAATGAACGATTCTCCGGTACTTAAAAGCTACAAGCGAAAAGACGTTGACGAGTTCCTTATCAGGCTGAACGAAGCGCAGCTTAAAGCCCTTTCGGAAAAGGACGACGAAATCAAAAGACTTTTTTCGGAATGCGAGTTTTACAAAAAGGAATGCGAAAAAAAGGATGGGGAAATCACATCTATAAAAGCCGAATACGAGGATATGCTTGAAAAGAAGCAGAAGGAAACGGATATGGTAAACGCCAGGCTGGGGGAAAAACTGTCCGCCGCCGAGAACGCCGCAACCGCCATTATTGCCGAAGCAAAAACAGAACGGGAAAGGCTGCTTTCCATCGCCAAAGCGGAGGCGGAAAGCTATGCCGTAAAGGCAAAGGCAAAGGCGGAGGAATACTGCGAACAGGCAAAGCAGCTTTCCCTTGTTTACCGGGAACACTTCTCCAAGGCAAATCAGAGCCTTGAGGTTATGAATAAGCATCTTGACACCGCCCTTGAGGAAATGGCTAAGCTTATTTCGGGAAATTAAAATGAAGGCCTTTATGACGGTCGGGGAACTAATTAAAAATTCCCCCATACTTAAAGCCGGCGACGAGATAACCCTGTCGGGGGTCGTCTATACCGCCCGGGACGCCGCCCATAAAAAAATGGCGGAAATAATAAAAAAAGGGGAAAAGCCCCCCTTTGAACTGCAGGATGCGGTTATTTATTACGCCGGCCCCACCCCTCCCAAACCCGGGGAGGTATGCGGCTCCTTCGGTCCCACCACCTCCGCCAGAATGGACGGATTTGCCCCCCTTTTATACGAAAAGGGAGTGTTCGCCACCATCGGCAAGGGGGAAAGAAGCGGGCAGGTAAGACAGGCGATAATAAAGCGAAAGGGATTGTATCTTATCGCCTTGGGGGGAGCCGGCGCACTGGCGGCAAAGCATATAAAATCGGTTAAAGTAATAGCCTTTGAGGAGCTGGACAGCGAATCGGTAAAGGAAATTATATTTGAAGATTTCCCCCTTTATGTGGGGATAGACATTCACGGCAACGATATTTACAAAGGGAATTAAGGAGAAACCGGATGAAAAAGCAGTTACTTATAGTTTTTCTTTTATTAGCGCTTGTGCTTACCGCCTGCGGAAAGCCCACAGAGGATAAATCAACCGAAAGCAGCAACCTTTCGGAAAGCACCCCCCAATCAGAGGAAGACAGTGCAACAAGCGAAGAAAGCGAAGAAAGCGAAATCAGCGAGGATGAAAGTATGGATATAAGCGACGAAACCTCCGCCCAGCCCATAGAACGCACCTGGCCTCATGTCACCGGCACCTTTATTCAGCCCTGGGCCTGCGCAAACTGGACAGTGGCAAACTGGAAAACCCATTTCAAAGGACTTAAGGAAGTGGGGATTGATATTTTCATAGTCCAGTGGATTGCCGACACCCCCGAAGGCAAGTTTGAAAATGTATATTACCCCTCTTCCCTCACTCAGAACAACCGCACTTCCGGTTTTAAGGAATACCCCAATATGCTGCCCAATTTACTTGAGGCGGCGGAGGAATTGGGTATAAAGGTCTTTGTGGGGCTTAACAACGCCAACGAATGGTGGAGTTATGCCGTAACAAAGAACGACTGGAACATAAAACAGTCAAAGGTGGGAATTGATATTGCCACCGAAATCTATGATAAATATAAAAGCCAGTACCCCAATGCCCTTCACGGCTGGTACTTTGTGTGGGAAATGTATAACGGAATGTCGGGTTATGAAACAAAAGCGGGGGAATTTTTAAACATGTACCTTGACCCGCTGACCGAACTTGACGCCTCCATGCCCATGCTGTTATCCCCCTATGTAAGGTCATCGGGTGGTAACGCCAAGAAGGCGGAGGAGGAATGGAAAAAGGTATTCGCCACCGCCAACTTCCGGGAAGGAGATATATTCTGCTGCCAGGACGCAGTGGGAGCAGGGCATATAACCATCAACCAGCTGGACGCATATTTTGCGGCTCTGAAGGCGGCGGTCGACACCGAGGAAGGACTGATTTTCTGGGCAAACAGCGAAAACTTCACCCAGGACTTCCAGTCTGCCTATCTTTCCCGCTTCTTAAGGCAGATGGAGATAGCCCGGCCTTACGTTTCGGGGTATGTCACCTTTGCCTACTCCCATTACTATGCCAAGGACTATAACGGCAAGGCTGCCTTCCACCGGGCGTATAAATACTATTACGACACCGGCGACACACAGCCTGTTCTTGAAAATCCCGAAATAAGCTATACCGTCGAAGAGGATAAAGCGGTGCTTAATATTGTCTGCAAAAACAATAACGCCGGTATCGAGAAGGTTGTAATTTCGGTTTCGGGAAGGGGCGATACCGTAAAGAATATTGCCCTGAATCAGCTTGACAAGGATGAATTCACCTTTAAACATACCGTAAGCCTTAAAAGCGGGGAAAGCAAAATCACCGTAAAAGTGACCGTCAACGACTATTACGGCAGCATATCCGAAAAAACGATTGATATTGATTTGGGTTAAAAACAAATAATCAACAAATCACGCCTTTTTGCATAAACTGCAAACGAAAGGCGTGATTTTTATGTTCTGCAGGCGAAAAGCGGTGGGATTCAGCATATTGGCTTTTGGTGCGGGAGTGTTATTGGGCTGCTTTCTTCCGGCGCCTGCCATGGTATTTGTGTCGTCGGTTATTATAGTAGGGGCGGGGGTATTCATACTAATTGCGTAAAGGGGAATCATAATGA
This sequence comes from Clostridiales bacterium UBA1389, assembly GCA_002305335.1. Taxonomy (GTDB): domain Bacteria; phylum Bacillota; class Clostridia; order Oscillospirales; family CAG-382; genus UBA1206. Next base: position 20,117 of record DBQR01000019.1, read on the forward strand.
GGATTTATGTTATAAGGGCGCCAAGACTGTTAAGACCGCTGCTTAGGCGGCTGTTTAAAAGAAGAAGGTATGGTCACAAGTAAAGAAGTATTACATAAAAACCCCCGCATATCCTGCGGGGGTGTAATTGTTTAGTACAGATAACCCAGCTTGTAAAGCAGTTCGGCGGTTAAGACTCCGCCCCCTGCGGCGCCCCGGAGGGTGTTGTGGGAAAGGCAGATGAATTTGTAATCGAAAATGCCGTCCTCCCTTAATCTGCCGGCGGATATTCCCATGCCGCCGTAAATATCCCGGTCAAGGGAAGTCTGGGGACGGTTATCCTCCCCGAAGTAGGTTATAAACTGCTCCGGGGCATGGGGGAGCTTAAGCTGTTGGGGGAGGGAGGTAAACTCCTTCCAGCGTTTTATAATCTCCTCCTTGGCGGGCTTTTTATTGAATTTCACCGATACTGCGGCAAGATGGCCGTCGGAAACGGGAACCCTGATGCACTGGGCGGAAATAACGGGGGAGTTTGCGTTTATGATTTTACCGTCTTCTATTTTTCCCCAGACCTTTAAGGGTTCCTTTTCGCTTTTTTCCTCCTCCCCGCCTATATAGGGGATAACATTGTCGATTATTTCGGGGAAAGTGTCAAAGGTTTTGCCGGCACCGGATATTGCCTGAAAGGTGGTTACGTTTATATACACCGGCTCGAAATCCAGCAAGGGGGTGATGGCGGGAACATAAGACTGTATGGAACAGTTAGGCTTTACCGCGATAAACCCCTTTTGGGTGCCCAGACGCTTTTTCTGGACAGGAATGATATCGGTGTGACCGAAGTTTATTTCGGGTATAAGCATAGGCACGTCGGGTACGTGGCGGTTTGCGGAATTGTTTGAAACCACCGGTATTTCCGCCTTAGCGTATTCCTCCTCAAGGGCTTTTATCTTTTCCTTGGGCATATCCACCGCGCAGAAAACGAAGTCGCATTTCCCCACGGCGCTTGAAACGTCTTCGCCGTCGTACACCGGCATATTTTTAACCTCGTCGGGGCAGGGAATACTAAGCTTCCATCTTCCCTCTACGGCTTTTTCATAGGCTTTCCCCGCCGACGACTTTGAGGCGGCAAGGTAGGATATTTCAAAATAGGGGTGGTTTTCCAGCAGGGTGATGAATCTCTGCCCCACCATTCCGGTGGCGCCTATTATTCCGGCTTTTATTTTAGACATAAAATCTGCTCCTGACTATATAAGATTGGCGTATATTCCGGGGGATGAGCCTTCGATGACCGTCGCCCCGCATATTTTTTTGTAGAAATCCACAGGCCCCGCCGAGCCGATAACGGCATAAGCATAGCCTTCGTCCCGCATTGCCTCAAGGCATCTTAATAATAGGGCTTTTCCGATACCCAGCTTCCGTTTGCTTTCGGCAACGCCGGTAGGGCCGAAATAGGCCTTATAGGTGCAGTCATAGCCGGCAAAGCCCAGTATCTCCTTGGTCTGGGCATCTATGGCTATAAAACAGGAAACGGGGAACTTGGTAAAGGCGGTGTCGGTTTCGTTTGCCCAGCCTTCGTGGAAATTTTTCAGTATAAATTCATGGACCTTGTGTTTATTTGGGGTCATGGGACGGATGATTTTAATACCCTTTTCCGCAAGTTCGTTATATACGGCGGAATTGTCCCCTATGTCATAAAGTTTAACAAGCAAATCCGGCATAATCGGTTTTCCTTTCTAAAATTTGAATTTCCACTGCTTAAGGATATATCTTGCTATGGCGTAATGGGCGACGGGACCGGGATGAACCCTGTCATAGGAAAATACCTTGGTGTAGAGGGCTTTGCAGAGCCGGTCGAGTTCGGGCTGAAGGTCTATATGGTTACAGTTATATTCATTAGCTGCTTTTTTGCACACCGCCGAATAGGCCAAAACGTCCTTCATGAATAGGTCTTTCCGGTTCAGTTCAAGGTAAAAGGGGGAAATAAGGGTAAAGCCCTTTAAATTTTTAACCGCATATTCGGTGATAAAGCGGATGTTTTCCTCGTATTCCTCAATACCCACCGCCACCTGTTTGTCCATGTAGAAGTCGTGCTTCCGCCAGATGTCGTTTACCCCTATAAGGAGGGTGGCATAGTCGGGCTTTACGGTTTCGATGTCGTTTATCCATCTTGCCCTTACCTGACGGGAGGTTTCGCCGGAAATTCCGGAATTGACGATTTTAATTTCCTTTTCGGGATATGTGGCGCTTATTATTTCGTGAATCCGTTTTACATAGCCGTCCCCCAGGCCGTTTGTATAGGTGCCGTAGGGACGCCCCCGACTGCAGTCGGTAACCGAATCGCCGGACATTAAAATAACCGTGTTCTTTTCAAAATCCTTGAAATTCATACAAATACCCCTTTTTGTTCCCTATATGCCAAACCCAACCCCTGAAGGTTGGGTTTGTTTTATGGGATTATTTAATTTGATTATTCGGAAACGGTTTCGGCTGAGCTTTCGTTTGAGGAAGTATCCGATACCTCGCCGGATTCCTCGCCGGAAGTATCGTCATCGTCATCTTTCATCTTGTTTGTGATGGTGGCGTTCTTGAAGTAATCCGAAAGCACCTTGTAGTTCTTAACCTCGTTGCCCGAAATAATGATGGAGGTAACTCCCGTGTCCTTGAAGTAGGTTGTCATACCCGCAACGCCCTCGTTGGTCAGCTTGTTGTCGGAAAAGTCAACGCTGGTGACATTGTAAAGCGGGGGGAGTTCCTTGTCCCCGTCTTTAACCTTAAGTTCGGTTTCGGGGAGGTTTGAAATATTGTTCTTTGCGCATTTGATTGAGGTAAGGGTCTTGAAGCCGAGCAGAGCTTCGATGCTTTCAAGTTCGTTGTCGGTAAGGTTTATGGAGGTTACCGCATCCAGCTTCTTGAGTCCCGAAATGTCCGTTATATCGTTTTCGCTGAGGTCAAGGGTGGTCAACGCCTTAAGGTCATGTATGTCGATGTCATCCGTAAGCTTGTTGTTGGCAAGATTGATGGTCTTAAGGGTGTCGATGTTGTGGATTCCCTCTATTGTGGCAATCTCGTTGTCGTTTGCCGTAAGGGTGACGAGTGCCTTCAGGGTGGACAGGTCGGGGAGGGAGGTTATCTTGTTGTTATTTATAGTTAGCGTGGTTAAAGCCTTAAGGTCGTGAATTCCCTCTATTGAGGTTATCTGGTTGTCGTTGAGGGTTATGGTGGTGAGGCTGTCAAGATTGTAAATACCCTCAACGTCGGTGATTGAGTTGTAGGAAAGGTCAATGGTCTTTAAGGATTTAAGGGAGGACAAATCGGGAATAAGGGTTATCTTGTTATATGTCAGACTTAGGGTTTCCAGCTTGTCCATACCCTTAATTCCCGAAATATCGGTTATGGTGCCGGTTATTTCGTATTCGTCTTCTTCATTTTCCTCTTCGCTGGTTTCGCCGGTTTCACTGGTTTCGCTTACTTCGCTGGCTTCGCTTGTATCGCTGGTTTCCGTGTCTTCCTCGTCCTCATCGGACTTGGCGACTCTGGTTCCCTTAGCTTCAAGGATTTTCAGATTATCAAGACCTGACATATCCGGGAAGGAGGTAAACTTGTTTTCGGAAATATAAAGGTTTTCAAGCTTGGTTAAAGAGGAAAGCACCGAAGCATCGGTTATTTCGTTCTTGTTTAGGTAAAGTGTTTTAAGCTCCTTAAGGTCCTTAAGGTCGGAAATGGATTCGATCTTGTTTGACGCCAGAGAAAGGGCGGTGAGGTTGGTAAGGTTCTTTATGGGGGAAATATCCTCTACTTCGTTCCGGTCAAGGGCAAGGGTCTTAAGGGTGGTTATATTCGCCAGGGGGGTAATGTCGGAAATGCTGTTCCCGGCGGTAATCAGAACCTCCAGATTTGTAAGCTTGTCAACCCCTTCGATGGATTCTACCTTGGTACCGGATATATCCAGATTCTTAAGGGTAGTAAGGCTGTCTATACCGGAAAGCCGCTTTAAGGAGGAGGCGGCAAGGGAAAGATATTCCAGCTTGGAAAGGTCCTTGAAGACGGTAAGGTCGGTTATATCGTCAAGAGCGATAATCTTTATAATTTCGTTGTAATTAAGGGAGGAACTGATCTGGTTGCTGTAAGCATAGAAGTTGTAATACCAGATTTCGGTGTTTATCTGGTCAAGGGCGGAGGAATCAAGGGCGGAAATGGTACGCAGATTGCGGAAATTAGCCAGATCCTTTGCCGAAGGCTTAATGTTGAAAATGTAAATGTAATCGTCCTGGGAATAAGGAAGGCTGGTTTCGCTATCTTCGCTATCTTCGCTGTCTTCGCTTGCTTCGCTTGTATCGCTTTCGTCCTGGGAATCGTCCTGACTTTCGGCGGATTCGTTTTGGCTTTCCTCGGAGGTTGCGTTTTCGCTTTCTTCCGAAAGAGTCTGGCTTTCTTCCGAAGCGGTTTCTTCACTTACCGAAGATTCCTCACTGGTCAGGGATTCCTCGCTTTCTTCCTCCGATTCGTCACTTTCCTCGCCGGAGGATTCGTCAAGCATTGCGGAGGCATACTTGGCGTTGCCTAAAACAATGTAGGAGTAGCCGGTGGGCTGGTAATTTTCCATATCAAAAGCGGAAAATGAATAGGCCATGAACTCGAATTTATCAAGCATTTCCTGGTCTAATTCTCTTGCATAAACCCCTAATTCCTTGGCAAGGGCCTGCGCGAAGGCCTGGTTTTCAAACAGGGGGGATTTGTTAAGGAAGGCTTTCAGAAAAATTCCTACGCCTGCGCCGGACACAAGAATACATAATACGATGGTGAAGATCAAGGTTCTTTTTAACTGGGTCCTTGTATATTTTGCCATTTTAGTTTTTATCCTCCGGATTTATAACTTCTCGTAATAATAGCATATTTTATTAAAATTTGCAACAGTTTTTTATCTGCTCGATTATTTACCCGATTCGGTATCGCTTTGGTAATACATTATCTGCCGGTAAAATTCCACGCAGGCGTTGAAAAAGTTTTTGTCACAGCCTTCGGGACGGTTTCTTATGCAAAGCACCAGGTCGTCCTCAAACACGTCAAAGCCTGATATTTCCTTAAAAAATTTAAGTTCCGACACCCTGACCCCGTAACCGTCTTCCGATTCGGCGTCGGGAAGCAGCGTCACCGTTTCCCCGTTGGAATCCTTATAGGAAAACACGCTTTCAAGGGATAAAAGCTGCCCCGATTCGTACAGCTTATCGTAAAAGGATTTTTCTACAATAAAGATTATGTTGTTTCCGCTTTCAAGCTGTTTTTCAAAATAGGCGGCGTCGTCGGGGTTATCGGTATAAGCGTTGCCGGTTTTCTTTACAATCCTGTAGTCAACCCCCAGTTCCTTTGAATCGGACTTGTTGCTGTCGGTAAAGTATTTTACCGCTTTATCCGACAGGGATTTCCGGGTTATCTCGTATATCCTGTTATAGCCGACATACATTAAGCCCACGTCATAGGGGGCAACGTCAAAGACGGGTATCGGTTTGGCGGGCTGTTCCTCGGACCTGAAATCGAACATGGCTTTGAAAAGAGCCTTGTTGGAATTCCAGAATTCCACCGTCCTGCCGTAGGCGATGGCTTCCCCCTCCGGGGACTGGCGGATACAGAGAACGGTGTCCTTCGGGAGGGAACTGAAGCCGTCTATGTCAAAGAAATCAAGGTTTGATATCCTTACGCCGTACTCGTCATAGGTGTTGTCGGGGATTTTATCCCCATCGATTATGCTTGAAAGCTTTGCCAACACCCCGTATTCCTTCAGTTCCTCGTAAAAGGATTCCTCCACTAAATAAATAAGGGAATCTCCGGCGGTTATTTCAAGGTTGAACCTTTTTACCGCGTCCACGTTTGATTCGTAGGCGGTTTTGGTTTTGTCGCCGGAGGCGGTTATGTCAAGTATGGAAAGATATTTTTCCCCGTCGGCGTTGTAGTCGTTAAGGTAATATTCGGCGATTTTCGTCATTTTTGCCCTGACCGACGCCGAAATATAACCGGGACCTACGTACATTATACCGGCATCCGGTTCTTTATTGGCAAACAGCTGGGCTATTCCTAAACCGATTCCGATTATTAGAATTACCGAAATAACGGTCTGCCATTTGTAAAAGTACCAGAACTCTTCCAGCTTATCCCTGAAGGTTTTTTTGGTGTTTTCTTCGGTTTCTTTGGGCGGTTCGTCCTGTATAAGATCGGCGGGCTTGCCGTCTGGGCCTATTTTCATGGCATTACCCTTCCTTTCCCTGAAATATTAGCTTTTTATAGGCTTCATGGTGGGGAACAGCAGTACATCCCTTATGGAAGGGGAATCGGTAAGGAGCATAACCAGCCGGTCAAGGCCGAAGCCCAAACCTCCCGTGGGGGGCATACCGTATTCAAGGGCGGTTATAAAGTCCTCGTCGACTTCGGCGTTTATCCCCGCCGCCTTCTTTGCCGCCACCTGCTTTTCAAACCTTTCCCGTTGATCGATGGGGTCGTTTAATTCCGAAAAGGCGTTCCCCATTTCCCTTGCGTAAATAAAGAATTCAAATCTTTCGGTAAAAGCGGGATTATCTCTTTTCCGCTTTGCAAGGGGGGAATTTTCCACCGGGTAGTCGTATATGAAGGTGGGCTGAATAAGCTTTTCCTCCACAAAGTTTTCGAAAAAGGCTATAAGTACGTTCCCCTTGGTGGGAACGCCTTCGATTTTAAGATTATGCGCTTTGGCAACCGCCAGGGCATCTTCGTCGGTCTTCCAGTCGCCGTAGTCAACACCGGCGTATTTCTTAACCGCTTCCGCCATGGAAAGCCTTTCCCAGGGGGAAGCCATGTTAATTTCGGTTCCCTGATAGGTTATGACGTCGCTGCCGCATACATCCCTTGTCAGGCTGACATACAGTTCCTCCACCAGATCCATCATGCCGTGATAGTCGGTATAGGCCTGATACAGCTCTATGGAGGTGAATTCCGGGTTGTGCTTTACGTCCATACCCTCGTTTCTGAACACCCTGCCCACCTCGTAAACCTTTTCGAATCCTCCTACGATAAGACGCTTAAGGTGGAGTTCGGTTTCGATTCTGAGATACATGGGAATGTCAAGGGTGTTGTGGTATGTCACAAAGGAACGGGCGGCCGCCCCCGTTTCGATGGTGTGAAGCACGGGGGTGTCAACCTCCAAGAATCCTCTTGCGTCAAGGAAATTGCGGATTTTTGTTATTATTTTGGACCGCATTATAAAGGTGTTCTTGACTTCCGGGTTTACGATAAGGTCCACATACCTCTGACGGTAGCGCAGGTCGGTATCCTTGAGTCCGTGGAACTTTTCGGGAAGGGGAAGGAGGGCTTTCGAAAGGAGTCTGACGGATTTGGCGTGTACCGAAATCTCCCCCCGCTTTGTTTTGAACACAAAGCCGGTAAGACCTATAATATCGCCGATATCCCATCTTTTGAATTCGGTAAAGGAGTCCTCCCCTATATCGTCGATTCTCACATAGCACTGGATTCTTCCGCTGCCGTCGGCAATATCGATAAAGTTTGCCTTTCCCATATCCCGGCGGGACATTATCCTGCCGGCTATGGACACATCCCTGCCTTCATATTCTTCGAAGTTATCCTTTATAACCGCAGCATAGGCGTTTTTGTCGAACCTGACTTCCTCGAAGGGGTTTTTACCATCTGATTTCAGTTCGGCAAGCCTTATCCGCCTGAGTTCCAGTTCGTGGGTGGTCAAAACCTCGTTTTCGCCTTCTGTTACCTGGTTTATATTGTCTGACATAACAATTCCTTTTCTATTTGGATATTTCAGATATGGTGAATTTTAATATGCCCTTGGGGGCTTCCACGTTTACCGTATCCCCTTTGCGGCAGCCGAGAAGGGCTTTGCCAAGGGGGGAATCGTCGGATATTTTACCGGAAAAGGGGTCAGCTTCGGTGGAGCCCACAACACGGTATTCGGTTTCCTTGTTGTGTTCGATGTCGTATACCGTAACCAGACTGCCTATACCCACCCGGTCGGTCCTGACCTCGCTGTCGTCAAGAATGACGGCGTTTTCGATAATGGATTCCAGATTGGCGATTCTGGTTTCCACTTCGCCCTGTTCGTTTTTGGCTTCGTCGTATTCGCTGTTTTCGGAAAGGTCGCCGTAGGCTCTGGCTTTGGCTATGGCCTGGGCGACTTCGTTTCTTTTTACGGTCTTAAGATGCTCCAGTTCCGCCGTCAGTTTGGCGTAACCTTCTTTGGATACATAAATCTGCTTTGCCATTTCGGTTTTCTCCTCGGTTTATATTTAACTGATGCTATTTTTCGGGTTTTGTAAGCCTGTCAAGTTCGGCAACGGCGGCATTCAATTGTTCGTCGTCATCGCCGCCCCGTAAAAAGGGACGGTTTTTATAATACTCGCTTTCCTCGACTATTATATTCGGGGTGATGCCTTTAAGATGATAATTTTCGCTGAAGGGGGGATTGTAATAGAAATGGGTTATCCTAACCCCCGAACCGTCGCTTAAAGGCCATATGTTTTGACCAGTGCCTTTACCGAAGGTGGTGGTTCCGATTACGGTTGCCATCTGATAGTCCTTAAGGGCGGCGGTAAACAGTTCCCCCGCCGAGGCGGTGTTTTCGTTGCACAGCACCACCATGGGCTTGTTTATGCAATCGGCGTCGGAATTGTAGGATTCCAGCACGTTTTTATCCTTATCCATAAGGGTTATTATGGGTCCTTCGGGGAGGAGTTTGTCTAAAACACTGCATATTATATCCAAATTCCCGCCGGGATTGTCCCGCATATCGAATATATAGCCCTTTATCCCTTTGCTTTCGGCTTCGTCGATGGCTTTGGAGAAATCCTCCGCCACATGCCCCGAAAACTCGGTTATGGTTATATAGGCATAATCGTTTTTATATTCGGTATAAACCGCCGTGGTCCTGACTTCTCCCCTTACCGGGTTTATATCGAGTTCATTCCCGTTCCGCAGGATTTTCAGCTTTACGGTGGTACCCAGTTCCCCCGCCACAAGGGAAACGCATTGGCTGTAGCTTTCGCTGGTAACGGGGGTACCCTCCACGTTTATTATGGCGTCTCCCCGCAAAAGCCCCGCCGTTTCGGCAGGGGAGCCGGGCATAACCCGGTTTACATATATATAACCCGTGTCCGGGTCCTGATACACATAAACTCCTATGCCGTACAGCCTTCCTTTTGAGCTGTTGCTCAGCTCCTCCATTTCCGCTTTGCTGTGATATAACGTGTAGTCGTCCCCGATGGCGCTGAAATAGGCATTTAACAGGTAGTCCTGAATGTCCCCTTCTGCGGTATCGGCAAACAGTATATCGTACATGGCGTCGGACAGAGCGGTTTTTACCGCATCATCGTCTATGTCAAAGAGATAATTTTGGTCGACATAATTCTGCGCTTCCTTGAGGATTTTCAACGCCTTGCTTATATCATAAAGGTCTTCGTATTTTTTGTTGAGATTTGCGACGGCGTTATTGTAGGCAATATGCTGGCGGTCGAGTTCGGTGTCATATTGTTCCCTTAAATACACCGACACCGAAACAAAAGTTATAACCGCCACCGCAATACAAAGCACAAGGGCGGTTGTTATTCTTATGGTTTTACTCATCTGAAGGTACTTCCCTTAAAGTTTTAAAAATTCTGCGTCTAATCCAGATAACCGTATTTGTCAAGGACTTCTTTGATATACTTGTCGAGATAGTCGGCGGGGTCAACCAGGTTACTCCCTAAATAAACCCCGAAATGGAGGTGGTTGCCGGTGGACCTTCCGGTGGTGCCCACCCTGCCTATAACCTGACCCTGGAGCACCTTGTCATTATTGCCCACAAGGCGTTTTGAAAGATGGGCATAAAGGGTGGCGGTGCCGTCCCCGTGGGAAACCACAATCACATTCCCGTAGCTTTCGGAAAATTCGCTTCTTATAACAACCCCGGATTTCACCGACTGTACCGGCGTGTTGGCGGGGGCGGATATGTCAACTCCGTTGTGGTAGGCTATCTGCCCGGTGAAGGGGTCCTTCCTGTTGCCGAAGCCGGAGGTTATGACGCAGCTTCCCCAGTAGTCGGCGGCAATGGGCCAGCCGTAATCCCCTTCTATGTAGGTGTACTTATCCTTCAATGCGGCGTTTAATTCGGCTATCTGCTTTTCCAGTTCCTTGGCTTTCCGCTCGTATTCCTCGATTTGCTCGGCGGTAAGTTCGAGTTCTTCACCGTACTGCGACATAAGCTCGTCCAGTTCAACCACCTGAGCTTGATAGTCGGTCATTGCCGTTTTTAGGCTTTCCCGGTAATTTGACAGATCCCTGTTTGTGGTTTCATAGACATTCAGAGTATCGGCAATATCGGCCTTGGCGGCATCGATATCCGATGCCAGCTGTTTCATATACTTCAATATGTATTCCACATAGTCCTTTTTGGTAAGAAATGAGGAAAGGGAATCCGACTGCAACAGCAGCTCAAAGGCCGAGGGATTTCCGTTTTTGTAGTAGTAAACCACAATCTTGTCGTACATGTCGTACAGCTTTTCCAGTTCGGTCTGCTGCTCGAAGAGTTTATTGTTAAGGGAGGAAATAAGCTGTTC
>DBQR01000019.1:30685-64035 GCA_002305335.1 Clostridiales bacterium UBA1389
CAGCTTCTCCGCGTAGGCGTTTTCGTAATCGTCCCCCGCCTTGGCCTTTTCCTTGTTCAGGTTGTCCCGTTTCTGGCGGATGGAGTTGAGCTTTGCCTGAAGGGCTTTGAGTTCCTCCTGGTCTTCTGCAATGGTTGTGGTTTTACCCGCCTCAACACCGGCAAAAAACAAAGAGGAAGCGGTAAAGGTAAGGCAGATAATAATGCTTATTGCGAAAGCCCAGACCTTTATGACTTTTTTCATATGTAGCCCTTCCTTTCAACACTCAGAATAATGACGATTTATGTTTGATAAATAATTTACTCGCTTAAATATTTCTTTATGGAAATCCCCGAAGCCACCGTTCCGGCGAACAGACCGATACCCAAAAAGCCGGCTCCCACTAAAACGGCGGAATTTATAAAGGGGGAAATGGTTTCAATCTTGTAGGAATACAAAATGTCGGTAATAACCTTTTCGTAAAGATAATACTGTATTCCGTAGGCAACACAGGCGGAAAAGATGCCTATGATTATTCCTTCTATTAAATAGGGGGTTATGATAAAGGCGTTGGTTGCCCCCACATACCTCATTATGGCGATTTCGTCCCGTCTTGCAAACACCCCCAGCTTTATGGTGTTCATTATAACGAACAAGGCGACGATAAGCAGCATTCCCATAAGGATGACCGCTATGGCCATCATTCCGTTTGAAACCCGGTCAACCTCCTCCGCAAGACCTATCTTGTGGCGGGTTTCGCTTATATATTCCAGATTATTTATAAAGTTGTTTAGAGCTTCCGCCCCCTCGGCCTTTTCGAAGGTTATTTCAAAGGTATCGGGAAGGGGATTCAACCGATCCTCGCTGAGGTACATCCCCAAATCGATATCTTCTCCCATTTCCTCCTTAAGCCTTTCGAGGCCGGTTTTCTTATCTACGAATTCAACGGTTATGCCGGTGTTGTAGGCTTCTATTTCTGCTTTCATATCGGCAATGTCCCCGTTGGTGGCGGAGGGGTCTATGTAGGCGACTATGACATTCAGGGTGTCCATTCTTTCAAGGTTGTCGTTTAAAGCCTTTGCTATAAGCCCGAAGGTGCCTACAATCAGCATACAGCAAACCAGCACCAGAATGGAGGCGGTTGACATTATGGAGTTTCTGAAAATCCCCACAATCCCCTGGCCGAAGAGATAAAAAAAGTTCCTAATCAGTTTCATCGTCATAGCCTCCCGACCTGTCGGACACGATTTCTCCGTCGCGGATGGTTACGACCCGCTTTTTGAATATATTGACAAGATCCTTTTCATGGGTTACCACAATAACCGTTTTCCCCAAATTGTTTATCCTTATAAGCAGATCCATTAGCTCCCTGGACATTTCCGGGTCCACGTTACCGGTGGGCTCGTCGGCGATGATAACCTGGGGGTTGTTCACCAGCGCCCTGGCAAATGCAACACGCTGCTGTTCGCCGCCGGACAGTTCGTCGGGGAAGCGGTCGGCCTTGTCGGTGAGTTCCACAAGATTAAGGAACACCGGCACCTTTTTCCGGATAACCGAGGGCTTTTCGCCGATAACCCTTAAGGCGAAGGCGATGTTTTCGTACACCGTCTTGTTGGGGAAAAGCCTGAAGTCCTGGAACACCACCCCCATGGTGCGTCGTAAATAGGGGATTTTCCGTTTTGGCAGCTTTTCCAGCTTGAATTTCCCCGTGTGAAGCTGACCGCCGGTTATGCGTTCTTCCCCCATTAAAAGCTTTGTGAGGGTGGTTTTCCCCGCGCCGGATTTTCCGACGATGAACACGAACTCTCCGTCGTTTATCTTAAGATTAACGTTCCGGAGAGCTACCGTTCCGTTGGGGTAAACCATGGAAACATTCTGAAAGGTTATCATTGCTTAATCCTTAGTTTTTCAATACATAGTGGGTTTGGACGCGATGTATTTCTTAACCATTAACGCCACCTTGAAGGTTATGGCGTGGTCAAATTCCCGAAGGTCCAGACCGGTAAGCTTTTTAATCTTTTCAAGCCGGTAAACCAGGGTGTTGCGGTGGACAAACAGCTTGCGGCTGGTTTCTGAAACATTCAGGTTGTTGTCGAAAAATGCCTGAATGGTCATCAGGGTTTCCCTGTCAAGAGACTCAAGGGACCCCCGCTTGAACACCTCCTGCAGAAACATTTCGCAAAGGGTGGTGGGGAGCTGGTATATCAGCCTGCCTATGCCTAAATTTTCGTAGTTTATGATATTCTTTTCCGAACCGAACACCTTTCCCACTTCAAGGGCTACCTGGGCGTCCTTGTAGGACCTTGCCAGTTCCTTGATGCTTTGAACCACCGAACCAATACCGATAACAGTACGGTAGTAGAATTCGCTGGAAGCGGTGTCGGCAATGGATTTGGCGATGTTTTCGATCGATTTGTTTTCCGCCGCCGTCTTAAGCTCCTTGACAAGGACAATGTCGCTTTCGCTTACTGAAATGACGTAATCCCTGGATTTGTCGGGGAACAGGTTCTGCACCACGTCATAGGGGAGCACGTCGCCTTTGTTAAGGAAACGGATAAGGTAAACCACCCGGTTTATCTCGCTGTCAAAACGCAGCTCCTTTGCCTTGATGTATATGTCCCCGGGGAGAATATTGTCAAGGATTATGTTTTTGATAAAGTTGGCCTTGTCGTATTTTTCGTCATAAAGGGTTTTCAGATTCGTTAGGGAAACGGAAATTATGGCAGCAAGGGTTTTGCTTACCTCGTCCACCCCTTCGGCAAAGGCGATGTATTCCGCCCGGGTATGGGAACCGATTGACTTGTAGGTGAACCCGTTGACGGTAAAGGAGTCGAAGGTGTAGGAAATTTCCTCCACCACCTCGCTGCGTATTTCACCGATATGGGAAAGGGAGGAGCAGGCAATAACCGTCCCCTTATCGTCCACCACACCGATTATCCTGTCTGTGGAATCCTTCATCTGATAAATAAGTCCCTGAAACAATTTGTTGGACATCGCTTGACCGTTCCTTTCTTAAATATCCGTTTTTTTGCTATACGGCGTATTTGCGGCGAATAGTCAATGGGTTTATGTATTAAGGATTGCTTTTAAAACCGTAAAAACCCTGTATGCATTAATAGTACCAATAAGTTATAATACAATATTTATTTATAATTTTCAAGTAATTGCTGAAGATTTTACCAAAAATTCATTATTTTTTTTGTAGATTTTTGACTATAAAAGCCGGTAAAAGCAGGTAAATGACGGTTATGAAGGAAACGTAAAACATTATGTCAACGGAAAATAGTTACATATGTATAAAACGCTTGACATTGGGTAAATGGTATGTTAGAATACCCCTGCAGGTAAGAAAGCATTATTTATCATACGGAGGATAATATGACCGACAGCAACGAGCAGATTATAACCCTTACCGACGAAGAAGGAAACGAAACCGAATTCTATGTTATCGGCGACCTTGAAATTGAAGGCAAAGTCTATGTAGCCCTGGAACCGGTGGAAAACGATAATGACGAGTATGTTATCCTTCGTGTTGAAGCCGACGAAAACGGCGATGAAACCCTGGTCACTATCGACAACGACGAGGAGTTCGACAAAGCCGCGGAAGCCTTTGAAAACGAGTTTATGAGCGAACTTGATCTTGACGAAGCCTACGACGAAGACGAGGACGTGGAAGAGACCGACGGAGAAGACGAATAAATTAACATCACACAAGGTTTTAGCATATACTGTAATGTAAATGATTGTTTGTGACAATATTTACAGACAAAAAACGCAACGGGAAACCGTAAGGCAAAAAGCCGAATACCTCCTGCCCGGTGCGTGTATTTCCGAGTATAAACCCACATATACGAAAAGGAGCACACATTCCGCCTGCGGGGATGCAGGCCTCCCGTTTGAAGGCTGTTAAAGCCGCAAGGCGCACCCTTCGGACGGATGTTGGAAGCACAAAGGGGCGGAGAGTGCACCATCCTGCTTGGGCAGGGTTTCGTTATTCGGGAATCACGGCCATGGCGGGGTTTTTCGTATTTATATTTTTCTGCCTTGTAATATTCAGTAAAATAAGAGCACTTTTAGGACATAAAAGTGCTCTTTTATTTTGTATTTAAGCGTTTTCCTGCGTGCTTTCATCGCCGGATGAAGCATCGGCAGAGTCTTCAGCCCGGATTTCGGGGGATTCGTTCGGGGTCTGTTCGCTTCCGATGGTGTTAGCCGCGGCGATATCCTCTTCGGTAACCTCCTCGGGTTCAAGCAGAGCCTTTATGGAAAGGCTTACCCGGTTCTTCTCCTCGTCGATGGCGGTTATTTTGGCATCCACCTTTTCGCCCACCTTAAGCACCGAGGCGGGATTGGGGACAAACTTCCGGCCTATCTGGGAACAATGGATAAGTCCGTCGACTCCGGGTACGATTTCGGCAAAGGCGCCGAAGGGCATAAGGCTGACTATGGTGACGTTCACCACGTCCCCCGCCTTGTAGGTGGTCTTAAAGACGTTCCAGGGGTTGGTCTCTTCGGTCTTGTAGCCCAATGAAATGCGTTCCCGTTCCCGGTCGGCTTCCTTAACGAACACTTCCACGGTGTCCCCCACCTTGAACAGCTCGGCGGGATTGCGGGGGCGTCCCCAGAACATTTCCGAAACGTGAATCATGCCGTCGGTGGGACCTATGTTTACAAAGGCGCCGTAGTTGGTAACCGACCTTACGGTTCCGGTAATCTTTTTGCCTGTTTCTATCTGGGAGTAGAACTCGTCGAGAATCTGCTTGCGTTCGGCCTTTTTCGCCGTGCGGATGGAACCCACAACCCTTTTTCTGGCTGCGTTGTAGTCGATAATCTTAACCGGCACCTTCTGACCCCTGAGGGATTCCAGGTTGTTGGCATCGGCGCCACACTGTCCGGCGGGGACGAATACCCTAACTCCCCCCACATTGACTATGACGCCGCCCTTAACCGTATCCTTAACTGTGCCGTGAAGGATTTCGCCGCTTTCGTAAGCGGATGCGACTTTGCCGATGTTCTTGGCTTCGTCAAGGCGCTTTTTCGACAGCATTACGGTACCTTCGACTTCGGAAAACTTGGTACAAACCGCATCTATCGGATCGCCTACGCGGAAGGAACTTACGTCAACTTCGCCGTCTGCCGAAAGCTCGTCGACGGGGAGTATTCCCGTGTGCTTGGTTCCCAGATCCACTTTGATTTCGGCCGGTGTGACTGCAAGAATGGTTCCCGTTACCCTTTCCCCTATATTTAATGTTTTGAATGACTTGTCCAAAAGTTCCGCAAAGCTGAGTTCCTGATTAGCGGTTTCTGTCATGGCTTGTTTTACCTCCTGTATTATAACGCCGGGTGTTGAGGCGCCGGCAATTATTGCGATTTTTTTGCGGTTTTTAATGTTTTCGAGATGGGGGGCTAAATCCTCTGCGTTTTCGATAAAAATGGTGTTTTTGCAGACTTCGGACGCAATCTCAAACAGCTTTTCGGTGTTTGACGACCCCCGGCTCCCCACCACCGCCACCATATCCGCCTCCGAGGCAAGCTCAAGGGCTTCCTTCTGGCGGACATCGGTAACAGAGCATATTGTATCAAAAATTTTTCCGTTTGTATATAGGGTTTTGAAATTTTTCTCAAATTCTTTCCAAACCGACGTGTTTAAAGTGGTCTGGGTTACCACAAAAACCTCTTTTCCCTCCGAAATTGCCCTTTTTATATATTCAAGGGCGTCGTCACCCTTGGAAAAAGCTTCGCATTCCCCGCCGGCAAAGGACATTACCCCCTTTACCTCCGGGTGGTTTTTGTCCCCCAATATTACGCAGATGCCCCCATTTTCGGATTCCTTTGAAACGATATTATGGATTTTCGAAACATAGGGACAGGTGGCGTCAATATATTTTATCCCTTTGGCGTGTAATTTTTCGTAAATGACCTTTTGTTCCCCGTGGGTGCGGATGAATACCACCCCGTTATCCGGAAGACCGTCGATATCCGAAGGGGTTATAAACTTCACGTTCCGCTTTTTAAGGTTTTCGTTAAAGGTTTTGTTGTGAATAAGCTCCCCGAGACAGTAAACCCTGCTTCCTTTTTCAAGCTCGGTTTCCAGCATTTCGGCAGCCCGTTTGACACCGGGGCAGAAGCCCGCGTTTTTGGCGACAACGATTTCAGCCATCAGATTATATCCTTAATCAGTTTGAATCAAAGGGTTCGCACACCTTTGAAAAAAGATATTCGGTGATTTCCTCTTTCGAGGGACTTTTGGATATGGACGAATATTCCTCATAAGGAATGGGCTTATGAATAATGATTCTGGTTTTCCTGAACATCCCCGGCTGATTGCGTTTTGTCACGATTGATACCGGAAGCACGGTGGCCTTCGCCATGGCGGCGATAAAAGCCAGGCCGGCATGTGCCTGCTGAGGGGTGGGCTTAATCCTTCTCAGCCTTGTCCCCTGGGGGAAGATGCCTAAACAGTTCCCTTCCTTAACCGTGGCTAAGCACTTGCGGAGCGCATTGGTATCCAGGCCCTCCCGGTTTATGGGAATGGAACCGGTGACTTTGAATATCCACCTTAAAAATGCGTATTTCATAAGCTCCCTTTTGCCCATCCAGACGGGATTGGCCTTAAGGGCTACCGTCACCAGCACCGGGTCCACATAGGAGGAATGGTTGCCGTAGACAATGTAGGGGGTATCGGGTTCGTTTTCCTTCCCCTCCACCTTCACCCGGAAAAGCAGCTTTACGGGATATTTAAGTATTGCAATAATAAAATTGTATAGTTTCAAAACCCCACCGACCTATAATTTAATTAACCCTTTGTCCTGCTTTATAATCAGGCGGAAAGCCTCAACGGCACATTTTATTGCCCTGTCCGCATCGTGGACGCAGTCATTGCCAAGACCGGCTTTTTCCCGTTCCTGGTTCCAGACCACCGAAAAAACCGCCCCGCATTTCAGGCTCCGTGACGCGGCAACGGTAAACAATGCAGCCGATTCCATTTCGCTTGCCAATACGCCAAGCTGTTTATATGCCTTCCATTTGCTTATCAGTTCGTCGGATACCGGCATCCCTTCGGGACAGTGCTGTCCGTAAAAGGAATCCTTTGCCTGGACCACGCCGACATGGGTATTCGGCTGAAGATTTAACTTTTTGGCCGCTTCGTACAGGGCAAGGGTAATTCCGAAGTCGGCACTTGCCGGATAACCCGCCGGGGCGTATTCATAGCTGGTGCCGTCCTGCCGTACGGCGGAGGAGGCTATAACTATATCTCCCGCCTTTACGTTCAGGCTTATTCCGCCGCAGGTGCCCGCCCGGATAAATTTTTTCGCCCCTATGTTAGCCAGCTCCTCCATGGCGATGGCGGCGGAAGGGCCCCCTATGCCGGTGGAGGTAACGCTTATCTTAACCCCTTCAAGAAAGCCGGTGTATGTAACAAACTCTCTGTTGGAGGCAACGAATTCAGGGTTGTCGAAGCAGGAGGCGATTTTTTCGCACCTTCCCGGGTCACCGGGGAGGATAACGTATTCCCCCACATCCCCGGCGTGGCAGTTTATATGATATTGTAGGTCCTCCCGGTTCATTACAATATAACCTTTCTTAATTAAAGCCCTTGATTCCGCTTATTAAGCGCTTCTTCGATAATTTCTGCGGCTTTTTCAAGGGTCTGGTTTTCCTCAAAACCGCTGTTATTCAGAATAATAGCGTCGGGGGCGGGAACGGCGGGGGCGATGTTTCTGTTTTTGTCGTTCTGGTCCCGCCAGATCATATCCCTATTTATTTCCTCAAGGGTTACTTTTTCCCCTTTTTGAATAAGCTCGTTATAACGCCTTAATGCTCTGTCCTCGTCGGTGGCGTATAGAAATATCTTAACGTCCGCCTCCGGCAGAATGACGGTGCCTATATCCCGTCCGTCCATAACGCAGTCGTTGTGTTTTGCGGTTTCCCGCTGAATATCCAGAAGAAACTGCCTTACTTCGGGGATTTTTGAAACCTGGGAGGCATAGACGGAGGCAACCGGGGTGCGGATTTCGTCCCCGACTTTCTTGCCGTTTAAATAAACCGCATTCCCGCCGTTTTCAAGGGTCATTTTAATATTTATGGTTTTAAGGCTTTCGATAATGCCCTCCCGGTCGTCGGAGGAGATATCGAGGTTTCTTACGTGCAGCCCCACCGTCCGGTAAAGGGCGCCGGTGTCGATGTAAACCAGCCCGAACCGCTTTGCAAGATTCCTTGCCAAAGTGGACTTGCCGCTTCCGCTGGGACCGTCTATGGCAATATTAATATGTCCCTTCACAAAAAAGCCTCCGCAAACCGATAATATAACAATTTATATTTTAACATATTTTTATGAAAAGTCAAGTCCAAATAAGCAGGGCTTACCAAACGGAAAAGCGGTAATCTGTTGTAAATTCCGCCATTTTTCAATGGATTTTAATATATAAACGCAAAATCACAGCATTAAACCGCTGTGATTTTTGTATATACATATTTACGGAAAATATACTATTTCCTTTTCTTTTTTGAAAACATAAGCCCGATAACCAATCCGGTGACGCATATAATACCGCCCATGGCAAGGAAAATAAACAAATTACTACTCTTTTTCGGCTTTTCGGTTTTGCTTTCATCCTGGGTTTCTTCGGTGCTTTTTTCCGTTCCCTCACTGCTTTCCCCGCCGGGATTTTCCACCGTAACGGTTATGGTACGGGTTGATGTCTGGTTGTATTTATCCGTAACGGTAAGGGTTATTTCGTCAATACCTTCAAAGTCCTTTTCGGGGGTATATAAAAGCACGTCCTTTGACGGAAGAAGGGTTACTTTCGAATGTTCCGAGGTTGCGTTTACGGTAAGGGTCTGAATATAACAATCGGTGGCTATATCCAGATATATTCGGTTCCTTTCGGAATTAATCTCAAATTTTTGGTTTTCGGCGTTTATAACCGGGGGGTCGATTGAATATATGCCCTTTATAAACTTATGCGTTATGTCGTACAGATAGTTCATATAGGGGTCGCTGGAGGAATAAAACCTGTATATGGTCCCCGGCCCCGCCCCCTGATAAAAGGTCTGAAGTGCGTTAATATAACCGTATTTTGCCCCGTAATACAGGTAGTTTTCATAGATTTCCCCGTATTTCTTTATATCTTCGGCGGTATTGAAGTTCCCCGGCTCGCCGGTTTCAATCTCCACACCAAGCCCGAATTTTTTTATCTGTTCGGCAAATTCCCCCAACATTTCGGTTGTGCAATAGTCCCGGAACACCAAATTCGGCTGCATTACCGCACCGTCAAAGCCGTATTCCTCCCATTTGTCAAAGCCGGAGGAAAGATAATAGGGGTCGAACAGCAGGCAAAGACCGTAATGATTTTCGTTTATATACATTTTAGTTTCTAAAACCAGTCTGTCCTCATGGTCGGAAATCTCCTGGGACACCGATTCCTTGTACCAGTAGAATCCCGCCAGCTCAAGGTTCTGAAAGTTCTGCTTATTATATAAATCCACAACTCTGTCGATATACCACTTTATAACCTCAACCCTTTCGGCAAGGGTTCTGGTATATTCCTCTCTGCCGTCGCCGTTTATATCCCCGAAGGGCTTGTCCTGAAGCGCCGGGTAGGGAATGGTCAGAAACACCTTTATTTTATTGTTTATGCCAAGGGCGGAATTAACCTCTCCGGCCGCCTCCTCAAGGGCGTTTATGTTGAAGTTTTCCTTGAAGGTGTTGGTAAAATAAAGTTCCCAGTCGCTTTTCACAGCCCCGGGCTTGCCGGAGGTCAGAACCAGCCTTCCCCCCGAAGGGTAGTCGGTATGACAAGGGACAAAGGCCACCGAATCGAACATGGTGTCGGTTATATTCCCCTGCTTGTCTATATAGGCGATATAGGGCAGAAGTTCCTCCTTGGTGTTGTCGGCTTTTGACTGGTCCTGGTAGTAGCCGTCGTAAATTTTTATTATGCTCCCCGCGCCCTTTACCTTATCGGAAAATTTGGGGTATATGCCCTTGTCGGGTGTTTCCTCATAGGGGGGAACCTCAAGACAGCCGGAAATGTCCCCGCTGCCGTAGATTTCAATCTCGTCGCAGTAAACAAATACGTCGCTGGCAAACTCGACTTTAACATACCTTGCCCTGTAGGGTACATCAAAGTCAAAGGAATATTTCCGCTTTTTCGCGGTTGACGAATATATGGGAAGGGTGTCGACGCTTCCGCATTTGACGTAATTTTCCCCGTCGGCGGAAAGGTAAATATTCAAAAACGTGGGGGCGTAAATACCGGCGTTGTAGTGGAGGAAATCCGCCTTAAAGCCGGTTATCCTCATTTCCTTTCCGAAATCAAAGCCGATAAGCCTTGAATAGCCCCTGAAAGCCCTGTAATAGCCGTCCTGGGTGTCCTTTACCGGGGCATACACCCCGTCGGTAAGGCACACCCCGTCGTCGATATCGTATTTCTGGCCGTTTTCGGTATAGTTTTTATAGGAATACTCCACCGACGCCCCGTACTCTATGGTATAGGGCATATTCAAAGCGATATTCGTTATTTTGTCGTCTCCGGAGGCGGAAACGAAGGTTGTCATCTGAGATAAAATCATAATTATCGCAATTATTAAAGCTGTTTTTTTATTCATTTTCGGTTGAAATTTTTTCCCATTCCTCATACAGTATTTCGGCGATTCGTTCATGTCCCTTGGCGTTGGGGTGGGGGTCGGCATTGAAATATACGGGTATATCAAGGGAAAGTCCCGCGTTTATATAATCCTCTGTGGCGTTTTCAAAGTCGGTGTAAACGTCAAGGACATGTACGCCGTATTCGCCGGCGATTTCGGTTATGGCCGTATTGTAGCCGGAAATGTAGCCGTCGCAGACTTCGGACAGATCAAAGGAGTATTCCCCCGGAATCGCAAGGGTTATTCCCTTGTAGGGATTGTAAATGGTTTGGATTATTATAACACAGCCGGGGTTCTGGCTTTTAAGCTTTTCGAATATCTGAGGCAGTTCCGCTTTGAGCTTGTCAAGACCGTTTTCCGCCTTTTGCAAGAAATCCTCGTCGGTAAAGGCCTTTTCAATGTCCTTAAGGCAGTTTATTACCCTGTCGGTTACGGGATTTCCCGTAAGGACGCCAATATATTCGACCATGATATTGGTGCCGTATTTGGCAAATATAATCAATAACTCCTCGATGGCATAGCCAAGGAGATTGTTGGCCCCGATGGAAACGGAAATCAAATCCGCCTTCGATACATCAACATTTTCCAAAACGTTAAGCATGTCGGAGGTTTTGTCACCCGAAACCGCATGGTTTACATAATATATATCCTCAAACCGGTCTGTAAAAAGAGCGCCGTAGCACATGGTTTCCGGATTCGCAAGGCCGTAGCCGAAGGCAATGGAATCGCCGAAGGCGTAATAGATAATATCCGCATCTGTTTCCGCTTCCGACTCGTCGGTCGTATCGCTTGCGGTGTCTTCGGATGTTTCCTCTGCCGTTGTTTCGTCAACACTTCTTTCGTTTGCTTTGCTTTGTTCCTGACCGGGGCTGACGCAGGACACCAAAAGCAGACTCAATAAAAGAGAAAAAACAATTAACCTTTTCATAAAACGCCTTCCTTCTATAACTTTATGCCCTTGTTTGGCTTGGAATAATTCCTTTTTATTTTAGCCGAAGTTGTTTTGTCAAATTCGGTTTCCCGTAATTTTATTTCCTTTATCACTTTATGGTTGGGTTGGTCTTCGTTATATCTGGAAATGACTTTTCTTATTTCCCCCTGGATATCCTGTATGCCAGCGTTTTCTGCATAATTTCTGTCGGGGAATATTTCGGCACCTATAACCGTCTCGCCGTTCTTTTCCATTTCGCACACCACGATTTCCCCGATCAGATCCGACATACGCTTTATCTTGTATTCCAGCTCCTCCGGATAAATATTTTTACCGTTGGGGAGGATAATCACGTTCTTAAGCCTTCCGGTAATAATCAGCCGGTTGTTCTTATACAGCGCACCTATATCCCCGGTATGGAAATAACCCTCTTTATCAAAGACCTGACTTGTAAGTTCCTCTTCCTTGTAATAGCCCATCATGACGTTGGGGGCCTTTATGCAGATTTCCCCCTCCCCGTTTTCGTTGGGGCTGTCTATCTTAACCTCAACCCCCGGCATAATCGTCCCCACGCATTTGTAGTCGTGGAATTCCGGACGGGTTATGGTGACAATGGGGGCGCATTCGGTGGTGCCGTAGCCGGTGCAGAGGGTTATGCCTATTGAATAGAAAAATTCCGCAATTTCCGGTGCCATGGGAGCCCCCCCGCAGATAATGACCAGCAGCCTCCTGCCGAAGGTGTCGTGGATTTCGGAAAACAGCTTCTGGCGGACATCAATCCCCAATTTTAACAGGGCATTGGATATTTTTATTGCCGCCTTTACCTTTTTGGCTTTCCCCTGTTCCTCGATTTTATTCCAGATGGAACGGTACATTTTTTCCACAAACAAGGGCACAAGCTGTATATCCGTAGGTTTGTAATATTTTAGGTTGGGCATAAGGGTTCTTAAGGATTCGTTTATGCAGTTGGTGTTCCCCGAATGGAACATACCCAAAAGGCCGCAGGTGGATTCAAGGGTGTGGTAGTAGGGCAGCACCGAAAGGCAGGAATAGTTGACATGCATAATGTCGGGGGAATGGGAAACCACATAGCAGATTGCCCGTTGATTAAGCATAACCCCCTTTGCTCTGCCTGTGGTGCCGGAGGTAAAAACCAGCTCCGACAGCCGTTCCGGGTCGGGGACAATGCCTGTGTATCTGGTGTCCCCGGCTTTGTAAAGCTGCTTTCCTTTTTCCTTTATGTCCTCAAGATTGAAATGCCTGCCGTCCTTGACGTCCGGCTCCTCCATGCAGATAAAATGGGTGATATTGGGGAGCTTGGGTTCAAGTTCCTTAATTTTCGGTTCCATCGACTTGGAATAAATAATAACCGTCGCGTCGGAGAAGGTGAAGATATATTCCAGTTCCTCAAGGGAAAGGGCGGAATCGGTGGGGATTGCCACCCCTTCGGAGGCAAGCACCGCATAAAAGGATAACGCCCAGTTGTAGCAGTTGTTCCCGATAATGACGATATGCCTGTTATGAATTCCGTATTCGCAAAGGCCGGTGCCTAAGGAGTTCACCTCATCCCTGTATTCAAGAAAGGTTACCGAATTGACAACCCCCTTTTCCCGGAACATAAAAGCCGCCTTTTCGCCGTAGCGGTTCGAGCAGACGTCTATAATCTCCCTTACCGAATAAACATAGGGGCAGTAGCTGTAATAGGGGTAGTCCTTCTTTCGGTTTCTGTATCTTTTAAGCCTGTCGGGGAGTTCCCAGTAATTCTTTTCGGGCATATCATTTCTCCTAAAATTATATATAACGTTTCCAAATCCTGCTTGTGTACATTATAACTTAAAGGCGAAATAAATCAATATAATTAATCAAAAAATAATACATACGGCCGAAATCCCCCCATTAACGGTTATGCCTGACTTCGCATAAAATGTATTTGAGGTGTTTGTAATGGCTTGTTCCGCGCTTTGCGCTTCTATAATTCTTCCCACCTCGGTGGCGGTGTCGGGGGCAGCCTGGGACGGGGCGCATATTTACGCCCTTGACGGGCTTACACCCTGGGTGTTCGTGTTTGAAAACAACGGACTGTTTGTTCAGCGTTCCCGTACTTTAAGGGTGTATAATACGGTAAGATACGACTTTGACTTCGGCCGATATATCGCCACCGACCGAGCCTGTTCCGACAGATTGTATATACTCAACACCCGCTTTGAGGAAATAGGTAACATACCCCTTGAAACCCAGACCGCTTCGGACAGCGTGGTGAGGGACGCCGGCTACAACCGGGAAAACACGGGGTTTGACGTAACCCATCCCTTTGCGCTTCGGATTTACGCCCTTGACGGGTCCTATGTTTCCACCGTCACCCGCAATCCTTCGGGGAGGGAGTTTTTACACTGGGCGGATTTCGGCGAACACCGGGCGCTTCATTATCTGGAAAACGGAAGATACTATGTCACCGTTGACCGGATAGGGGGAATCCTCCCCGACTGCGTCTATCTCAAAGCTTTTATCCCCCAGGGGGAAAACCTTTACGGCGCTTTCAGCGTGGGGTATGTCTATACTTATTTTATTCCGGTTTATACCGAAGGCCGGCTTAATACGGCAATTTTCGGAAATTTTGCCTTTATCGCCGACAATATCTCCGCCGGGTGTTGCAATTAAAAAAACCTTGTGATATTATATATACACTAAAAAAGTTATTCCCACCTCCGCAAAAACTACCCGTTATACAATTACGCAACGGAGTGGCGTAATTGACATAAACAAAGCGAGCCCGCGGTTTGAGGGGCGGAGATAGACCCGCGCACACCCCCGTAACACGAGTGTAAAACGCAGTTTTAAACCCGCCACAGATTTGGAGGTTGTACATCACAATGAAGTTAGAGAATGTTTTTCTTTCGGCTTCATCGGTCAAAGAAGCCGATGGCAGGACAATTTCATTGGGCATACCGGCTTATACCCTTATGGGAAATGCCGCAAATGAGGTTTACGGATGTATAAATAACCGCCAGATAAACACATCATCGGTGGTTATCCTCTGCGGTCGGGGGGGAAACGGCGGCGACGGTTATGCCCTTGCCTGTCTTATGCTTAGGGACGGAATAAATGTCAGAGTGGTGTATATTTCCCCGCCCAAAAACGAAGATTCCGCAAAATACGCCGATGAATACCGGGAAAAAGGGGGAATACTCCTTAAGTATTCCGAAAACCCCGACGGCGTTGCCGACGAAGTAACCAACGCCACATTAGTGGTGGACGCCCTCCACGGGGTGGGCTATGCCGGGGAGCTTAAAGGGGAAGAGCTTATACTTGTGGAGCTTGCCAACTCCTCCGACGGCTTTCTTCTTGCGGTGGACATCCCCACCGGCATCTCCGCCGACGGCAGGGTTTCGGCCAACTGCATAATGGCTGACCTTACCGTTACCTTTTCGGTACACAAGGAAGCCACCATATCCTATCCCGCCTTGGGCTATTGCGGGGAAGTGGTGGTGGCGGACATCGGAATTCCCGAGGAAATTTTACGCAGCATACGCCCGAAGGGCTGTATTATAGAAGAGGATATTTTAAACTACCTGCCCGCAAGACCCCCCAATTCCAATAAGGGTACCTTCGGCACCCTCCTCGCCCTGATGGGTTCCCCCAATATGCCGGGGGCGGCCTATCTTTCCGCCATGGGGGCGCTGCGAAGCGGGGTGGGTCTGCTTAAGCTGACCGCCGACAACGAAACGTTGTCGATTTTAAAAACCCGCCTTGCCGAACCGGTTTTCGTCCCCTTTTCAAAGGACATGCTGAATGAACAGAAATATTCCGCCTTCCTTGTGGGGTGCGGCATAGGCAGCCGATATGATAATTGTCTTGATGAAGTTCTTAAAAAGCAAAATCAGATAACCATAATAGATGCCGACGGTATAAATTATCTCGCCACGCATATAAATGTACTGATGGAAATGCAGGGCGAGGTTATCCTGACCCCACATCCCGGCGAAATGGCAAGGCTTATCGGGGAAGATATCGAATATGTCAACCGCAACCGCATAGAATGCGCAAGGGCTTTCGCCATGGAATTCTGCTGCGTTCTGGTCCTGAAGGGGAAAAACACGGTTGTGGCATCCCCCAACGGGGACGTGTTTGTAAACACCACCGGCAATACCTCCCTTTCTAAGGGGGGAAGCGGCGATGTGCTTGCCGGCGTAATCGCCTCCCTTGCCGCCCAGGGGATAACCCCCCTGAAAGCGGCCTGTATCGGCGTTTATGTCCATGGCAGGGCGGCGGACAATCTTAAAGAACGCTTCGGCGTCAGGGGTATGCTGCCCCAGGATCTGCCGGCGGAAATCGGGAGGCTGTTGGGATAAGGGCTTTGCATTTCCCGAAATATTTGTTTCGGGAGTGGCGTTAATGAAAAAACTATTGACTGTTTTAAGTATTCTTGTGTTGATTCCCCTTCTGTTTTCCTGCGGTTCCTCCGACCGCAGCCGGGATATCAGAGAACAGCTTAAGGTCCCCTTTGAATACAAAATCCAGACCGACGAATTCGAATTCACCTACAAAAAGGAGCCGGAAAAGGTGACCATGACCGTCACCAACCCCTCCACCCTTGAGGGGCTTGTCCTTGAAAAGACAACGGCGGGTATATCCGCCTCCTATGACGGTCTTGTGGTAACCCTTCCCGCCACCGCCTCCGCCAAGCTCTTCGCCCTCGACACCTTGGTGGACACGGTTATTAAGGCCATTGAGGATAAGGCCTACACCACCTCATCCAAGGACGGTCTGGCAGTACTAACGGTTACCGACGGGGATTTTGTCTATAACGTCTATGTGGACGGCAAAACCGACAAGCTGACCGCCGCCGACGTGATAGAAGGAGAGCACCGCATAACCTATACCTTCGTTCAATAAAAACTATACATAAGGAAGTATTCCCGCAAAGCGGGAAAAGTCAAGCCGGCAAATGAATGACAAAAGAGTTAAAGCAATAATCAATCTTAATAGCATAAGGCAGAACTACCGTTATATAAAAAGCCTTGCCCCGGACACCCAAGTGATTGCGGTGGTAAAGGCCGACGCCTACGGCCACGGGGCTGTGAGGGTAAGCCATGCCCTTGAGGAAGAAGGCTGCGGTATATTTGCGGTGGCCTCCGCCGGAGAAGGGGTAATTCTGAGGGATTCCGGTATAAAGGGGGATATCCTGATTATGGGAATAACCCCCGTTTCCCAGTTAAAAATCCTTTCGGAATACGGTTTTATCCAAACCGTAAACTCAGTCGAATACGCCAAAGCCCTTTCGGATTCCGACGTTAATATTCGGGTGCATATCAAGGTGGACACCGGCATGTCCCGTTTAGGGCTGTACTGCCACGGTAAAGACGATGCGGGGGACGCCGCCGAAAAGGTCAGACAGATACATTCCCTTAAGGGGATAAAATGCGAGGGCATTTTTACCCATTTCGCCTGCTCCGACGATGTTTCCTCTCAGATGACCAATAATCAGTACAACGCTTTTATCGGTCTCTGTGAAAAATGCGAAAGTTTAGGGCTGAATCTGGGGTTAAAGCACTGCTGCAATTCCGGCGGGATAATAAATTTCCCCCAAATGAAACTGGACGCCGTCCGGGCGGGAATAATTCTCTACGGCTATATGCCCGACGGAAGCAGAAACACATCCCTTAATCCCGCCATGAGGCTGGTTTCCCGGGTGCTTCAGGTGGGAAAGCTTAAAAAAGGCGACACGGTAAGCTACGGTGCCTATTATACCGCCGAAAGGGACATGGACATAGCCGTGGTGTCAATAGGCTATGCCGACGGTTTTTCCCGGTTGCTGTCGGGGAAGGTGGAGGTTGCCATACGAGGGAAACGTGTTAAGGCGGTAGGCAGAATCTGTATGGATATGTGCATGGCAGACATTACCGGGGCGGAATGCTATCCGGGGGACGAGGTGGAAATTTTCGGCGGGATTATTCCGGCGGACGAGGACGCCGCCAAAATGGGAACCATCAGTTATGAACTGCTGTGCGGCATAACCGGCAGGGTTGACCGGGAATACACGGAATAACGTATAATAATATGTTAAAGGGCGCGGAATGCGCCCTTTTTTATCGGGTGAATATATACGCCTGGAATCAGCTTGCGGAAACACCGGTGTTTTCGGCGGTATAGTCGGGGGAAAGCCCGAAGGATACGGACAAAGCATCGTTTACCTGCTGCATTGTCTTATCGTCAAGGTGTCCCATCCTGTCTTTAAGCCGCCGCTTGTCTATCGTACGGATTTGTTCAAGGAGTATAACCGAGGATTTGGACAGACCGGCATCGGGACCGATTTCAATATGGGTAGGCAGACGGGCCTTACCGGTCTGGCTGGTAATCGCCGCGGCTATTACGGTGGGGGAATATCGGTTTCCCACGTCGTTCTGAACAATGAGTACCGGACGTATTCCGCCCTGTTCCGAACCTACCACCGGGGACAGGTCGGCGTAATATATATCTCCTCTCCTTACAATATTGTTTCCTGTCACATAAATCATCCTTTTACATTATCAAGTTATTCCCGCAATGTTATTTTTGCCAACAATCCGCTGTTTATTCCGCCGGGAATAAAATGTTTAGGAAAGGAGATGACAGAAAATTCAAGACAAAACAGGCCGATAAATTATTTTTCATAAAAATTTTCAAATGGTTTTAAAAGCTGGAAACGGCCATAATTTGGTAAAACAGTCACCCCGAGAGCCTATATTGGTTGATAATGTAAATAATCTTTTTGCACTAACAACAAAGCATTATGATGAAATACTTAATAACATCTATTGACATATTTAATATAAAATGGTATATTAGTAAAAAATAGAAAATTTGATTTTATGCGATTTGTCTTTCGCAGACTATTTGAATATTTTTTATGATATGAAACCGAAATAGCCTATTGCAGATATGCTTATTATGAGTTCGATAAGGATGGGGTAAAATATAATGTATATGTTTATTATGACGGCATCCAGAAAACCGAGGGGCAAAAGATTCCGGACGAAATATATATGATTGAGGTTGTGGCGAAAGACAATGAAAAAACCTGGTGGTGTCAGATTTTAGGCAATGCCGTTAACGATAACCCGGATTATTTAGCCTCATTCCAATTACGGCTTATAGATACAAGGGAATAAACAGGCAAAAATATACCCCGCCGTTTTTATCGGCGGGTTACTTTATAAAGAAAATATCATGTCGGATAGAAAATTATAAATTCTCATCAAGCCAGTTGTATCTTTCCTCAAGGTAATCATACAGCCTTTGAATATGATCTTCCCAGGTCTGCCATTTGTACCAGTCCCTCGGGTTGGAAAGCACCCGGGTGTTTAATATATCCCACACCCTAAAATTAAGGTCGGCCGAGGGTGCGGTTATACCTGCAATATGTTCCAATTTTTCTAATGTACTTGAATAAAGCCTTTCCTTTACTTCGTCCCAGCGGTTTCTTAATCTTTCCCTGAAGGCTTCATCCTCATAAAGGATGTTCATCCAGTTGTAGAACACATATTTGTCATCCCCGCCCAGGCAGGCAAAGGTATCCTCTTCATACTTCAGGAAATGGCCGAAAGCCAGGTCAAAATCCCAGACGGGACCCATTTTCAACTTGCCACCGGCGTCCTTATACATAAAGGTTGACCTTCGGAAAACCCCGTCAAGGTTGGAGGTAAGTTCATAAAGTACCGCCCAGTCGATCAGGGAATCAATGTCAATGAAATTCCCATAGTTTTCAAGGTTTCTGACCGCCCTGTCGGCTTGTTCGAGATAACCGAGTATGTATTCCCTTTGTTCGGCGGTTATTTCGTCCTTTTTGGGATAATTTACGGTAAAGGCCTTTAAAAGCCCTATGTTAAAATAGTCAACCCCTGCTTTATCCCCCTCCTCCGCGCCGCCGATTTCGATAAGAAAGGCTATATCCTTATCATTATCCACATCCAGCTCAATGCGGCTGGTATCCACCTCAATTTTTTCCCCAAGGGTATATACCCCCCGGTAGATGCCGTTTATAAACAAATCCACGGGATACTGGGTAACGTTGAAATCCAGATAATCCAGCTCCTTTGCCATTTCAAGGGCAAGATAATTCTGCAGCAGGGATTTATCGGTATAATTTGCGGTAAGCACCCATCTTCTTGCCTTGCCAAGTCCCAGAACATTCTGCTTTTTGTCGAATTTTACGGTGTAGGACTTTTTGTCAAACTGCCAGGAGTAATGCCCCCTTCCGTGGACCACGGCGGAACCCTCCACGGCGGGGAAGCAGCCTTCGCAATAGTCGGTAACTATTTTGACATCGCATTCAAGGTCGATTTCCTTTGATAATATCTCCTTCCCCTCCTCCACCTTTATAAACACCGCCGGCAGGGAAAGATAATTATAATCCGTCTTTACGGTGTAAACATCGGTTGCCCCGTTATCCCCCGTAACGGTAAGATTTAAGGGTTTCGTAAGGTCGGCAAAACCGTTGTCAAGACCGGCAATTTCGCCGTCTGAAACAATTTCAGGCTTTACATTTTTAAGGAGCGACATATCGAAGGTATAGGGAAGGTCAAGGGAAATTTCGTTTTCATCTATCACCCACTCTAACTTGGTTCCCTCAACTTCGGCGGCAAAATAGGTTATAACCGGCTTTGCCTCCTCCGATACTTCATCGAAAGATTCATCTTCGGAGGATTCATCCTCTGAGGATTCGTCGTCAGACTGAAGCGATTCCTCGCTTGCTTCCTCCGATATTTCACTGCTTGTGTGTGAGTAATCGCTCTCATCGGCTATGCTTTCGGAGGAAAAGCCGGTTTCCCCCGAACTTGTGTTTTTGATATTATCCCCTCCGCAGGCAAAGAGGGTTATTACAATCAAGGCAATAAAGGCCAAAACAATCGTTCTAAACATCCTATTCATTCCGAACCCCTGTATATAAGCACATTTCCGGTATTATCCCTCAGGCAATGAGGAAAGCCATAACATAAATGATAAAGTGTAAAGCGGGCAAACCGATTTATCATCATTTTAACGTTTAATCGATAAACTTTTTCCCCAATGGTACGGTTATTTTTTCATAGCTTAACCCGCCTGATATTAGTCAAAGCAA
Organism: Clostridiales bacterium UBA1389; assembly: GCA_002305335.1. Taxonomy (GTDB): domain Bacteria; phylum Bacillota; class Clostridia; order Oscillospirales; family CAG-382; genus UBA1206. Next base: position 51,343 of record DBQR01000019.1, read on the forward strand.
TTTAAAAACGGTAATCTGTTATAAATACTATAACACAATACCATTTTTCAGTCAAATATTTTTTGCCGGAAAGAATGTAGCGGGGGTAAAGGTTTTTTTGATTTTAAGCTGTTTTGGATTCAGATTACAGCTTGTTATCGTTAATTTAATTGAATTACTCATTTAATCAGCAGTTATATTATATTGATTTATTTTTCAGAAAACATTTTTTTTGCACCCGGAAATTCAAAACAATATTTTTTAGACATTCAAGAACCTCCGTAAATTTTTATCCGTCTGTTTGCTTTAAAAAAATTGAACCACAATAATCCAAAAAAGCAAGAAAAAACACCTTTTACCTTGGTAGATAAAAGGTGTTTCTATTATGGTGGGGACTACAGGGCTCGAACCTGTGACCTCCTGCTTGTAAGGCAGATGCTCTCCCAGCTGAGCTAAACCCCCGTTTTGCCGGTACCGTTTTCCGACCGGCGAAGCGTATTATAGCACGCAAAAATCCGTTTGTCAATCCTTTTTTATAAAATTAGGTGAATTTAAAGGACGCTAAAACCCTATCAAACTCCGGGCTGTATTTTTCATATTCCTCCTCGTTTGAGGTAAACATCACCGAATAAACATAGCCCTGCCTTATGCAGAGAACCTGAATATATTTAAACTTTATGCCGTCCAGAGTTATGTTATAGTCCTTACGGGACGCTACTACACCCCCCAGTTTCGGCTCGCTGTCGGTATATTCCTTTGTCAGTTCATAGCCGGCATAGGTATCCTTAAGGTCCTTCTCGTATTCCTCCCAGTAATCATTTACACCGTAATCCTGCTTATCTTTGGGAAGGGAAAACCCGGTGACGGAAATGGAGGCGTCCCCCCCATCGGTGGGCTTTATGGCTGTCATGCCGTCGTTTCTTGCAATACCCCAGCCTTCGGAAAAGTCAAAATAAAAATCCTCGTTCCGGCTTTCTGCCCTGCGGGGACCGGAAATGTCGGCGGATTCCTCCCCCGAATAATCCCCCGTGAAGTCAAAGCTGTCTATTACGGTTTCCAGACAGGCGGAAAGGGAATCAAATTCCCCGTCTTTTGCCGTAAGCAGTATGTTATAGATATACCCGTCATTTATGCAAAGCACAAGGCCGAAACGATATGTTGCTTCCCCCTGGGGAACGGTGTATTCCACCCGAACGCCTTCAATGCCGTCAAGCTTTACCCCGCTGTCGCCGGTATATTCCTTTTTCAGGGTATAATCCTTAAAGGAGGTTTTAAGGGAAGATTCATAGGCAGTCCAGTATTCGGCAACGTTTTCCAGCTCGGTGGGGTTTATGCTTACCGTAATCCTTGCCTTTGATACTCCGGTGGAATCGGCGGGGGATTTAAGGGAAATACCCTTTTCGGCGGTTTCCCTTGTCCAGCCAGTGTCGTAATAAAAGGATATGCCGTAGTTTTTATCTTCAATTTTATTCTGTTCCGTCTGCCTGTCCCCCGAAGATGAACATCCCGCAAGCACCAGCAGGGTAAGGGCAAGCAAAAACACTGCAATTCGTTTCATTAATTTCTCCTTTCAGACATAAGAAAAGGGCAATCCGACTGGCAAAGCGATACAAGACGGAAAAATTTAATTTTATAAGAAGGAGCGGTTATTGGACATTAAAAACACTTATCCCTTCTGTCCCTTTTGCACTCCTCAATCCGGCCGCAGCGGTAGCAGATTTCGTTGTCGGGGATACCGCCTTCAAAAAAGCTTTTAATATTCGAAACGGTGGTGGCGGCAATATTTTCAAGGGCCTCCCTTGTCAAAAAGGCCTGATGGGAGGTTATAAGCACATTGGGCATGGTCAGCAGCCTTGCCAGCACATCGTCCTGCATTATATGCCCCGACTTGTCCTCAAAGAAAATATCCGATTCCTCTTCATAGACGTCCAAACAGGCGGCGCCTATTTTTTTGTTTTTTATTCCGTCAAGCAAAGCCTCGGCGTCGATAAGCTGTCCCCGGGAGGTGTTTATGATAATAACCCCTTTTTTCATTTTGGTTATGCTGTCCCGGTCTATCATATGGTAGTTTTCGTTGGTAAGGGGGCAGTGGAGGGATATTATATCGCTTTTTTCAAAGATTGTGTCTAAATCCGTATACTCCGCGTCAAGATTTTTATCTGGGTAGGGGTCAAAGGCAAGCACCTTCATGCCGAATCCTTTGCATATGCTTATAAATATCTTTCCGATTTTGCCGGTACCCACCACCCCCACGGTTTTGCCGTACAGGTCAAAACCGGTAAGTCCGTTTAGGCTGAAATTAAAGTCCTTTGTCCTTATATACGCTTTGTGAATTCTCCGGACGGAGGTTAAAAGCAGCGCCATGGCGTGTTCCGCCACCGCATAGGGGGAATAGGCGGGCACCCTTACCACATGGATTTTCCCGAAGGCTTCTTTGATATCCACATTGTTGAAGCCGGCGCACCTGAGGGCTATCAGCCTTACTCCAAGGGAGTAAAGCCGGTCTATGACTTTTCCGTTTACATCATCGTTAACAAACACAATGACGGCGTCGCAGTTTTCGGCAAGGCCGACGGTGTCCTCGGTGAGGCGGGTGTCGAAAAATTTAATCGAAATGTCCTCTTTACCGTTGTATTTTTCAAAGGATTCCCTGTCATAAGGTTTGGAATCGAACATTGCCACATTAATCATGCTCTTCGCCGTCCTTTCGTATTTTTCTAACAATAGTATATATGATATACCGAAAAAATCAATATAAAACTTAATAATCGCTTAAATTGCCTGCTTTCAATCCTTGTAAATATCCTTCGCCTGTGTTATAATTGTCCTGAAAAAGCATAAACAAAAGGCGGATATGAAAATAATCGTATTTTCCGACTCCCACGGTAACCAAATAAACATGGAACAGGCCTTAAAATCGGAAAAGGCGGACATTGCCGTCTTTTTGGGGGACGGGCTGGGGGATTTATTACAGTTGGAAAATGAATTCCTGTCAGTAGGATTTATAAATATAAAAGGAAACTGCGACCTTTTCCGCGCCGGTCATACCGTATTCATAAACACCTATGACGGCGTCAGGATATACGCCACCCACGGTCATATCCATAAAGTTAAGGAGGGCTTGGAAAACCTCCTTTCCTCGGCAAGACTCCGGAAAGCGGATATCGCCCTTTTCGGCCATACCCATACGGAAATGTTAAAAACAATTGACGGAATAACCTTCCTTAACCCGGGAAGCATAGGCTACGGAAAAACCTACGGCGTTATTATAACGGATAACGGTAGATTCGATTGCGAAATTAAAAAGCTTTAAGCGGTTTTTATTATTAATGCTGTCGTAAAACCCAGAAAAATTATAAAAATCCCTTTTTCCTATGGATTTTTGGCGTATTTTGTGATATTATCGAAATGATTAAGGACATCAGTTTTTACATATGTTTTTAAAAGAAGGGAATGCGGTATGACATCAAACGGTATTGAAAACTACAAAGCCTTCCTTAAGGGGGACGAAAAAGCCCTGGAAGGTCTTGTCGCTACCTACAGCGACAATATGATTTACTACACCTATCATACCGTCGCCAATTTCAGCCTTGCGGAAGACATTATGGAATCCGCCTTCCTTAAGCTTATTATAAAACAACCTTCCCTGAAGGATGAAGGGGAACTGGCGGTTTATCTCTTCAAAGCTTTAGCCGAGGGAATAAGGGAATGGAATAAAAAACGGCAGAAAATTACCTTATCGAAAAATCTCTTCGGTGAAATAAAGGATATACCCGAGAATGAATGGGCGTCAGCCAACCTGATTAAAACCCCCGAGGATAAAATCAAATTCGACGTTTTAAGCCATTACGAATCCAAGGCTAAGCCCATACTGTTTTTATACTTCTTTCAGAAATTCAACCGAAAACAGATTTCCGAAATTACGGGAACCGACGAAGACTTTGTGGGAAAAGTCATGGCATTAGGCAGGGAAAGGCTTATAAATACGGTGTCTGTCCTTATGGACAGTGAACTGCCGAAGGATTTTACTTCCATTAAAAAGGGGGACGGAAAGATATGATGAGCTATTCCGACCGCACCCGGGACATCCTTGAAAGGGCAAAGCGGCTTAAGGTAAGACAGAGAAAAAATCTTTTAAAAAATTATGTCGTGTTTGCCTGTATCATACTTGCGGCAATAATAACGGTTATCGTAATTTTTCCCGGCAGTTCTGATACTCCTGCCGGGGGTGAAAAAAGCGACACCCCTGAAAGTACATATGAGGAATCTACACCCGACACAACAAGCGAAGAAACCCAGGATATAAGTGAAGAAAGCTTTGACGACAGCGGAGAGGAAAGCGGGGAAGATTCAAGTGAAACCTCCGAAATAATCCCCGAAATGGATTTTGCCGAAAGTAAAAATTATCTTTTGGAAAACACCGATCAGGATTACGATATACCCCAAGTTCTTGACGATTCGGCATTTCCGGACGCTTTGGAAAACGCCTCCGACGCCTTTGCGGGGAGGATAAAACGCTTCGGCACTACCCTTACCAAAGCTAAAGCGGAAACCCTGATAACTTTATATGTCGAGGTTACCGACTCCCTTGCTGGCGGATATGCCGGCATTGCGGAATTCAAATGCCCCTATTATTACCTTAATCTGTTGTCGGAGGATGAGGAATATCTGTTCCTGGTGTTCGATTATGAATCCTCCAAGGGAGCATACGGTTCGGACTACTTTGCCATACTCCCAAAGGACAGCCTTGAATGTATGATAGACGGGGGTAAAACCGACGAAATTACCTCAGCGGCAGGCTCCGCCGAGGATATTATGGCATATTTGTCCTCCGGCTATAAAGCCGTTCTTGCTTTCGTTTCAAGGCTTAACTCCCCCGACCTTCCCTATACCGTCGTCTTGAAAAACGAAGGCTTTGAAATTAAGATATACCGGGACAATACGGGTATGATGGTTTCGGTACTTTCCGAAGAAAATGAAAGGCGGTTTTACCGTCAGGGGGAAAGCGGCGATGTGTTTGAGGCGGATCTGGCACGAATGAAGCTTGAGTTAACAGACGGTTTTTCCTATGTCCTGAGTCTTACCGACGCTTTCGGGATTTTCATCAACCCGATAGTCTCCGCAAACAACAGACCCATTTCGGAACAGTACAATCGGAATGCCTTTGATTTCACCGACGGAAATCAGGTCTATGCAATAAGCCTTAACGGGGAAATATCCGGTATAACCGTCGGGGAGGGATTTACTGAAATATTCCGCTATTCCGAAACAACCCCCGAAGGCGTAACCTCCACCGAAAATTTCGATAAATTCGATGAATCCTTAGCGGTCCTCCTTGAATATTTCGGGGTAAGCGAGATCGATATACCCGACGGCATCGATATGACCGCAGACTTCCCCTTCGGGGATAATATTTCGGTATTTACCGGCTACATTATTTCCTACGGTGAGGGAATACTGGAGGGCGACACCCCGAAAGCCGTTTACATAACCATAAACCCTGTTGAAGAAATATACGGCAGCGGTAAAACCGCCCTGAAAATTCCCGCGTGCTTTGCCGGAAGGCTGAATAACGACAGTGAATATTTATTCCTGCTTAAGGACGGGGAAATCGTATCCTTTGCCGGTATTCTCGAGCTTAATGAAAACGGCGGTTTTTCCTCACCCCTCGGGTTGAATATCGAAAATCAGAACAGCCGTATTACGAAGATAGACCATATAAAAATCCATTACAGCCAAAACCATATTGCAGCAGAGGGAATAAAGGATATCTTTGTGGGGTTGGGAAACATGTCGGGAAGCGTACCCCCGTTTTCTCTTTCCTACACTTCCATAAATCCCGGTTCATCCGATGAGGAAGAAAACGCCGACGTCGATATTACCTATACCGAAGGTACGCTCACCGTATTCATTGATGCGAAAAACGCCGGTATATTTGTCTATTACCGGGAAAACGACGACGATGAGGTTTACTTCTTTGACGAAAACGAAAAAAAGGTGTACGTAAATCCGTCCGTATATTCGGAACATAGCATGGCGTTAAGCTATATCATTTCGGTAACATTGTTAAGCGAGACAAACGGTGTTTATCAATCGGATACCGAGTTTTCCTATCAGACCCGAATGGGAAACCGGTTTACGCTGGAAATGTCCGGGGGTGAACTTATTGCCCTGCACCTGAACGGAAAACTTATTGCTGAGGTTAACGGATTCAACTTGGGCAACTGACAAAATAAATCAAAACGCCTGCCGTTTTGACTATGGCAGGCGTTTGTTTTTGGTTTTCAGCGGTTTTGGTTAGGCGGGTTTTGCCTTTTCTTATCGTTTTTTTGGTCCTTGTTTACTGCGTTTTCGTTGCGGTTGCGGTTTTCGTTTCTGTTTTCGTTCCTGTTCTCATTCCGGTTTTCGTTCCGATTTTGCTGCTGGTTCTTAAGTTGTCTTTCGTTAGGGTTGTCGGCCATGAAAAATTCTCCTTTTTTGTAAATGTTGTTATTATTATGCTTACAAAAGCCAATATTATACTTGAATATTTTACTGTAAAAAGAGGTTTATGATGTTCAGATACGAGCTTCACTGCCACACAAGGGAGGTTTCCCCCTGCGCCCACGCCGGGGCGGAGGATGTGGCGAAATACTATGCTTCCCGGAATTATACCGGTTTGTTTATTACCGACCATTTCGTTACCGGCAGGGACATACCCTACGGCTTAAGCTGGGAAGGATGGATAAAAAAGTTCGGCGAAGGCTATGAAATTGCCAAAAAAGCAGGGGAAAAGCTTAATTTAAAGGTTTTCTTCGGCTTTGAATATACCTGCTTACCCCATGCGGGGACGGATTTTTTGGTTTACGGTCTTGACGGGGACTGGCTTTTGGCGCACCCGGAAATAAACACAATGCCAATAAGAAAAGGGCTTGAGTTTCTGCTTTGCGAAGGGGCGTTTATAGTTCAGGCGCATCCCTTCAGGGAGTCGTCCTATATTGAGATGATCCGCCTTCTCCCCCGACATGTTCACGGCGTGGAGGTGATTAACGCCAACCGGAACAATACCGAAAACGGCGCTGCGTCAGCTTATGCAGACTACTACGAATTATACCGCCTTGCCGGAACCGACAACCATTTGGGGGATAAGCAGAAACGCTTCTGCGGCATAGATACCGGAATTGAAATCGAAAAGCCCGTTGATTTAAGAAAAATCGCCGAAAGCGGAAAATATACCCTCTTCGACGAAACCAGATAAAAAAGCAAAACGCCGTGTAAAATACGGCGTTTTTCAAATACAGAGGCATAAGGCGGGGTTAAACAAAGCCTTCCGAACTTTCGGGGAAGGTGTCAGCCGCAGGCTGACGGATGATGGGCAGCACAACATATCCAAAAAAAATAAAGCCCACAGACCATGCTGTGGGTAAAATTTACTTTTGGTAAAATACCTACCTGTTATTTAACCTTAATCCCGCAAGAGAGATATGGCTTGTACTTGACAGCCAATGCAGAACCGGAAAAGTGAAACCTTCCGGGTTGTTTTCAAACACAAATCTTGTAATGCCGGTTGTCCTCAACCTTATGTTGCACCAGCCGAGACCGGGGGGAAGCATCAGCAAATGGGAAATCCATGCCGCCCCGAATCCCCCGTGGCAGAAAACCAGAACGTGCTCGTCGTTGGGGGACGCGGCTTTATACCTTGCCCCTTCCCGCACATAGCCCAATGACGCCAAAAATTCATCGGAACTTTTCACAAGGCTTTCAAGAAAGGCTTTCCTGTCCTCATCGGTAAGGTCGGAATAATCCTCAACCCCGCCTAAAATCGAAAACCGGTAGGAACAATTTTCCGGTTTCGTACACCTTTTCATGTAATCCATGCTTTCGGCAGTCCAGGGAAGGATGACATAATCCATCCTCTTGATTTCGCACAGGGGTTTTGCCGTATCTATCGCCCTCCCCAGGGGGGAGGTATATATCCTGTCTATGTTTTCGTCTTTGAGAAAGTCCGCAAGGGCCTTTGCCTCAAGCTTTCCGAACTCGGTTATGGTGTTGTTTGCATAATCGGGGTCGGCGTGGCGGATAATGTCAAGAATCATATAATCCCCCTTTTTATATTCCGAGTATAACATTTCACCCCTTTCCTGTCAAGGTAAACAAAAAAAGAAAAAAAATTCGGCTAAAACAGAGAAAGCCGGTCTGGAGTTTGAAAATCCGAAGATTTGGATTTATACTTAATATGTAAGCATCCGCCGCCGGCTTAGCGAAAGGACTGCTTATAATGAACAAGGGTTCGACACCCAAAATCAGATTTTCCACGCCCCTGCCCGCAGGGGAGGTTGCTTTCCTTTCGGTAGTGTTTGCAAACGATGAGGGAAGCATTCTTATCGAAAAGGATGAAACGGATGTAACCGTCGGCGACTATGAGATTTCCTTTACATTATCCCAGATTGAAACCTTAGGTCTTCCCGATACCGGGGCAGTGGAAGCCCAGATACGCATAAGGGACACCTCCGGCACCGCCTATATTTCCAACATCGTCAGAGTGGATGTGGGAAGGGTACTGAAGGAAGGGCTGTTATGACGGAATTCGAAACCGATATGGCGGTGGAAAACGGGGGTTTCGTCACCGAATATGCCGAAACAAAGGGCGTATTCGAAACCGAAATCACAATCGAATAGGCAAAAAGGAGGGCATTTTTTGTCCTCCTTTTTGTTTTTTGCATAAAATGTAATAGCCAAAGGAGGTATTCTATGTCCCGGCACAAAACAACTCTTACATATCAGGATAAAAACGTAAACTCTTTTTATATTTCAACGGAAAACGGTAAAATCAGCCTTAATCTTAGAACTCTTGAGGATTATTACACCCCCGACGGCGGGATTACATATATTGCGTCAATGGTGAACAGATCCTATTCGCCGGTTAAGGAAGCAAGGCTTGAAATCAATTTAGGAAACGACGCTAACGACAAGCCCCTTTCCTTGTGCGGTAAAGCCAAAATATATGTAAACGGGGAACTTTCCGGTAACACCGAAGGATATGATGAGGAAAACAGGTATGTATTTACCCTACCTGTCCTGGGTACCGATGATAGGGTTAACCTTATTTTCAAAACCAAACTCACCTCATATGCCGGAAGGAAAAAGGGTTCGGTTATAACAAACAAAATAGCCCTTAATGCAAAAAGCCTTGAAGTACCCGCCTTCGCCGAAATCCGGACACCGGTGGACGACTATACCGACATCATAATGTTCAGGGAAAAGGTACATACATCGGAAGGCGGCTTTTGCATAACCTACACCCTTTATAATTACGGCAATTCCCCTGCCGACAATGCTAAGTTGACCGACACCTTTTCCCCTATCCCCCATATAACCGAAGTAACCGTTGAGGGGCGGATTCTCCCCGCCTCCAAATACACCTATGTAAACGGCATAATAAATCTTCCCGACCTTCAACTGCCCCCGGCGGAGTTTTACCGCTCCCCATCCGGGGAAATCCTGCCCCTACCTAAGGGAATCAGGGTAACCGTAAAAGGAAATGAATAAAACACTTGAAAAACAAATCGAATCAATATATAATGGCTGTGTCAGAAATAAATCTTACAGCAGAACGGGGGACAGTTATGGCAGAGAAGAGAAAGCAAATCAAAAAAAGTCCCATAGGGAAGGTCTTAAAGGTGATAGGTTGCATTTTAGCCGTAATAATCCTGGTGGTCGCAGGCTATGTGGCGTATGTGTTTATCGACTATCACCGGATTCCCGACAATCAGGCCCTTGAAATCGAAAATTCCCAAAGCCAAAGGGTTGAAACCGGCAGGGAATATACCGTTATAACCTGGAACCTGGGTTTTGGCGCTTACAGCGACAACTTTACCTTTTTCATGGACGGCGGGAAAAACTCCCGGGCTTTTTCCAAGAATGCGGTGATCGCCAACATTAACGGCGCAGTCGATAAGCTAAAGGAATTAAACTGCGATTTCATGTTCCTTCAGGAAATCGACACCGATTCCACCCGCAGTTACCATGTGGACCAGCGTTTCCCCATAACTTCCGCCTTCCCGGATAAAACCTATGTGTTTGCGGTAAACTACGATTCCCCTTATTTGTTTTACCCAGTAACCTCCCCCCACGGCAAGTCAAAATCGGGGATTATGACCCTTTCCTCCTTTGAATTAAGCTCCGCCGTAAGGCGCAGCCTGCCGATTGAAAAGGGATTCAGAAAAATCCTTGACCTTGACAGATGCTTTTCGGTATCCAAAGCCCCCCTTGAAAACGGAAAATATCTTGTCCTTATAAACCTTCACCTTTCGGCATACACCAAAGACGGCGTGGCATCCACCAAACAGCTGGAAATGCTGATAGAGGTTATGAATGAGGAGTTCAGCGCGGGGAACTATGTAATCTGCGGCGGCGACTTCAACAAGGATTTATTAGGCAACTCGGCGGAGGTTTTCGGCGTGACCCATAAGGATTTCCTAGCCTGGGCGCAGCCCATACCCGAAGGCACCATACCCGAAGGCTACACCCTGACAGCGGGGGTTGACCTGAATAACCCGGTCCCCACCACCCGCTACGATGACATACCCTATGAGAAAGGGGTTTCCTTCTGCGCCGCAATAGACGGTTTTCTGGTTTCCCCCAACGTAACGGTAATCAATAGCGAAGCCTTGGATTTCGGCTTTGAAAACACCGACCATAATCCGGTGGTTATAACCTTCAAGCTGGATTAGAAAATACATAAATAAAAAAATGAGCCCGACGGCTCATTTTTTACGTGATATTCCGGAATTTTACAAAAGGGGGAGTCAACCGATTCTGCGGTAATCCGGGTAAAACCCGTTACGGCGGAAAAACTATTTGCGCCGCATGGCAAAAAGGGCAAACACCGCTGCGGCTGCCACCACGCCGATAATTATGTATATGGTAACGCCCGAATCGCCGGTTAAGGGTGTGATTGGCAGGTTCATAATACTTCCTCCTTTGGTTACTGCTTACACTAAAGCTGATTTGGGATTGCTAAGCTGAATTGCGGTTTGTGACACAATTGCAAAAGTTATTGAGTACATTGTAAAGTGTTTGGCATTTGTTAATTTTTTATTATAATTATTTTATCATTTTTTAAGGAGGTTGTCAATATTGTTTTTAACTTTTGCAGTTAATCGGCACTCTTTTTTGGTTATATTAAGCTAATAATTTCATCTAAACTTATACTTAGTAGTGTAGTAATTTCCATGTAAATCAGTGATTTACAATAATTACATTATATGTTAATATGAAGTAAACAAAGAAGGCGGAGTATGTATTACATAACCGCCGTGAAACCCTGTGAGAACTGTGAAAATCTCACAGAATACCCCGAAGACAGGGAGTGGCTTCTGGGAACAGACCGCATTGCCTTCGTCGAGACTCTTGATGAAGCGATGAAGTTCGTGTCAGGCGAGGGCCCCAAATCCTACGCTCATCCCGACTACGAATACACCGCCATCGAGGAAATCGAACCCGGCCTCATGCCCCGCAGGAAACTGATTGGGTTGTGGGGGACCATTTATGACGAAGACGACTATCCCATCGGGCATAAAGAGGTCGAAATAAAATTCATCGACAAGGTTGCCCGGGAATACGCTCTCCTTTCCACATAAAAACCTTAAAAATTGAATAAATGCTCCTCTCCCAAAGGCAGTGGATGGGGAACATGACCCTTACATAAATGTCAAAGCTCCTGTTTTAGGGGTTTTTCCCTGAAAATTATATGTCTTAGTGAAGTTTTTTGAAACCAATTTCCCTTTGAAATCGTATTAATAAACAGAAAGGAGTTTATAACACCATGAAGAGAATACTTATTTTAGTGCTTTCTGTATTACTTATGGTATTAACCCTTGTTTCTTGTATAGAAACAAATATCGAAGATACATTTTCGAGGGGCCTGCAAAATACAGGCACATCGGATAATCCGGCGTTGACTTATGAAGACGAATCATCTACCGGTGAAGATGATGAAATCCCCCGGTATGTTTCCCACAGTATCCGCACAGTTGAGTGCATCGTCAATTATCCCGCAATAATAAAAGTTATGTCAAAGGAGGAAATCGGTGTACGCATAATTTCTACCTCTTTGAATAGCTATGAAACTCCGGAAGAAGTTTGGTATGCATTAGAAGAGCATGAAGCATTCACGGAGGCAGTAAGCCGGTACAATGACGAATACTTTGAAGATAATATGCTTGTTTTCGTGTTTATCGAATCGGAAAGCGGTATGATTGAATACAGCTGTAAAGGCGTTGAGGATTCAGGAATTATACACATACAAAAGGAAGTGCCTACCGGTGGTTTAACCGAAGAAGTAGCCTACTGGCACATAATAATAGAACTGCCGAAGAAACATCCCGCGATTGTTTCAAATGCCGAACTTTCCCTTGATATCACCGAAGCTTATTCCGGCATTGAATTACCCTCCGACTTTTCTTTTTCACTTGTCTGGAGCACCTACGGAATAAGTTCTTACGACAGCCAAACCGGGAAACTCGTCAAAACCAAGGATGCCACGGATGTCAGCAAATATACCGATTACGTAAAACTGTCAAGATATAAATTGGAGCAGGTTTATAAATACTTATTTATGGATATTGATATAACGGAATACCCAAATATTTATGACCCTTTTTATAATCCGGAGAATGGAATAGGATTGGTATCGGAACCCTCTCAAACAATAATAATTACAGCCACGGCAAA
>DBQR01000019.1:64138-74194 GCA_002305335.1 Clostridiales bacterium UBA1389
AAAAAACCGATGTGAAATAACTATAACAAAGCCCTATTTACACATGCAGACTGGAATTAACCAGCCTGCATTTTTCTATAAAACCAATCTTATAGGAATATAATTATAAAAATTTAACATATTTAACTTTAAGGATGTTTACAAAACCCGCCTTCTGTGTTAAAATATCAAAAAATCGCTTTAAAAAGGGATAAATGAACACAAATAACAAAGTTTTAAAGCTGTTTCTTACCTTTCTTAAAATCGGAGCCTTCACCTTCGGGGGGGGCTACGCCATGATACCCCTTATTCACCGGGAAGCGGCGGAAAAAAACAACTGGGTTACGGATGAGGAAATTATCGAAATGCTTGCGATTTCCGAATCCACCCCCGGCCCCATCGCCATAAATTCCGCCACTTTTGTTGGTTATAAGGTTGCGGGGTTCTGGGGGGCGGCTTTTGCCACTCTCGGGGTGATAATCCCCTCTCTGGTAATTATAACGGTAATTGCCTTCTTTTTAAGGAGCTTTTCCGAATACAAGGCGGTACGCTACGCCTTTACGGGTATCCGGGCGGGGGTTGCGGCACTGGTAATAAGAGCTTTTATCACCATGTCCAAAAAATGCCCCAAAAACATTCTTGCCTATATTTTTGTTTTAACCGCCTTTGTTCTGGTTACCTTCTTTGATATTTCCGCCGTTCTTATAATCGCCTGCGGCGGGGCTGCCGGACTTATCCTGACCTTTGCTTTTAGCGGAAAGGGGGAGGGGAAATGATTTATCTTGAACTGTTCTATGTGTTTTTTAAGATAGGCGCCTTCACCTTCGGGGGAGGCTACGCCATGCTCCCCTTTATTCAGCAGGAGGTTATAGCAAGAGGCTGGCTTACTCTTGAGGAAATAACCGACTTTATTGCGGTAAGCGAATCCACCCCCGGCCCCTTTGCGGTGAACATCGCCACCTATATAGGGGTGGAAAAAGGGGGAGTTCCGGGGGGAATCGTCGCCACCTTGGGGGTGGTGCTCCCTTCCTTCGTAATAATACTCATTGTGGCAAGGTTTTTCTTTAAGTTCAGGGAAAATAAATATATTTCGGGAATATTAAACGGAATAAAGCCCGTGGCAATAGGCCTTATTGCCGCCGCCGCCTATTCCATTTTCAGAGGGGTGTTCATTGCGGGAAAAACCGGCCTGGGAAGCTTTGCCGACTATACCTTTATTTATTCGGCGGTCATTTTTATAACCAGCCTTGTTCTGGTGTTAAGAAAAAAATCCCCTGTCCTCGCCATAGGCATTTCCGCCGCTTTCGGCATAGCCGCCGGATATGCGGGGGAGGCTCTGGGGTTAGTGAAATAGCAGACCCTACTACACAGCGAAAGGAAAATATAATGAAAAAACTGTCACTGCTTATCGCTCTTCTGATGCTGGTAACCACCTTCCTTGTGGCCTGCGGAGGCGGCAACGGAGAGGAATCTAAGGACCAGTCTTTAACCGGAAGTTCCGAAGGAAGCGTTACCGGCGAATCCTCGGACGAATCTACGGAGGAATCCACCGACGAATCCTCGGGAGGGGAATCCAGCGAGGATGAACCGGAAGAATACCAGTACGCCACAATCGTTTCCTCGGGTAAGCCCTATACGACTTCGATAACTCCCGGGGAATCCTACCCCGACAGCTACGGCAGCGAACTCACCGACGGCCTGTTCGCTCCCGTCACCGGTGTGGGCTATTCCGACAGCAAGCTGGTGGGCTATGCTCCGGGAATCGAGTCCGACTGTAAAATAATAGTTGACCTTGAAGAAGAGATGTCAAGGCTTTATGAATTCCGGGTAAGCTACCTTGCCGCTAATGTGGCGGGAATCGCTCCCCCCAACGGCATTACCGTTTACATATCGGACAACGGGGAAGACTGGGAACGGGTAGGAAGGTGCCAGCTGCCGGTTTACGAAGGCGACACCATGCAGATTGCCGTCCTCACCCTTAAGCGGTCTGTTTCCGCCCGCTATGTAAGGTTCAGCGTGACCAAGGGTTCGGCATGGATATTCCTTGACGAGGTTATGGTTGTGGCCGACATCCTTTCCCAGAATCTGAGGGAGGAATGGGTCAAGGCAATAAACGAAAGATACAACGGGGAGGAATTGACTGCCGACCAGCGGACGGAAGCCCTTAAGGCAATCTCCGGAGAAAAAGCAGACCGCAGCCTTTACCGTAACAACATCGCCAAGGGGCGTCCCTACACCACCACCGGAAACATCGACAATAACCATCCCGATGAAAATAAAACCCTTACCGATGGCAAAATAAGCCAGTACCTTGAGGGAAAAACCTGGGTGGGCTTTAAGGGCGGCGAGGAAATGGATATAATAGTGTCCTTTTCCAATGTAAGAGAAGATATTTCCGGCTTTGAGCTTTACGCCTACAATAATCCCGTTACCGGAATTTCCTTCCCCTATTCGGTGGTTGTTTCGGTGTCGGACGACAAAAAGGAATGGACCCAGGTGGGAAGAATCTACGCCCCCACCGACAACAGTCAGGAGGTTTTCACCTTTGTCCTTGAGCTGGAATATCAGATTAAGGCAAGGCATGTCAAATTCACCCTTACCCAGACCGACTGTGATGCCTTCTATGTGGAGGAAGTGGCGGTTATCGCCTATATGGAGGAGCCCGAAAGCCAGACCCTTTATCCCCCCGTTTCCCTCCCGGAAATCAGCAAGGACGAATACTGGCCCTCCACCGAACCGGACTATAACGACACAATAAACCTAATTTCCGGTCTTACCCCCCAGCTTTCCAACGCCACCAAGGTGGACGAAGAATTCTGGAACAACAATACCCCCATGAATTCAACCCTTATGACCGACGGGGTTTATTCGACTTCCACCGATATTCATAACGGAATATTTTTCAAATTCAATCAGGGCGCCCACCGGGACGTATTCTTTGATTTGAAAAAGCTGTCCGCGGTTTCTGCCTTCAAGGTCAGCTTTACCCAAAATACCTCCTGGGCGGTGAAAGCCCCCGAATATGTAAGCATCTTCCTTTCCGCCGACGGAAAAACCTGGTATACCGCCGGCATAATGAAGCTGACTGTCCCGGTGGACCCCGGGCTGGCAAGGAACGAACTCACCCTTGATACTCCGGTGGCTGCCCGCTTTGTCTGCTTCGCCTTCGACATGGGGGCATGGGCGGGCTGCGACGAGCTTGAGGTGCTGGGAACCAAAAAAGTTGGTTCGTCCGCCAAAGCCCTTAAAGACAGCGGCTTTGATGTAAAGGAAAAATTCATGGTGGGCAAATATGCCTCTCCCGACAAGGACCTTCTGGGCGGGGTTGAGGATCTGTACCTGGTTTATCATTCAAGGTCGGTAAAGCGTACCCCCGCTGATTTACTTCCTGCTTTAGCTTATATCGGCACCGACGGGGAAATCAAGGACACATTGTTCGACGGCTTTTTGTTCCTTCTTTCCGGGGGATTTGCTTCCGGATACGGCGGCTACAACGGCTATAACAAATCCGACTGCGACTGGCTTATTTCCACCCTCTTTGAGGAAAACTTCAATATAAACGCCCTTGAGGAGGCCGCCGGTCAGGTTAAGGCGGCGCTGAACAAGCCCGATTATAAGTTCAAATTCTATATGACACTGTATTATCCCAAGAACGGTTCCAGCTTCGGCGACCTTGACGGGGACGGCAAAACCGACACTTTGAGTACCCTTGAGGACAGGTTAGCAGCGGTGGAGCATCTGATGGACAGGTTCGAGGCCGAGCTTGCCAAGCATAATTACAATAATATTGAATTTTGCGGCTACTACTGGTATCACGAGGCAGCCTCCCTTGTCGACAACGATATGGAACTGTTAAACGGGGTAAGCGGCCTGGTGCATGAACACGGCTACCAGTTCTTCTGGATTCCCTATTATGTGGCATCCGGTTATTCCATCTGGGCGGAACTGGGCTTTGACGTGGTCTGTATGCAGCCCAACTATGCTTTCGGGCTTGACCGTCCCATATCCCATATCATAAACACCGCCAATCTTGCCAAGCGTTACGGCATGGGGATTGAAATCGAAATAGACACCCAGGCTTTGTATAATGATTTATATCTCCAGAGATATTTAGATTACCTTGAATACAGCGTCTACTACGGCTATATGGAAGACTGCATTCATATGTACTACATGGGCTTTACCGATATCAACAAAGCCTGCGAATCAGAATCCCCCAAGATAAGGCTGATTTACGATTACACCTACCAGTTTATAAAAGGAACCCTTGACATCATCCCCGACGGTGTGGATTTGATAACGGTTGAGGCAGCCAAAGACACTCCCCTGAATGAAACCCTTAACCCCGGGGAGGACGAAACCAAACTGTTTAAGATACTTACCTCCCCGACCCACGGGACGGTGACCATAAACGCCGACGGCTCCTTCACCTACTACCCCGACAAGGACTATACCGGCACCGATGAATTTTACTATGTGTATTCCGAATTTTTAGGCTTTTCCGAATCCTGCAGGGTTACGATAACCGTTAAGGAATAACAAACCGATATAAATTGAAAAATAAAGCTGCCGAAAGCGGCTTTATTTTTTATTTCCGTATTGAAATCCTACCAAAATGATGGTATTATAGGAATTACAAAGGAGGTTTATTTATGCTTATTTCAACAAAGGGACGCTATGCCTTAAGGGTTATGATAGATTTAGCGGAACACGATACCGGGGAATATATCCCCCTGAATGAAATCGCCCAGAGACAGGACATTTCCGAAAAATATCTTGAAAGCATTATTTCAATCCTTTCCAAAGCCGGCTATTTAAGCGGCTTAAGGGGAAAGGGGGGCGGGTACAGGCTTACCAGAAAGCCCTCCCAGTATACCGTGGGGGGTATTCTCAAGCTTACCGAAGGCTCCCTTGCCCCCGTCGCCTGCCTTGGGGAAACGAAAAACATATGCCAACGGGCGGCGGAATGCAAAACCCTCCCCGTCTGGGAAAAGCTGGACAAACTTATCGACGAATATCTGGAAAGCATAACCCTTGCCGATATTGCCTGCTCCACCACAGAGCAGAATAACTACGTAATCTGAAAAATTTTTTAAATTTCTATTGACAGGCAAAAAATGCTATGATATAATGCATATAAACCTACAGGGATAGTATGTTATTAATTAACGGAGGAAAAACCATGTCAGACTACAGATTTGAAACTTTACAGGTCCACGCAGGACAGGAATCCCCCGACCCCGCCACCGACGCCCGGGCGGTTCCCATCTACGCCACCACATCCTATGTTTTCAGGGATTCCGAACAGGCGGCAGCCCGCTTTGCCCTGAAGGAAGGGGGAAACATCTATACCCGTCTTATGAACCCTACCTCCGACGTGCTTGAAAAACGCATTACAGCCCTTGAAGGGGGAGCAGCCGCCCTTGCCACAGCGACGGGAGCTGCGGCGGTGGACTACGCCATAAGAAACATTGCCAAAGCGGGGGACCATATCGTATCCTCCGAAACCATTTACGGCGGCACCTATAATTATTTTGCTAACACCCTTACCGAATCGGGGGTTGAAACCACCTTCGTTGACGGAAGTAATCCGGAAAATTTCGAAAAAGCCATAAAATCCAACACAAAAGCCGTATTTCTCGAATCCTTGGGAAACCCCAATTCGGAAATTATCGACATAGAAGCGGTTGCCGGAATCGCTCACCGGCACGGTATTCCCCTGCTGGTGGACAATACCTTTGCCACCCCCTTCCTTTTCCGTCCCCTTGAGCACGGGGCGGACATCATAATCCATTCCGCCACCAAATTCATAGGCGGCCACGGTACGGTTTTAGGGGGGCTTATAGTTGACGGAGGTAAATTCGACTGGACGCAGAACGATAAATTCCCCGGCCTTTCAAAGCCCAATCCATCCTATCACGGGGTTGTGTTTGCCGGCGCCTGCGGGAACGTGGCATATGCGGTTAAAATCCGCACCACCCTTATGAGGGATACGGGGGCGGCAATTTCCCCCTTCAACTCCTTCCTGCTTTTACAGGGACTTGAAACACTGTCTTTGCGGGTGGAACGCCATGTTTCAAACGCTTTGAAGGTGGTGGAATTTTTAAATAATCATCCCCTGGTGGAAAGGGTAAACCACCCCTCCCTGTCGGCAGGGAAAACCAAGGAGCTTTATAATAAATACTACCCCAACGGAGGCGGCTCCATCTTCACCTTTGAGTTAAAGGGCACCGAGGAACAGGCAAAGCGGTTTACCGAATCGCTGAAGCTGTTTTCCCTCCTTGCCAATGTGGCGGACGTGAAATCCCTTGTAATCCACCCCGCCTCCACCACTCATTCCCAGTTGTCCGCCGAAGAGCTGGCAAGCGCGGGAATTAAGCCCACCACCATCAGGCTTTCGGTGGGTACCGAACACATTGACGATATTATCGACGACCTTAAACAGGGTTTTGATTCTATACAGTGACAATCTTTTACATTACTTTGAAAGGAGTAAATTACCATGGCAGGAATATATAAATCCATTGACCGGCTTATAGGCAGGACACCTCTCCTTGAGCTTGGCAATTATGAAAAAAAGCATAATCTTAACGCCGCACTGGTGGCAAAGCTGGAATATTTCAACCCCGCCGGAAGCGTTAAGGACAGAATCGCAAAGGCCATGATCGACGACGCCGAAGCCAGGGGCTTATTGAAAGATGGCTCGGTCATCATCGAACCCACCAGCGGCAATACCGGCATAGGGCTTGCCTCGGTTGCCGCCGCAAGGGGTTACCGGCTTATAATAACAATGCCCGAAACCATGTCGGTGGAACGCCGCAGTCTGCTTAAGGCCTACGGTGCCGAAATCGTGCTTACCGAAGGCCCCAAGGGAATGAAGGGAGCGATTGCAAAGGCAAGCGAATTAGCTGCCGAAATCCCAAACAGCTTTTTACCCGGTCAGTTTACCAACCCCGCCAACCCCGAAATCCACCGTAGGGAAACCGGTCCCGAAATCTGGACCGATACCGAAGGAAAGGTTGACATTTTCGTTTCCGGCGTGGGTACCGGCGGTACCGTGACCGGAGTGGGGGAATATCTTAAAAGCAAAAATCCGGAAATAAAGGTGGTGGCTGTAGAGCCCGCCGCTTCCCCCGTCCTTTCGGGGGGAAACCCGGGGTCCCACAAGATTCAGGGAATAGGAGCGGGTTTTGTCCCCCAGGTTCTGAATACCCAAATTATTGATGAAATAATAACCGTCGAAAACGATGACGCCTTCAGAACCAGCCGGGAAGTGGGAAAAACCGAAGGTCTGCTGGTGGGAATCTCCTCCGGGGCAGCCCTTTGGGCGGCGACCCAACTTGCCAAGCGCCCCGAAAACCAGGGCAAAACGATTGTGGCAGTTTTACCCGATACTGGCGAAAGATATTTATCAACCCCTTTATTTTCGGAATAATTTGTGGTATAATATAAAAAACACAAAAATATTCTGGTTTCGGCGGCAATACCGCCGGGAAAGCGCAAAAAATGAAAGTCTATGTAGATAATGCGGCTACCACCAAATTAAGCGAAGCCGCAAAACAGGCAATGCTGCCTTATTTCGATATATATTACGGCAACCCCTCCTCACTGTATTCGGCAGGACAGGAAGCGGCCACCGCCCTAAACAGGGCAAGGCAGATTATCGCCGACAATATCGGCTGCGAGGCACGGGAAATATACTTTACCTCCGGCGGAAGCGAGGCGGATAATCAGGCTATAATCTCCGCTTCCCAAATCGGACTGAGGCAGAACAAAAAGCATATTATATCCACCGCCTTTGAACATCATGCCGTTCTTCATACACTGAACAAGCTTAAAAAGCAGGGCTTTGAAATAACCCTGCTTGACGTGCATGAAAACGGCATAGTCCGTCCCGGGGAGGTGGAGGCGGCCATCCGCCCCGACACCTGCCTTGTTACCGTTATGTACGCCAACAACGAGATAGGCACCATTCAACCTATTGCCGAAATCGGCGAGATATGCAGGAAAAAAGGCGTTATCTTCCACACCGACGGGGTGCAGGCGGCGGGGCATATCCATATCGACGTCAAAAAGCAGAATATAGATATGCTATCAATTTCCGCCCATAAGTTCCACGGACCCAAAGGGGTGGGGGCGTTGTACGCCCGAAGGGGAATACTCCTTTCAAACCTTATCGAGGGGGGAGCCCAGGAACGGGGAAAGCGGGGGGGTACCGAAAACGTACCGGGCATAGTGGGAATGGCGGCTGCCCTTGAGAAAGCCTGCTTGCAAATCGACGAAAATTCCAAAAAGCTTACCGCTTTGCGGGACAAGATAATCGACGGGCTGCTTAAAATACCCCATTCCATATTAAACGGGGACAGAAACAGCCGACTCCCCGGAAACGCAAATATCTGCTTTGAGGGGATCGAAGGGGAATCGTTGCTGCTATACCTTGACGCCAAAGGGATAATGGCATCCTCGGGCTCGGCCTGCACCTCCGGCTCCCTTGACCCCAGCCATGTCCTCCTTGCCATCGGGCGTCCCCATGAAATCGCCCACGGCTCGTTAAGGATAACTTTAAGTGAATTCAACACCGACGAAGAAGCCGAATATATTATCAAAAAAGTGGCAGAAGTCGTCGACCAGTTAAGAAATATGTCCCCCGTGTGGAGGGATCTGAAAGAAGGTAAAAAAGAACATGTTATATAGCGAAAAGGTAATGGACCACTTCATGCGTCCTCGGAATGTGGGAATAATCGAAGACGCCGACGGCGTTGGGGAAGTGGGCAACGCCAAATGCGGGGATATAATGAAGATATATCTTAAAATAGATAACGACATTATAACCGACGTAAAATTCGAAACCTTCGGCTGCGGTTCAGCCATCGCGTCAAGTTCCATGGCAACCGAAATGATTAAGGGAAAGCCCATTTCCGAAGCGCTCACCCTTACCAACAAAGCCGTCGCCGAAGCCCTTGACGGTCTTCCCCCCCATAAAATTCACTGTTCGGTGCTTGCCGAGGAGGCGGTTAAGGCCGCCATCGAAGATTATTACAAAAGGTACGGCATAGATTACGACAAAAGCAAATTCCCCAGCTGCGAAAGCTGCGAATACTGTTCGGAGGGTAAATGCAAATGACAGTAAGCCAGATGCAGGAGGAGATTGTCCGCCTTAAAAGGGAAAAGGACATCTGCATACTCGCCCACTCCTACCAGACACGGGATATTGTGGAGATAGCCGATTTTTCCGGGGATTCCTTCGGTTTAAGCCGGAAGGCGGCTGAGGTCCCCCAGAATACCGTGCTTATGTGCGGCGTCCGGTTCATGGCGGAAACGGTGAAAATTTTATCCCCCCGGAAGCGGGTTTTCCTGTCTCACCGGGACGCCGGCTGCCCCATGGCCGACCAGATTGACAGGGATCTGGTGTTTCAACTGAAGGAAAAGAATCCCGGCTATGCGGTGGTCTGCTATATCAACACCACCGCCGACACCAAAACGGTCTGCGATGTCTGTGTCACCTCCTCATCGGCGGTTAAGATAATATCGAAAATGAACCAGAAGGATATTATCTTTATCCCCGACTGCAATTTAGGCGCCTATGTGGCAAAGAAGGTGCCGGAAAAAAACATTATGCTGGTCCGGGGGGGCTGCCCCACCCACCTTCGCATAACCCCGAGGGATGTCACGCGGATGAGGGAACTCTACCCCGACGCGCTGGTGCTGGTCCACCCCGAATGTCTGCCTTCGGTGGTGGAGATGGCGGACTATGTGGGTTCCACCACCGGCATTATGGATTATGCCAAAAAAAGCGACAACAGGGAATTCATCATCGGCACCGAAAACAGCATAGTCCAGCACCTCCAGTTTGACTGCCCCGAAAAGCGGTTTTACCCCCTTTCCAAGGACACCGTCTGTCACAATATGAGATTGACCACCTTGTCTGATGTGTATAACTTCGTTAAGACCAAAGCGGGCGAGGAAATAACCCTTGACGAACAAACAATTGCCGATTCCCGCCGCTGTATCGATGAAATGCTTAAATTGGGTGCATAATACGACAAAAGGAAACATAAACCGTTTCCTTTTTATTTT
>DBQR01000032.1:0-3644 GCA_002305335.1 Clostridiales bacterium UBA1389
CGCTTCGCGTCGGCTTTTTCCTTTTTATGCTTTATATTGCTCCATTTCGAATGTCCTGACATATATATTCCTCCTCTGGGTTATATTTCCTGAGTTTTTTTCATTCCGAGCAGATCAAGGCACCTTCCGGCGATTTCCCTGAAGGTAGCCGTCAGCTGTATCCTGAATAGTTTTGCGTTTGCTTCGGCGCGGATTACCGGCGAGGTATTGTAAAACTGGTTGAACAGCCAGCAGCTTTCAAGGAGATAGCGGGTTATAACCGAAGGCTCGTAAGCATCCATTGCCGATACCACCTTTTCGCCGAAGAGTGAAAGCTGCTTTATAAGGCGGATTTCGTCGGTATTGGGGACATAATTATTATTAATTTCCCTATCCGGCGTTTCGCCGCTTTTACGGAGCACGCTGGAAGCCCTGGCATAGGTATACTGAACATAAGGGCCGGTGTTCCCCTCAAAGCTTAGGGCGGTGTCCCATGAAAAGTCCACATCCTTTATTCGCGAATTAAACAAAGCGTTGAAGATAACCGCTCCCACCCCCACAGCAACGGCGGTTTCGCGCTTATTGAGGAGGGCGGCATTCTTTTCTTCGATAATTTTTTCCGCCTTTTCGATTGCCTGTTCCAGCAGGTCGTCAAGATAAATAATATTACCGGTACGGGAGGCTAATTTTTCCCCGCCGAAGGACATGGTGCCGTAGGGGACATGCACAAGGTCCTTTGCCCAGGCATACCCCATAAGCTCCACTACCTTGAACCACTGGGCGAAATGCAATGACTGTCCGGCGGAGGTGACATATATGCACTTGTCGAAGCCGTATTCCCCTTTCCTCCATTTGGCGGCGGCAATATCCCTTGTGGGGTAAAGGGTGGTGCCGTCCCGCTTTAATATAAGCACCGGCGGCATATTGTACTCCGAAAGGTCAACCACGCTGGCGCCGTCGTCTATTTTCAGAAGTTCTTTTGCTTTCAGCTCCTCCACCACCGGCGGCATTTTGTCGGTAAAGAAGGATTCCCCGTTGTAGGAATCGAAATCGATATCCAGCAGGTTATAGGTTTTCATATATTCCTTAAGGGAAATGTCCTTGAAATAACGCCAGATTTCCAGGTATTCCTCGTTTCCGTTTTCCAGTTCCCTGAAGGCGTCCCTGGCAAGCTGGTTCAGCTTGTCGTCTTCGTTTGCTTCCTTGTTAAAGCGGGCGTAGATCCGTTCAAGCTCAATTACTCCCTCTGTTTCCACTTTCTCCTTGGAAGACCACATCTTATAGGCGCAGATAAGCTTGCCGAAGTTGGTGCCCCAGTCGCCCAGATGGTTTATGGCCACCACCTTATAGCCGCAGTATTTGAAGATATTCCGTAATGAATTGCCTATAATAGTGGTGCCTATATGGCCTAAATGGAACTTTTTTGCAATATTGGGGGAGGAAAAATCAATACAGACGGTTTTACCGCCGCCGGTATTTGTTATATCCCTGTCGTCGGTAACCTCACCGAGAAGATTTGTAAAATATGCCGGGGAAATATAAAAATTGACATAGCCGGAAACGGCTTCAACCCTTTCCACTTCGGGGAGGGCTTTCATATTTCCGGCAATTTCATTTGCGATAACCGGGGGAGCTTTTCTGAAAATTTTAGCCAGCTTAAAGCAGGGGAAGGAGATATCCCCGTTTTTGTCGTCGGAAGGGTATTCAAGGGCATTAAAAATGTCCTCCACACCCGGTATTCCGTCTGCCTTAAGGGCATCATATATGCCCGACGCTAAAATTTGTTTGATTTTATTCATAATTATCAAGCCTCTTCATCAATATCAATGTATTTTAGCATAATATTTCCCTATTTTCAAGTGGGGGGAGTATTTTTTTGGACTTTGGGAAAAATCCTATTGTTTTTTGGCTGATTTTTCTTATAATTAAATCTAAGGAGGTTTGCTTATGAACGGTTGCTATATTTATAAGGTTGTGGTTTCCCCCTTAAAGACAAACTGTTATATTTTAAAATCCAAAACCACAAAAAACGCCCTTGTCATCGACCCCGGCGGGGATTATCCCCTTATCAAGGCAAAGCTGGATTCCATCGGTGCCTCCTGCAGGGTTATTCTTTTAACCCACGGTCATTTTGACCATATCCTTGCCACCGACGCTTTAAGAAACAAGCTCACCCAGGTTGCCATACACAAATACGACGAAAACTGCCTGTATGAAACCGACGTTTTTTCCTCCATGATCGAAAGCGACCCGAGACCTTTGTATCCGGCGGACGTGGTGTTTACAAAGGAGGGCAAGTATAAAATCGACGAGTTCGAGTTTTTCGTCCTCCATACCCCCGGCCATACCAAAGGTTCCGTCTGCTATATCATAGAAGACTGTATGTTCACCGGCGACACGTTGTTCAGGCACTCCATAGGCACCACCATCTTCGGCGGGGATGATGAGGAAATGAGCGAATCCTTGAAACGGCTTTACTATTATCCCGGCGATTACGCCCTCCTTCCGGGGCACGAGGAGGCCACCACCCTTTCCGACGCAAGAAACCACAACCCCTTTTTACTGAGATTTAAAAAAAGCCCGTATTAACAAGATAAAAGACTTAATTTTAACACTATATCCCTTTTATTATATTGTATTTTATGGTATTATATAATGAGGTTTTGTAAATGGCATGGGATATCCTTGACAAAAAATTCAATAGAAGTCAAAAAGATTCGTTTTGCCGGGAACTGACCTCGGGAAGGCTTTCCCATGCTTATATAGTGGAGGGGGAAACCGGTTTCGGCAAAACCTTTTTCGCCTATTTCGCCGCTGCGGCGATTTTGTGCCGGGGAAACGTTAAACCCTGCGGTAAGTGTAACAGCTGTGTTAAGATAAACCATTCCACCCACCCGGATCTCTTTGTGATATCCCCCGAAAAAGAGGGGGGAATTATAACCGTGGGGATGGTACGGGAAATTAAAAAGACGGTGTTTTTCCTCCCCAACGAAGCCGACAAAAAGGTGTATATTATCAAAGACGGCAATAAAATGAATGTTCAGGCGCAGAACGCTTTGCTGAAATTCTTTGAAGAGCCCCCCGATTCTGCCGTTTTCTTTATACTTACCGATAAAAAGGAATCCCTGCTTCCCACAGTGGTTTCACGGGGGAGGATAATAACCCTCCACCCGTCTTCGAAAAGCGAAATAAACGCCTGGCTTTACGAAAAATTCCCCCGAAAGGACAAGGGGGAAATCGAATATGCCGCCTCCATGGCGGAAGGAAGTCCCGGAAAAGCCCTGAGCCTGCTGGAAAAAAAGCAGGCGGAAATAAAGGACGATGTCTTTGTATTTACCTCCCTTATGTTCGGCGATTCTGTATCCGGCGTTGTTTATTTTTTCAAATTAAAGAAATACGACAGGAACAAGGCAAAGGAATTTCTTTCGGCAATCATAACGGTAACCAACGACATTATAAGGGCTAAGCAGAAATTCGAAAGCTTTACCCTCCTTCCCGCCGAAAAAGCCGCCGGATACGCCAAAAAGGCTACCGAAACAAAGTTAATGAATATCGCCAATGAGGCAATTTCCGCCTATGAAGGCATTAGCGCCAACGGCAATATAAATTTAATACTCAACTTTTTTGCCCTTAAGGTTTATTCCAACCTAAAATAATAAAACCCC
>DBQR01000032.1:3681-45813 GCA_002305335.1 Clostridiales bacterium UBA1389
CACGCCATTGTGGAAACCGTAAGGGGTATGGAATACGGCGAGGTGGTGCTCCCCAACCGGATTGTCCCCGAAAAGGAGATTGTTTCCCCGTTAAAGCCGGTTTTAAGAAAAGCCACCGAAGCGGACAGGGAAAAAGACGTCCTGAACCGCCAGCTTGAAGCTGCCGCAAGGCCGGTGTGGGAGGAACATGTAAAAAAACACGACCTTGAAATGCAGCTTATCGACATTGAATACACCTTCGACAACGCCAAGCTGATTTTTTACTTCACCGCCGAGGGGCGGGTGGATTTCAGGGATCTGGTCAAGGATCTGGCATCGGTTTTCCGCACCCGCATTGAATTGCGGCAGATAGGTGTCCGGGACGAAGCCAAGTTTATCGGCGGAATGGGCGTCTGCGGAAGGCCCTTCTGCTGTAAAACCTTCCTTTCGGATTTCAGCCAGGTTTCAATAAAAATGGCGAAGGAGCAAAACCTTTCCCTTTCCTCTTCCAAGATTTCCGGCACCTGCGGCAGGCTTATGTGCTGCCTTAAATTCGAACAGGAAGTTTACGAGCAGGAATACGCCACCTTCCCGAAGGTGGACAGTCTTGTCATAACCCCGGCGGGAAGAGGGGTTATAGTTGAATCCAACTTTCTGACCGGAAAAGTAAAGGTTAAAATGGAGGACGCCAACAACTCGATTAAAACCTTTGCCCCAAACGAAGTGAAAATAATAGGCCAGGTTAAAAGCGACACCGAAATCGATACCTCCCTCCTTGAGCTGGAAGACAAATAGAAGTAAAAAACGAAAGGAAATTCGGCTGTGGTATTTTCATCCTTGATTTTCATTTTTGCCTTTCTCACTACCCTCATGGTACTTTATTTTATTGTGCCTAAGAAATTCAGAATGCTGGTGCTGTTTATTTACAGCTTTGCCTTTTACGGCTGGGGCGAACCGCTGTTTATAATAATAATGATTATATCCATTCTAAGCGCCTACGGCCTTGGATTTCTCATTGCAAAATACAGGGAAAAAGATATTAAAAAAGCAAGGATTTACCTTGCCGTTTCCCTTTGTATCAATTTAGCCTTTTTGATTTTCTTTAAGTACACCAACTTTTTTATAAGCAACATTTCCGCAATACCTATCTTTGCGAACCTTGAAACTCTTGGATGGCTGAAGCTGCCTATCGGTATTTCATTTTATACCTTCCAGATAATGTCCTATTCGATAGATCTGTACCGTGGGGACTGCAGGCTTCAGAAAAGCTTTATCGCTTTCGGTACCTATGTCACCCTTTATCCACAGCTTATAGCCGGACCTATCGTAAGATACAAGGATATTGACGACCAGCTTACCTACCGGGAGGAAAACAGAGACAAGTTTGCCGAAGGGGCAGGGCGGTTCGTGGCGGGGATTGCAAAAAAAATTCTCATTGCCGACTCCATGGCGGCGGTGGTGAGATACTATAATTTCTCCCTTGATTTTCAGGTCACCACCTTAGGTGCGTGGCTGCTTATTATCGCCTTCACCTTCCAGATTTATTTTGACTTTTCGGGTTATTCTGATATGGCAATAGGCCTCGGCAAGATGATAGGCTTTGAATTCCTTGAAAACTTCAACTACCCCTATATTTCAAAATCCATAACCGAATTCTGGCGGAGATGGCATATTTCCCTGTCAACCTGGTTCAAGGAATATGTCTATATTCCCCTCGGGGGGAACCGCAAGGGCTTTGGAAAGCAAATCAGGAATATAGCGGTTGTCTGGCTGCTCACCGGCTTCTGGCACGGCGCTTCCTGGAACTTTTTAATCTGGGGCGGATATTTCGGGGTTATTCTGATTCTGGAAAAACTGTTTATGTTAAAGGTACTTAGTAAAATACCCTCCTTTTTCTCCCATCTTTATGCCTTGTTCCTTGTAGTCATCGGCTGGCTTATCTTTTATTTCACCGACCTTTCGGCGGGATTTGCCTGCTTTAAGGCCATGTTCGGCATAGGAGTGGATGCGTTCGCCACCAAAACCAATTTATATGATTTGTTGAGGTTCCTCCCCATACTCGTAATAGGCGCCGTTGCCTCCACCCCATACCCCAAAAGGCTGTTTGACAAGGCAAGGGAAAAAGTTGCCGCTTTTGCTTACGCAGTACCGGTAATTATGGGGTGCGTGCTGCTAATCTGCGTGGCATATATGGTTAATTACACCTATTCCCCCTTCCTGTACACCCGTTTCTGATGAGGTGCGAAATGAAAAAGCAAAAAATAGTCAGCATTATGACAATTATAATATTTTTAGGAATTATATTCGGCTTTGCTATCGCTTTTGTTATAAAACCTTCCGTCTCTTACTCCGCCGAGGAAAAACGTAATCTTCAGACCTTCCCGGAATTTACCTGGCAGAAGCTAAAGGACGGGGAATTTACCGAGGGAATGAACGCCTATCTTAACGACCAGTTCCCCCTGCGAGGTTGGTTTGTAAATTTCGAGTGCGGTATCGAACAGCTGCTTTTAAAGAAGGAAAACAACGGGGTAGTTTTCGGTAAGAATGACCAGATGGCGGTAAGGCTTTTTTCCGCCCATGACGGTCTTAACCATGAGGAAGGCTANNTATTTTAAAAAGTTTGACGAAATGCAGATTCCCTTTACCGCCATTCTTGCTCCCCGGACAATTGATGCGGCGGCTTCCGCCTTTGACTATCCTTCCGAAAACAGCGACAAGCTTATAAGCTTTGTCCGGGAAAAGCTTAAAGGGGAAAACTACATTGACCTTTACGACAATTACCGGGCTTTGTATGCCAAAGGCGAGTACGTTTACTTCAAAACCGACCACCACTGGACAACCTTAGGTGCTTACTATGCCTATGCGGAGGTAATGAAGGCCTTCGGTATGGATTACTATGATATTGACGATTTTGACGTGATTACGGCATCCGACGGATTCTACGGTACCACCTATGCCAAAGCGGGAAACCGGGAAATATCCCCGGACACAATCGACTATTGGGTGCTTAAGGGTGACGACCCCGGCAACTATACAATGAAGATAAAGGTTGAAGCGGAAAAAAATAACGGGGAGGAATGGAAAACCTTTTCGGGATTCTATGACTTCGATTATCTGGATAAGCTCTTTGAAGGCAGCGATAAGTACAGTATGTTTTTATCCTCCACAAACGGTCTTACTTTTATTACCAGAAATAATGCCGAAAACCGTCAGACACTCCTTTTAGTAAAGGATTCCTTCGGCCATTCCCTTGCCCCCTTCCTGGCGCTGCACTTTGATCTGGTGGTAGTGGATATAAGCATGGTGCCAAACTTAGTTAACGATTATGCCTTTGAAGCGGACAAAGTTCTGCTGTGCTATAATCTGGAGAACATTATCAAATTAAAGTCTTTAAGTAAAGCGGCTAATCTGTATAAACTGGTTGACGGCGGGAATGAATAAAATATAACACACGGTAAAAACTTATACTATGCCTGTATAGAATTTAAAAGAGCTTCATCGTTGAAGCTCTTTTATCTTTTTTCGTTTTTCTGCCATTTTGGAAATTATGGATTTTCTTGTTACTATACCGATGAATATTTCCCGGTCGTCGATGACGGGGACGAAATTTTCATTCAGTGAGGTCAAAATCAATTCCTCGTCGGATATGTTTATGGGTACCGGATTGAATCGCTGGGTGTTTATTACATCCTGAATACAGGCGGCTTTCATATCCGTTGTAATATCTGCGGAGCCGTTTCGGATTAGGTCGTACATAAACCAGAGAAAATCCCCTTCGGTGGCAACACCGATATATTTCCCATCCCGGTCGATTACGGGAACGGCGGTATAGCCATGGCTTTTCATTTTCTCAAGCCCCTGCTTAACCGTCTGGTCGCCGTACAGGTAAACCACGCTGGATTTGGGCGTAAGGTAAAATGCCACGTTCATCAAAAGTTCCCACCCTCTTTTTTATGGCGGACGAACCGCTTTTTAAACATTTTACCACGGTTTAAACGAAATGTAAATTACTCTATTGTAAACAATTTTCACCCTTTTTGGAATAGTAAAAATGTTTGAACCTTCCATAGGTTATAAGGCTTAAAGCCGACACCAAAAGACCCTTGACCAAGGTAAAGGGAACGTTGAATATAAGCAAAGCCGACTCAAGGGAACCCACCGAGGGGAGAATACTCTTATATGCCTGTATTATCTGCTCCAAAGGCATCATTTTCGCATATACGGGATAGGAAATGTACAAGTTTACGGGAAAGCTTATAAGCGCCATGGCGACAATCCCCGCAAGGCAGGCAAAAATACTTCCCTTAAAGGTGCTTTTATATCTGTAAATTACCCCGGCAATACCCACAAAGGTGGCTCCGATAAGGAAGTTTGCCAGTTCCCCCACCCCTCCCGAATAGGTGTTGAAAAGATGAAGGCAGCATTTTATAAAGCAGACGATAATCCCTTCGACCGGACCCATTATAAAGGCGGCAACAAGTGCCGGGAATTCCGATATATCCATTTTTATAAAGGAAGGCACCAGGGGCACCGAAAATTCCAGAACCATAAGTAAGTAGGCGATGCCCGAAAGAATTGCGGTAAGGGTTATTCTTTTTATATGTTGGTAGTTCATTCAGCAAGACCTTTCAATTGATCAAAATAGTTATACATGATTTTCAATCATGTCTTCGGGAACCCGGAATTCCGCCAGTACCTCCCGGACGGAGTTGAAGTCCTGTTCGGAGGGCATATGGACGCAGATACAGAAATAATCCCCGGGAGTTATAAACAGCTTTGTCCTTATCTGGGAAATATCGTCTTCTGGGGAATACACCTTTAAGGTTTTATCGTCGGCGGAGAAGATTTCGTATTTATGTATTTTCGCTAACTTTTCAAGTTCCAGCATTCCCAAACCGGTTTTTGAATAGGTGGCGGTTAAATAACAGGAGTTGAGTTCAAGAAATATATTCCCGAGACCGTGGACAGCGACGACCGGGAGGGGATAATACCTTATTTCCCCGTCTGTTTTGCCGAAATAGTTTTCCCAGCCCCAGGAGCAGTCGAAACCGCCGGAGGAAAGTTCGCTTTCCAGCTTCATCGCCCGGTGGTGGAGGTTTTCGTAAATTATATTCAGTGTTTTTGCCGTTTCTTTCATAAATANNTACCTCCTTTAATATGTCAAATAAAACGCCCCCGTAAAAACGGGGGCGAACAAAAACATGTTTTGTTGCTTCTGTCATCCGGACTTTAACCGTCGGTGCAGGAATTTCACCTGCTCGGCACATTTCTGTGTTAGCTGACTATAACAGCCGGTGGGGATTTCCACCCCGCCCCGAAGCTTTATTTGTTATGAGGGTTACTTATTTTCGGTTATTTCAACCACAACGCCGGAACCGACGGTTCTGCCGCCTTCACGGATAGCGAAGCGGAGTCCCTTTTCGATAGCGATGGGGGTGATGAGCTCAACGTACATGTTTACGTTGTCGCCGGGACGGCACATGTCAACGCCGTCGGGAAGGGTGATAACACCGGTAACGTCGGTGGTTCTGAAATAGAACTGGGGACGATAGTTGGTGAAGAAGGGTTTATGACGGCCGCCTTCCTTTTCGGTAAGAACGTAAACCTGACCCATAAACTTTTTGTAGGGCTTAATGGAGCCGGGTTTGGCAAGCACCTGACCTCTTTCGATGTCCTTCTTGTCTATGCCCCGGAGCAGACAGCCCACGTTTTCGCCGGCTGCAGCGTAATCAAGGGTCTTACGGAACATTTCAAGACCGGTAACAACGGTGGGTTTGGCTTTGTCCTGAAGGCCGACGATTTCCACGTTGTCATATACCTTAACGGTGCCGCGATCAACTCTGCCCGTAGCCACGGTGCCGCGGCCGGTGATGGAGAACACGTCTTCAACAGGCATAAGGAAGGGGAGATCGGCTTTACGATCAGGGGTGGGGATGAAGGAGTCGACCGCTGCCATAAGATCAATAATGGACTTGTAGGCGGGGTCGTTTAAATCCTTGGATTCGCACAAAAGCGCGTCACGGGCGGAACCGCGGATAATGGGGGTGTCGTCGCCGGGGAAGTTGTATTCGGAAAGAAGTTCACGAACTTCCATTTCAACGATTTCGAGGAGTTCTTCATCGTCCACAAGGTCGGTCTTGTTGAGGTAAACGACTATTGCGGGAACGCCAACCTGACGGGCAAGGAGTATGTGTTCACGGGTCTGCTGCATGGGGCCGTCGGTGGCGGCAACCACGAGGATTGCGCCGTCCATCTGAGCGGCACCGGTAATCATGTTTTTAACATAGTCGGCGTGGCCTGGGCAGTCAACGTGAGCATAGTGACGGTTTTCGGTCTGATATTCAACGTGACGGGTATTGATTGTTATACCTCTTGCCTTTTCTTCGGGGGCGTTGTCGATCTGGTCATATGCCAGAAATTCAACGGAATTGTCTAAAAAGGAAAGAGTCTTGGTTATAGCTGCGGTAAGGGTGGTTTTGCCATGGTCAACGTGACCGATAGTGCCGATATTAATATGCGGCTTGTTTCTTTCAAATTTAGCTTTTGCCATTTTTATCCTCCTGAATAGATGATATAATTATTATTTTTTTCTTCGTATAGGATAATTATATTAAATTTTTCGGTTAAGTCAAGCATTTTTGGAAAAATTAATCCCAAAAGGCTTAATTTATAGGGGTTTTTAATTAATTACCGTTAGTTAGGGGTTTGCTTAATAGGGTTTAGCCTTGTTGCTGGTGATTTGCTCCTGAATGGATTTCGGCACCTCGGCATAGTGGCTGGGCTGCATGGAATAAACGCCCCGCCCCTGGGTTTTTGACCTCATATCCGTGGCATAGCCGAACATACAAGACAAGGGCACAAAGGCCGAAATCTGCTGAACGCCGTTTTCCGATTCTATACCCGTAATGTTCCCCCGCCTTGATGTCAGGTCGCCTATTATATCCCCGGTATATTCATCGGGGCAGATAACATTCACCAGCATAATAGGTTCGGTAAGCACCGGGTCGGCTTTCTGCATTGCTTCCCTGAAAGCCATTGAACCGGCAATCTTGAAGGCCATTTCCGACGAGTCCACCTCGTGGTAGGAACCTCCTTCAAGGGTTGCGATAACATCCACCACATTGTAGCCGGCAAGCACGCCGGAGTTCATGGCGGATTTCACGCCGTCTTCCACCGCCGGGATATAACTTGACGGGATATCGCCGTTCTTGACGTTGTCAACAAACATAAAGCCTTTACCCTGTTCGTTGGGCTCGATGGTGAGTATGGCATGGCCGTACTGACCACGTCCGCCGGACTGGCGGATAAACTTCCCTTCCGCCTTCGCCTGACGGCGTATGGTTTCCCGGTAGGAAACCTGGGGCTGCCCCACATTGGCTTCGATACGGAATTCCCTTAACAGGCGGTCAACTATTATCTCAAGATGAAGTTCCCCCATACCGGCGATAATGGTCTGTCCCGTTTCGGAATCGGTATAGCTCTTGAAAGTGGGGTCTTCTTCGGATAGTTCGGAAAGGGCAAGGGCCATCTTTTCCTGACCCGCCTTGGTCTTGGGCTCGATTGCCACCCTTATTACCGGGTCGGGGAATTCCATGGATTCAAGGATAATGGGATGTTTTTCATCACACAGTGTTTCGCCGGTGGTCATATTCTTGGCCGCGATAATGGCGGCAATTTCCCCGGCTCCCACCGAATCCACTTCCTCCCGGTGGTTGGCATGCATAAGCACTATTCTGCCTAAGCGTTCCCTTTTCTTCCTAATGGGGTTATACAGCATATCCCCGCTTTTTACCCTTCCGGAATAAACCCTTATATAACAAAGCTTTCCCGCCACAAAGGGGTCGGTCATAATCTTGAATGCCAGCGCGGAGAAGGGTTCATCTACGGAAGGATGCCTTTCCTCCTCGTTGTCGGTGACGGGGTTTGTTCCGATAATCGCAGGTATGTCAACGGGGGAGGGCATATAATCCACAATGGCGTCAAGGAGTTTCTGAACGCCCTTGTTTTTATATGACGTCCCGCAGACAACGGGTACCATCTTATTGGATATGGTGGATTGTCTTATGGCGGCCTTAAGTTCCCCGACAGCAATTTCGCTGCCTTCAAGGTATTTTTCAAAAAGGCTGTCGTCGAATTCCGCCACGTGCTCTATCAGGTTTATACGGTATTTTTCGGCTTTTTCCCGGTATTCTTCGGGAACCTCGGTTTCGATTATGTCGATACCCAGATCGTCGCCGTAAAAATACGCTTTCATGCTTACAAGGTCTATAATCCCCTTGAAATCGGCTTCGCTGCCGATGGGGAGCTGAATGGGTACCGGGTTGGTTTTCAGCCGGTCGGTCATCATGTCGACGACACGGTAGAAGTTAGCCCCGATAACATCCATTTTATTGACATATGCCATTCGCGGTACCTGATACTTATCCGCCTGACGCCATACGGTTTCGGACTGGGGTTCAACCCCTCCTTTGGCGCAGAAAACCGCCACAGCCCCGTCGAGAATACGCAGGGATCTTTCCACTTCAACGGTAAAATCCACATGTCCCGGAGTGTCTATAATGTTTATGCGGTGGCCTTTCCAATGGCAGGTGGTGGCGGCGGAGGTTATGGTTATCCCCCGCTTCTGTTCCTGCTCCATCCAGTCCATTGTGGCGGCGCCCTCATGAACTTCCCCGAGCTTATGGGTTTTTCCTGTATAAAAGAGTATTCTTTCTGTGGTAGTGGTTTTTCCCGCGTCAATATGCGCCATAATGCCTATATTACGCATTTTGTCAAGGGAATATTTATCCGTTAACGGCATATAATCTCCTTCCCGCCATAGCCGGTTCAACGGTGGCTATGGGGTGTAAATGTTTACCAGCGATAGTGGGCAAATGCCTTGTTGGCATCGGCCATTTTGTGAGTGTCTTCCTTTTTCTTGACAGCGCCCCCCGTGTTGTTGACCGCATCCATTATTTCGGCTGCAAGTCTCGCAGACATGTTCTTGTCGCTGCGGTTTCTGGCATAATTTATTAGCCAGCGGAGCCCAAGGGTCTGCCTTCTTTCGGCGCGCACTTCCATAGGAACCTGATAGTTTGCGCCGCCCCGGCGGACTGCCTTTACTTCAAGATTGGGCATAATGTTGTCAAGAGCTTTTTTAAACTGCTCAAGGGGGTCTACGCCTGTCTTGTTTTTAATTATGTCGAAGGCTTCATAGACTATCTTCTGAGCAACGCCCTTTTTCCCGTCAAGCATTATATTGTTTATAAGCTTTGTCACCAAAGTGGAGTTATAAACGGGGTCGGGCAGGACTTCTCTTTTAAAACCATGCACTCTTCTTGGCACTTTTCTTCCCTCCTTCATTATCGGCAAAATTGCCTGATGAGTTCACAGGTACTCGAAAAATAATTCCCGTCAGTGCCAAGAAAGCGTATATATCTATATATATAAATCGCGTTCCTGACACGAACTTATTCTTTTTTCCCGATTTAAAAACTATTTCTTCTTCTGGGTTTTGGCGCCGTATTTCGAACGGCCCTGGTTTCTCTTTGCCACGCCCTGGGCATCAAGGGTTCCCCTGATGGTATGGTAGCGCACGCCCGGGAGGTCTTTTACTCTCCCGCCCCTTACCAGCACAACCGAGTGTTCCTGAAGATTATGGCCGATGCCGGGGATGTAGGACCAGACTTCGATTCCGTTGGAAAGTCTGACACGTGCCACCTTTCTCTGCGCCGAGTTTGGCTTCTTAGGCGTTTTGATGGTTACTTTGGTGCAAACGCCGCGCTTCTGGGGGGAAGGAAGGTCGATTGCGGAGTTCTTTAAGGTGTTGACTCCCTTCATAAGCGCAGGAGATTTGGACTTGTAGAAAACCTTCTGCCTGCTGTGCCTAACCAGCTGATTAAATGTGGGCATTTTACTCCTCCTTTCAAATTTTTTCACAACAAGAGTCATTATATATCAAACCATCGACTAAGTCAATAGTGCGATATTGAGAATATGACCTTAAAACCTCATTATTTTTATGTCAATTTAACTTAATTGGCTTCATAGGTGCCTTCGTACTTCACGCCGGTGTCTATTTCCACTTCCCGGTACATCCTCATACCGGTGCCGGCGGGAATAAGCTTGCCTATTATGACGTTTTCCTTAAGCCCCACCAGCGGGTCGATTTTACCCTTAACCGCAGCTTCGGTAAGCACTTTGGTGGTTTCCTGGAAGGAGGCCGCCGACAGGAAGGAATCGGTGGAAAGTGATGCTTTGGTTATACCCAAAAGCAGCGATGTTCCTTCGGCTTCCATAAGGGCGGTGGAATTGGGGTTTTTGGCGTTCTGAAGTCTGACTTTTTCGTTTGCCGCCTCAAATTCCGAAATATCCACGGAGGCGCCCACAAGGAAATCGGTGTCGCCCGGGTTGTCGATTCTAATTTTTCTCGTCATCTGCCGGGCTATGATTTCGATATGCTTGTCTGCAATCTCAACGCCCTGCAGGCGGTAAACCTTCTGTATTTCCTTGATGATATAGGTATAAACCGCGTCAAGACCGGATATGCGGAGAATATCTCCCGGGGTTTCGGTGCCTTCGGTGAGCTTCTGGCACTTCTTGACCTTTTCCCCGTCTTCGACGATTATTTTGGTTACATAGGGGATGTTGAATACCTTTTCCTCGCCGGTGTAGTCATCCTTGACCACGATATGCTTGGTTTTTTTGATTTCCTCTATTCTGACGGTACCGTCGAATTCCGAAAGGAGAGCCGACTTTTTGGGCTTTCTGGCCTCAAAAATTTCCTCAACCCTGGGAAGACCCTGGGTAATGTCGCCGCCGGCAACGCCGCCGGAATGGAAGGTTCTCATGGTAAGCTGGGTACCGGGTTCGCCTATGGACTGGGCGGCGATGATACCCACCGCTTCCCCGATACTGACCGGACGTCCGCTGGAAAGGTCGGCACCGTAGCACTTGACGCAGGCGCCGTGACGGGCCTTGCAGTTGATGACCGAACGGATATGGACGGTTTCGATGCCCGCCGCTTTGATTTCGGTGGCCTGTTCCTCGCTTATCATTGTGTCGGCGGGAACTATTATCTCACCCGTTGCGGGATTTATAACTTCCTCGACGGTGTAGCGTCCCACAAGGCGTTCTTCGAATTTTTCGATAACCGCTTCCTTGTTGCCCTGATATTCGGCAATCTTGTTTACCCAAAGGCCCCGCTTGTCGCCGCAGTCGTCCTCCCGGATGATAACATCCTGGGAAACGTCCACAAGACGCCTGGTAAGGTAGCCCGAGTCGGCGGTACGCAGCGCCGTATCCGCAAGGCCTTTGCGGGCGCCGCGGGCGGCGGTGAAGTATTCGAGTATCTTCATGCCTTCACGGAAGTTTGCCTTAATCGGCAATTCTATTGTCTGACCGGAGGCGGAGGCCATAAGTCCCCGCATACCGGCAAGCTGTCTTATCTGTTTTATTGAACCTCTTGCGCCGGACACCGCCATCATGTTAATGGGGTTGTAGCGGTCAAGGTTGTGCTGCAGTGCGTCGGTTACGTCCTTGGTGCATTTTTCCCATACATCTATTACACGCTTTGAACGTTCTTCGTCGGAAAGGAGGCCTTCCCGGTAGAATTCGGTGATAACGTCCACCTTTTTGTCGGCTTCCTCAAGCAGTTCCTTCTTTTCGGGGGGGATGGTCATATCGTAAACCGATATGGTCATGGCACCCTTGGTGGAATACTTAAAGCCCATTGCCTTTATCTTGTCAAGGACTTCGCAGGTTACGGCGTTGCCGTGCCTTCTTATGCAGCGGTCGATTATCAACGCCAGCTCGTTGTTGGTGGTTACGAAATCTATTTCCGGTCTTAAAATCTGTTTGGGGTCGCTCCTGTCCACAAAGCCCAGATCCTGAGGGATAGGCTGGTTGAAAATAAGCCGCCCTAAGGTTGTATGGACCTCACCGGTTACGGTCTGCCCGTTTATTTCCCGGCTTATCCGGACATATATCTTGGCATGAAGGGACAGATAGCCGTTTTCATAGGCCATAACCGCCTCATCAAGGTCGATGAAATGTTTGCCTTCCCCAAGTTCGTTTTCCTTGTCAAGGGTAAGGAAGTAGGAACCCAGCACCATGTCCTGGGAAGGAACGGTAACGGCATGGCCGTTAACCGGCTTAAGCAGGTTGTTTGCCGAAAGCATAAGGAACCGCGCTTCGGCCTGGGCTTCCGCCGACAGAGGTACATGTACCGGCATCTGGTCGCCGTCGAAGTCGGCGTTGAATGCGGGGCAGACAAGGGGATGAAGCTTAATCGCCCTGCCTTCCACCAGTATTGGCTCAAAGGCCTGTATGGAAAGCCGGTGCAGCGTGGGCGCCCGGTTCAACAGCACGGGGTGTTCCTTAATCACCGCGTCAAGGGCGTCCCAGACCTCCGGAGTCGCTCTTTCAACCCGCTTTTTGGCATCCTTTATGTTGGTGGATTTACCGGTAGAAACAAGGGTCTTCATTACAAAGGGCTTGAACAGTTCAAGGGCCATTTCCTTGGGAAGACCGCACTGGTATATCTTAAGTTCGGGTCCCACCACTATAACCGAACGCCCCGAATAGTCAACCCGCTTGCCTAACAGGTTCTGTCTGAACCGTCCCTGCTTACCTCTCAGCATTTCGGAAAGGGATTTAAGGGGGCGGTTGTTGGGGCCGGTTACGGGACGTCCCCGTCTGCCGTTGTCGATAAGGGCGTCAACGGCTTCCTGAAGCATACGCTTTTCGTTTCTTATAATAATTTCGGGAGCTTCCAGCTCGATAAGTCTTTTTAACCGGTTGTTCCGGTTTATAACCCGCCGGTACAGGTCGTTAAGGTCGGAGGTGGCAAACCTGCCGCCGTCAAGCTGTACCATGGGGCGGATATCGGGGGGTATTACGGGGAGGGCTTCAAGTATCATCCATTCGGGACGGTTCCCCGAAAGGCGGAAAGCTTCCACCACTTCAAGGCGTTTTATAAACCTTACCCGTCTTTGTCCCTGGGCGGTCTGGAGTTCCCGCTTTAAATTAACCGCAAGTTCCTCAAGGTCGATTTCCTGGAGCAGTTCCTTTATGGCTTCCGCCCCCATTCCCACCCGGAAATCGTCCTCGTATTTTTCTTTATAGTCTTTATACTGTTGTTCGGATAATAACTGCTTCTTTTCAAGGGGGGTATCGCCCGGGTCGATGACTATATAGCTGGCGAAATAAAGCACCTTTTCAAGCAGCTTCGGGGACAAATCCAGTAAAAGCCCCATCTTTGAAGGGATAGCTCTGAAATACCAGATATGGGAAACGGGGGCGGCAAGCTCCACATGTCCCATGCGTTCACGACGCACCTTGTTGGTGGTTATTTCAACGCCGCACTTTTCGCATATTTTACCCTTGTATCTTGCCCCTCTTTTATATTTACCGCAGTGGCATTCCCAGTCTTTGGTGGGGCCGAAGATTCGTTCGCAGAAAAGTCCGTCCCTTTCGGGCTTTAATGTCCTGTAATTTATGGTCTCGGGCTTTTTCACCTCGCCGTAGGACCATGATCTTATCATTTCCGGGGATGCGAGTCCTATTTTTATGGATTCAAATTCCATGTTTTCCATATAGTTTATGTCCCCTTTCTACATATCTTCGTCAGCGACATCATCGCCGAAACCCAGGTCATCGCCGGAGAAATCCTCAAGGAAATCCTCATCCTCGTCCCCTTCTGAAACAACGCCTTCTTCGTCGTCGTACATAAGGGAATCTGCGTCGGCGTCAAGCACGTTTTCGCCGAGTTCGGCTTCGGAATATCTTTTTTCGTTAAGTTCTTCGCTGTCGGAATAATCCTTAAGATTGATTTCCCTGTCGTCCCTGTCAAGCACCCTTACGTCAAGACAGAGCGCCTGAAGTTCCTTGACAAGCACCTTAAAGGAGGCGGGAATTCCCGGAGTGGGGATGTTGTGTCCCTTTACTATAGCTTCATAGGCCTTTACCCTGCCCTTAACGTCGTCGGATTTAACCGTAAGGATTTCCTGAAGGGTGTAGGCTGCGCCGTAGGCTTCCAGTGCCCAGACCTCCATTTCCCCGAACCGCTGGCCGCCGAACTGGGCTTTGCCCCCCAAAGGCTGCTGGGTGACAAGGGAGTAGGGCCCGGTGGAACGGGCATGGATTTTATCGTCAACAAGATGATGAAGCTTAAGGAAGTACATATAACCCACGGTCACGGGGTTGCTGAAGGGTTCGCCGGTCCTGCCGTCATAGAGGGTGGTTTTACCGTCAACCACTCTTATCCGCTGACGGGCCTTCAGCTCTTCGAATTCCTGCTGATTTTCGTTCACCCATTCGGTGGTGATGCGGTTTAGCACTTCTACCCCGTTTTCGTCGAAGTCCTGTCTGAACAGCTCTTTGCCCATTACCGTTTCCTTTTCTTCCAGCGGACGGTGGATATGAGCTTTTTCGAGAAGTTCGACTATTTCGCTTTCCTTGGCGCCGTCAAACACCGGGGACATAACATGCCAGCCCAGCTGCTTTGCGGCGATACCCAGGTGGACTTCCAGCACCTGACCAATATTCATACGGGAAGGCACGCCCAGGGGGTTTAACACCACGTCCAGCGGGGTGCCGTCGGCAAGGAAGGGCATATCCTCTGAGGGGAGAATTCTTGAAATAACGCCCTTGTTTCCGTGGCGGCCTGCCATTTTGTCCCCCACCGATATTTTACGCTTCTGGGCGACATAAACCCGGACACATTTTATAACACCGGGTTGGAGAACATCGCAGGTTTCCCGTGAAAATACCTTGGTGTCCACCACTATACCCGATTCGCCGTGGGGGAGCCTTAAGGAGGTATCCCTTACCTCCCGGGCCTTTTCGCCGAATATGGCGCGTAACAGACGTTCTTCGCTGGTAAGTTCGGTTTCCCCTTTGGGGGTGACCTTACCCACAAGAATGTCCCCCGCCCTTACTTCGGTGCCCACCGTGACGATGCCGTCCTGGTCGAGATCTTTAAGCACATCCTCGCCCACATTGGGAATATCCCTGGTAATCTCTTCGGGGCCTAATTTGGTGTCCCGGGATTCGCAGTAATACTCCTCAATATGTATTGAGGTGTAAACGTCATCCCTAACAAGCCGTTCGTTTAATAAAACGGCGTCTTCGTAGTTATAGCCTTCCCAGGGCATAAAGCCGATAAGCACGTTTTTGCCCAGAGAAACTTCCCCGTTGTCGGTGGCGGGGCCGTCGGCGATAACGTCGCCGGCTTTAACCCGCTGTCCCTTTTCCACCACGGGTCTTTGATTTACGCAGGTTCCCTGATTGGAACGCTTGAATTTAATAAGAGAATATTTATCCGTCTTGCCGGAATCGGTGCGAACCGACACTTCGTCGGCGGTAACCGATTCCACAATGCCGTTTTCCCTGCAGAGCACCACCACGCCGGAATCAAGGGCAGCCCGGTATTCCATGCCGGTGGCAACAATCGGGGCTTCGGTGATCATAAGGGGAACCGCCTGCTTCTGCATGTTGGACCCCATCAGCGCTCTGGTGTTGTCGTCGTTTTCAAGGAAGGGGATCATGGCGGTGGCAACCGATACCACCATCTTAGCCGAAACGTCCATCAGGTCGATTTCCATGGGTTCGTATTCGGCAATGATTTCCCTGTGCCGCGCCACTACCTTCTTGTCAAGGAAGTTGCCGTTTTCGTCGATGAGTTCGTTGGCGGTGGCCACTACATACTCGTCTTCCTCGTCGGCGGTGATATATACTACTTCTTTTGTAACTATTCCGTTTTTAACCACCCGGTAGGGAGCTTCAATAAACCCGAACCGGTTCACCCTTGCATAGGTGGCAAGGCAGGAAATAAGACCGATATTGGGTCCTTCCGGGGTTTCTATCGGGCAGACCCTGCCGTAATGAGTATAATGGACGTCCCGCACCTCAAAGGATGC
The DNA here is from genome assembly GCA_002305335.1 of Clostridiales bacterium UBA1389. Classification (GTDB taxonomy): domain Bacteria; phylum Bacillota; class Clostridia; order Oscillospirales; family CAG-382; genus UBA1206. Next base: position 19,560 of record DBQR01000032.1, read on the forward strand.
CCTGTCCCTGGAAAGACCGCCGGGGCCCAACGCGGACAGACGGCGCTTATGGGTGAGTTCCGACAGGGGGTTGGCCTGGTCCATAAACTGGGACAGAGGGGATGACCCGAAGAAGTCCCTTACTACCGACACTATGGGACGGATGTTAATCAAGGATTGGGGGGTTACGGTTTCAATGTCCTGAGTGGTCATCTTTTCCTTGACGATCTTGTCCATACGGGAAAAGCCCACCCGCAGATGCTGGAGCAGAAGTTCCCCCACCGAACGCAGCCGGCGGTTGCCGAGATGGTCGATGTCGTCGGTGATACCGATGCCGTGGTAAAGGTTTATAAGATAGTTGACGGAGGCAAAAATGTCGTCAACGGTTATGGATTTTGGTATAAGTTCGTCTTTGCGTAAAGCAAGGGCTTTTTTAAGCTCTTCCGGGTTGTCCCTTCCTACTTCCCGCAGGATTTCAAACAGAACGTCCGCATTGACCTTTTCGTCAAGCCCCAGTTCCTCGTTGGTGTAGCCGCAGATATGGGAAGCGTCCACCATCTTGTTGGAAAACACCTTGACTTCGCTGTACTGTTCGTCTTCTTCCACCGATAATGTGACGCACCATATGCCGGCGTTCTCAATCCGTTCGGCGTCATGGCGGTTTAACTTATGGCCTTTGTCAAACAGAATTTCCCCCGTCATGGGGTCTGCGACGGGGTGAACCAGGGAATGTCCCTCAATTCTTCTTGCAAGGGAGAGCTTTTTGTTGAATTTATATCTTCCCACCGGAGATATGTCATACCTCTTGGGGTCAAAGAAAAGGTTCTTCAGAAGGGTAATGGCCGAATCCACCACAGGCGGGTCGCCGGGACGGAGCTTACGGAAAATTTCCTTCAGCGCTTCGTCACGGGGGGTTGAGCCCGGGTATTTTTCGGCTTCCTGGGGCATTAAGTCTTTTTCGAGAGTGGCGTTTATCAGCTTTTCCTTTCCGCCGAAAAGGTCTATTATATCCTTATTTTCGGAAAGGCCCAATGCGCGCAGAAGCACCGTAACGGGTAATTTACGGTTCTTGTCTATACGAACATAAAAAACGTCCGAGGTATCAGTCTCGTATTCCAGCCATGCGCCGCGATAGGGGATTATCGTGGAGGTGAACAGGTGCTTCCCCGATTTGTCGGCTATTTTGTCGAAATAGACCCCGGGGGAACGTACTATCTGGGATACGATAACCCGTTCGGCACCGTTTATAATAAAGGTTCCGCTGTCGGTCATTATGGGGAAATCCCCCATATAAATTTCCTGTTCCTTTACTTCCTGTGTAACTTTGTTGGTTAGTCTTACCCTGACTTTAAAGGGCACCGCGTAGTTGACGTCCCTTTCCTTACATTCCAAAATTGTGTATTTTGGAGGACCGCTGAGATTGTAATCGATGAAATCAATTATCAGATTTCCGGAATAGTCGGTCATCGGGGAAAAGTCGTCAAGGACTTCCTTGATTCCGCGTTCCACGAAATCGCGGAAGGATTTTTTCTGAACCTCAATCAGGTTGGGCATTTCCAGCACTTCTTCGTGCTTTGAGAAAGATTTCCTTTCGCGGGTGCCTAGATAGCAGGTTTTGACCATTAACCGTTCACTCCTTTAAGACGCCCTTTGCTAATTTTTTGTAAACTTTTTTCACTTTCCGAATTAAAACAAATGAAAAAATTAGCCGCTACGGGCAATTTAGTGCAGTTTATTATAGTATCACGTTTTTTTAGGTTTGTCAAGCGTTTTTTTCAAAATGTCAAAAAGAAAAAAGAGGAAAAACCTTTTGTATTGTTGACAAAATAATCAGGTAAGACTATAATTGTTTCGAAAAATATACATTGGAGGTTAATTATGGCTAAAGTTGTTTGTAGTTGGGATACGCTTGTTTCCTTTGTTACCGACGCCTTTGTGGGCGTGGGGGTACCCAGGGAGGATGCGGAAATCTGCACCGACGTGCTTCTGGAATCAGACCGGAGGGGTATCGAAAGCCACGGGGTAAACAGGTTTAAGCCCATTTATATCGACAGGATAAAAGCGGGGATACAGAATCCCGTCACAAATTTCGAAATTGTCAGGGAAACCGCCACCACCGCCGTGGTGGACGGCCATGACGGCATGGGACAGGTTATTGCCTATAAGTCCATGGAAATGGCAGTAAACAAAGCCAGGGAATACGGCATGGGAATGGTGGCTGTGAGGAATTCCTGCCATTACGGCATTGCCGGTTACTACGCCACCATGGCCACCAAAGCGGGGATGATAGGCATTACCGGCACCAACGCAAGGCCCTCCATCGCCCCCACCTTCGGGGTGGAAAATATGTTAGGCACCAATCCCCTCACCATAGGGCTCCCCACCGACGAGGAATTTCCCTTTGTGATTGACTGCGCCACCTCAATAACCCAGCGGGGAAAGATCGAATATTTCGCCAGAATGGGTATGGACACCCCTGCCGGCATGGTTATAGGCCGGAACGGCGAAGCGCTGACCAATTCCGAAGAAATATTAAAACAGCTTAACACCGGCGAGGCGGCTTTGGCTCCCCTTGGGGGAATCGGCGAGGAGCTTGCCGGTTATAAGGGTTACGGCTATGCCACGGTGGTGGAAATACTGTCGGCGGCGCTCCAGCAGGGTAACTACCTGAAGATGCTCACCGGCAAAAAGGACGGCAAGCTGGTTCCCTACCATCTCGGACATTTCTTTATCGCCATTGACACCAACGCCTTTATGGGAGAAGAGGAATTCCGGAAAATCTCCGGGGACATACTCCGGGAACTGCGGGCTTCGGAAAAAGCCCCCGGTCACGACCGGATATTCACCGCCGGCGAAAAGGAATGGATTGTATGGAATGAGAGGAAGGACGCCGGCGTTCCCATTAACGAGGCGGTTCAGAAGGAATTTTCCGCCGTCAGGGACGAACTGAAGTTAGATTATATCTTCCCTTGGGAAAAATAAAGCAATAATAAGCAAAGCCTCCGGTTTTCGCCGGAGGCTTCTGTTTTATTAAAGTAGATTTTAATTATATCGCGGTTTTATTTTGTTATTTAAAAAACAGTATAAAATTAAATAAGCGGTTTGATTTTATTATATAATTTAAGTTTGTTTAAATTAATTTTAGTTATTGATGAGCTGATTGAAATATTTAATTCTACGAGCCGTAAACCGAAAATTCATCTATAAACAGCCAATTACGCAAAGCGAGATATTCGATTTTGACATACCTTGCCTTAACGCCCCCGGTATTAAATTCGGCGACAGCCCAGCCGGCTTCAGTGGGGCGGGAGGGGCCGTCAAGGGCTATCTGATTCGAATAGGTGCTGCCGTCCGCGGAAAAGGACACCCGGACGGTAGTGGGGATAATGGCTCCGCCGCTGCCGCTGTTTAAGGCTCTGGCAACAACAGCGGATATGGCGTACTCTCCTTCCAGGTCAATGATAAAATAAACATTCGTCGTACCGGCAAAACCCGAGGCAGCCGAGTCTGCATATGAGGAGGTGGTGGCAAACTTTCCGTCGGTGAGCTTCTTTCCGTCATCGGGATAGGTGGCGGAACCTTTATAGTCGGTGGTGTATTTTTTACCTATGCTTATGCATTTGTCAACTTCAATCTGTATTTTTTTAACCTCCGACGACACAATCTCCCCCGAAAAGGCATATACCTTTGCGTAATATGCGTATTCACCGTTTTCGGTTATTGCTTTGTCGTAGCCGGTAAGGGTAAGCCGCGGCTTGCCGTAATCCTCTTCTGAGGTGATAACGGTGGCGACAAGGGTGCCGCCCCGGTAAAATTCCACCTTGAAAACACCGTATTTGCAGTTATTGACCACCGCCTCAAGCTTTACCCCTGCGGTCACCGGAGTGTAGTTTGTTGAAACAAATGCCGGGGTCCGGTTTTCGCCGTAATAATCCACCCTGCCGGTATTGAAATAACTTACATAGTCGTTATGGAATTTATCGGTGCCGGCAATGTCCGGCGCATAGTAGTGGGAGTAGGCGAAGGAAATAAAGCCCTCCACATATTCCGCCGCCTTTTCCAGCTGAAGCACATAGCGGGTTACGGGGGCAGACGACCAGTTTACCTGAACGAAGTCTTCCGGGTTCCCCCAGAAGGCAAGATTTTCATACTTGTCTATAACCTTTTTGAATTCCGAATAGAATTCGGTGAAGCTGCCGATCTTGACAAGACCGCTTCCCACACAGTCCTGAGGACAAAAAATATCCCCTTTGCGGAAGTTTATCCCCGAAAAAATCCTGTCCCATGCCGCCGCCGTATCCTTGGGGTTGGAATAGGGGTAATAATCGGCAAAATAGGGGGATAGCATGAAGGGCATGGTTTTGTCAATTTTGTTATAGCCTTCGAGGATGGCGTTGAACATATCCCGGGTATTATTATAATAGGTATCGTTCCAATACATAAAGTAATTGGAAAATTCGGGAGCGAAGTACCAGCCGTAAAAGGTGTCGCCGTATTTTCCCTTGAACAGGTTATACATTTCCTTTGATATTTCAAGGGTTTCCTTTACAAATACATCCGTCTTTTCCTTTTGCCCCACTCCCCAGGTGTTCCCCCAGCCATCCATTGTTATGGGGGTTATATATGCCTTTATGCCGTGGCTTTGGCACTGCTTTAGTATTTTTTCGGTTATATCCGAATAGGTATCGCTGAAGTTCGCTGATTTTTTGGTTTTTGCGTATTCGGAAGGATAATAAATAGTGGTGTATTTGCCCTCCTTGTCAAGAAATGCGGAGGAATATAAAACAAGGTATTCTATGCCTGCTTCCTTAAGATAGTCGAAATGCTTTTCGAGCTGGGTTTCGCTGTAGTTCAGAAAGGGGCTGTACTGGATAAAAGAGCCCTGTATGTATGGCCAGTTTTTCACTGCTTCCTCCTCCGATGATTCGTCCTCCGATAATTCTTCTTCAGACGATTCGTTTGATTCATCTTCAGATGATTTTTCCGCCGATGATTCGTCCTCTGACGGTTCGGTTTCCGATGATTCTTCTTCTGACGATTCTTCCACCGAGGATTCNNCCGAGGATTCTTCTTCCGAAGATTCGCTTTCAGACGGTACGGCGGATGAGGTGTCCTGGGTTGAACTTTCGTCAACAGATATTTCCGCTGCCGAACTTTCGTCTGAGGGCTGGTTTTCGGAACTCTCCCCGGAGGAATTGCCGGCCGAACTTTCCGCCGCTACCGATGAGACGGCCTGACTTTCAGAAGTGTCAGAACTTGTGCCTTTGTTTTCGCCGTGGCCGCAGGCGTATAAAAGCCATAGGGTCAGGATGGCGGTTAAAACAAGCATAACAGTCTTTTTCAGGGTTAACATAACATACCCCTTTATGTTTTTTATTATATTAACACAGGGGAAAACATTAGTCAAGGACGGCGGTATTCAGGGAGGTGATAAATACCCGATCCCCTACGGGGCTACCAATCCCTCCGGCTCAGCTGACGCTTCGCCACCTCCCTTTGAACAAGGGAGGCTATTATTGTTTACGTTTCTGCTCTGTATAAAGTAACATTTAGCTTTTAGGTTACGGTCAGATGATATCCGCCCCTACGACGATTACCATATTAAACATTTATCGCTCTAACAAAAAAAGCAGAGTTTTGAACCGCTTAATCAGTGACAGTCTGCAGGAGGCGGTGGGGATAAAAAAAGAACTGCCGGCTATTGCCAGGCAGCTCTTTGTGAATATTTGGCTAACAAAGTTTATTAACAGTTATTAACTGTATACCGCAGTGTAGCATTTAAAGGGGGTTTTGTCAATAATAAATAATTTTTTGCAGATATTTCTACCTTTTACACAACTTGCTTGTGTTGGTGTAAAAATTTTTGCACACAATTCACAAAAAAGTCATATAATTTGCCGCAACACCGGCTAAGCGTAAACCGAATTTATTATTTCAAGAAACTCCTCCGGAGCGGAGGCGGCGTTTAAGCGGTTTCTTAACGAAGCCGAACCCGGAATCCCCTTGGTGTACCAGGAAAGCTGTTTTCTTAAAGCCAGCAGACTGTCGTTTCTGTATAACACCTGAAGTTCGATATGCCGCCTTATAATGTCGCCTGTTTCCTCAAGGGTTAGATTGACGTACTCCCTTCCCTCCAGCGCGGCGGCGATTTCGCCGAAAATCCAGGGTCTCCCCAGCGCCCCCCGGGCTACCATTACCCCGTCGCAGCCGGTTTCCTTAAGCATTGAAACCGCATCGCCGGCACAAAAAATATCCCCGTTGCCCACCACGGGTACCGACACGCTGTTTTTTACCTTTTTTATTATATTGCGGTCGGCTCTGCCGGAATACATCATTTCCCTTGTCCTGCCGTGGATGAAAATCGCGGAAGCTCCGCCCTCTTCGCAGTATTTAGCCACCTCGTCGGCGTTTATATGGTTCCCGTCGAAGCCCGCCCTTATTTTAACGGTTACGGGGACGGGAACGGCGCTTTTAACCGCCTTTACGATCTCAAAGCATTTGTAGGGATATTTCATCAATGCGGAGCCTTCCCCGTTGGTAACCACCTTTTTTACCGGGCAGCCCATGTTTATATCGATAAAGTCGGGGGAAAATTCCATTAACATTTCGGCGGCCTTTGCCATAAAATGGGGTTCCGAACCGAAAATCTGAATCCCCGCCGGCCGCCTGTCGGATTCGAGGGAGGCAAGGGAGGAAGTTTTTTTGTCCCCGTAGCACACCGCCTTTGAAGAAACCATTTCGGTTATGACGCATTCCGCCCCAAGGGAGGCGCAAATCTCCCTGAAGGGGTAGTCGGTAACCCCCGCCATGGGAGCAAGGAATATTCCGTTTTTGATTGTTATGCCGTCAATTTTCATATCAGTTAAATATATTTCTCTTAAGGTTGCTTAAGTACAGCTTTTCGGATTCTTCGTTTATCCGGGCATACTCGTTTTCGTTAAGCAGTCCTTTATCGATTATCACATTGGCGCAGGCCCTTGTCTGCTCGATCAGAGGAAGGTCTGCGATACTCGCCACCTTGAATTTAATTTCCCCCGACTGCCTTTCCCCGAAGAAATCCCCCGGTCCCCGGAGTTTAAGGTCTGCTTCGGCGATTTCAAAACCATTGTCGGTACGGCACATGGTTTCAAGCCGTTCCTTTGACTTTTTGGATTCCCTGTCATAGATTAGCAGGCAGTAGGACTTGTCTTTTCCCCGGCCGATTCTCCCCCTTAACTGGTGAAGGGTCGAAAGGCCGAACCTTTCGGCGTTTTCCACCACCATTACCGTGGCGTTGGGGATGTCCACCCCCACCTCCACCACCGTGGTTGACACAAGGATGTTTATACTTCCCGCTTTGAATTCGGCCATTATTTTGTTCTTTTCCTTTGAGGACATTTTCCCGTGAAGGATGGCGGAGGTAAATTCGGGGAAGGCAATCTTTATTTCCTCAAGCCGTTCTTCCGCCGACAGGGCGTCAAGGTTTTCGGATTCCTCCACCAGCGGGCATACCACAAACACCTGATGGCCTTTTTTTATTTCGCTCCGCAGGAATGAGTTTATTTTATCCCTGTCCTTGCTTTCCATGGCACGGGTTTCGACCTTCTGTCTTCCGGGGGGGAGTTCGTCAAGCACCGACAGGTCCAGATCTCCGTACAATATAAGACTTAGTGTCCTGGGTATGGGGGTGGCCGACATAACCAAAGTATGGGGGGTTATTTCCCTTTCCCCCTTGGTTATAAGGGATGCCCGCTGGAAAACCCCGAACCGGTGCTGTTCGTCGGTTACCGCAAGACCCAGATTTTTAAACTCCACATCCGATTGTATGACGGCGTGGGTGCCGATTATGACATCTGCGCTGCCGTCTATTATCGCCTGTTTTGCGTTCTGCTTCTGGGCTTTGGTCATTCCCCCGGTAAGCAGAACGGTGGAAATATCGAACTTTTCCAGCATTCCGGTCAGGGTGTTGTAATGCTGCAGAGCAAGGATTTCGGTGGGAGCCATAACCGCCGCCTGATAGCCGTTTTTGGCGGCAAGATAGGCCGCCGCCGCGGCAAGCACGGTTTTGCCGGACCCCACATCCCCCTGAATAAGCCTCATCATGGGGATATCCTGCTGCATATCCGAAAAAATTTCCTTTACCGCCTTCTTTTGGGCGGATGTCAGCTCAAAGGGCAGATTTTCGAAAAACCGCCTTACCCCCGTCCCCTTCTGGGTAAAGGCCGTCGCTTTTTTTATAACCTGCTTTGACCGGAATTTGGATAATGCCAGCTGGAATATAAGCAGTTCCTCGAAGGCAAGGCGGCGGACCGCCTGCTTGGTATCCTCCGTAGTTTCGGGAAAATGGATTTTTTCAAAGGCTTCCGCCTTTGTTATTAAACCGAACTGGGTTAAAACCGTACTGGGGAGCACCTCCGGCAGCATCTTTGCCAGAGGCAGGACATTTTTCACCGTTCCCGATATTACCTTCTGTGTAAGGCTTCCGGTTTGGGGATAAATGGGGATAACCGACGGCAGGTCCGGCGAATAGGGCTCTATAACCGGATTTACCGCCTCCCGCCCGTAGGGGGAAAAACAGATTTTGCCGTAAACCCGAAACAGTCTTCCCGGCACAAGGGAGGAGGATATCCATTTATTGTTGAAAAAGGTGAGATACAGCGTGTCGGTATCGTCGCTTCCGGAGGATTTTACATAAAAAATCCCGCTTTTTCCCCGCCCTTCCTTGGGGGGAACGTCGATTTTTATTACAACGGAGCAGGATTCCCCGTCGAAGCATTCGATAAGCTTTTTGATATTTCCCCGGTTTTCGTAGGCGCGGGGAAAAAAGCATAATAAGTCATATGCGGTATTAATGCCAAGCTTTCCGAAGGCTTTGGCCCGCGATTCGCCTATTCCCTTTATATAGCTTACCGGGGTTGACGGTTCCATTAACACTCCCTCTTATATTTCCAGCGTTTTTGCCTTTTTGGTTATTTCCTTTAAAAATTCCCCTTCCCGATTATGGCAGGTGAAAATCATTATCTGCTGGTCTTCGGATAGGGAAACCAGGGATTTAAGCATAAGCTTCAGCCTGTCGTCGTCAATCCTTGAAAAAGCGTCGTCAAGGAGGATAAAGGGCTTTTCCCTGTCGTAAAGCAGGTCCACAAGGGCATACCTTAAGCACAGGTAGGCGGTGTCCTTTGCCCCGCCCGACAGATAGTCCGCCGACTTATCCCCCTCCGGGGTGGCAACCGACATGGTAAGGTCGGTGGTAAGCAGCATGGAAGGGTACCTGCCCTGGGTTACGGCGGTAAAATAGGCGGAGGAAAGCTGGGCAAGCTTGGGGGAGATGGTGGATTTCATGTAGTCTCCCGCCTCTTCCAGCACTTCCAGGGCTATTTCAAACGCAGCGTATTTCAGGTTGTATTCGTCAAGCTTTGCCTTAACCGCTTCCCGCTTGCCGTACAGTACGGAAGGCGAGGGGGATTTCGCTTCAAGGGAGGCTTTCTGCCTTTCCAGTTCCATTTCCTGAACCTTAAGACCTTCGTTTGCCGACTTGTAAAACTCAATCTCCCGCTGTACCGCCCCCGCTTCTCTTAAGGGCAGGGCAGCCCCTTCCGCTTTTTGCTTCAGATCCTCAATGTTGACCTCCTTCAAGGCAAGGTCAAGCCTTTCCTCCAGGGTCATGCATTCGGCTTTAAGGGAACCCGCTTCAAGGGAAAGATTAAGCAGCTTTTGTATGGCAATGCCGTAGGTTATATCCTCCTCGGCCGTGTATTTTTTTATACGGCTGTCTATGGATTTTTTCAGGTTGCCATATTTTTCGGAATCCTCTGCATAGGCTTTTTCAAGGGATTTTATGCGTTTTGCCATTTCCTCGACCCGCATTTTCACCACGGGGAAATCGTTAATGGCTTTTATAAGCTCCGTCTTGTTTTCGAAACCTAAATCTTTTATAAAAGTGGGGGTTTTTGACGCCAGCACAATGCTTATGATAAAGGTTAGGGCAAAGCCCCCCGCCAGGGCGTAGAAAATGCCGTCGATGTTTAACATATACGCCCGATAGCCGGCAAAGGCGGCAACGCCGATGCTTGTCAAAAACAAAAGCAGTGAAAATGCCCGCCTTGTCTTGAGTCTGCCCGTTATCTTTTCCGGGCTGGTTTCAAAGAAGGGGGTGGATTCCCTTTCCATTTCATGGCGTTTGGTTTCGTCCTTTATGTCCTTGCTGGTCTCATCCAGCTTTTTTTCGAGCATTGAGAATCTGGCGTTGTCGTCGATAAGCTCCTGAACGAAGGAGGATTCGGGGGGATTTCCCCCTTCAAAGGAAGCCAGACATTCTTTGTATTTCTTCTCCGCCTCCTCCTTGCGTTTTGCCAGGTCGATAAGACCGTCAAGGCGTTTTTTCGCCTCGAATTTGTTTATATTTTTCGCTTCCTTTTCAAGAAGTGACAGTTTTTCCCCGTTAAAGTCAATCTTCTGCTTTTTTTCGTTTAGCGACTGGAGAACGGTATCCAGATCCTTCTTTACTTCAAGGGATTTCGTAAGTTTGGCATCGTAATCCTCAAGGAGGTTTTCAAGATTGGGTATAAGCCCCCGCTTCTGGTTGTTTTTAAGGGTGGAGCGGGCGTCTTTGATCCGCTTTTCGGCTTTTTCGGCATTGGTTTTTTCGTCAGCCGAGAAAATCAGGTTTTGAATCTGCTCCGCCAGCGCCTCGTCCCCGTTTTTGGGTAGGTAAAGCTGTTTGAAAAACAGTATCTTCTGGAAGGATTCCTCCCCGATGCCGAAGAAAACCTCCCCCGGCACCGCCCCCGTATGGGCGGGTTTTCCGGTATTTACGTCATAAACCGTCAGGGTTTCCCGGTTTGTGCTCTGGGACCTTTCGATTCTGAACTTCCCTTCCGGGGTGACTATTGTAATTCCCCCGGAAACCGAAGTCTTTCCCCAGGGGGTGTACAGCAGCTTTTCGTTTTCGGATATCGTCTGCTTTCTGACCCCCGAAAAGCCGTAAAAAATGTATTTTATAAATGACGCAACGGTGGACTTCCCCGCCTCGTTGGGGGCGGTGAGGATATTCAGCCCCTTTGAGGGGGTTATGGATATATTTTTAAGCTTGCCGAAGGACTGGATGTCGATTTTTTCGATATAGGTTCCCCTATTCATTGCCTTCCCCTCCCCCGAAATCAATAATATTCCTGTCGTACAATGCGGAAATGCCGTACCTTAACGCCATAAGGGTTTTGTTGTATTCATCGCTGCCGGGGGTGCATTTCGAAAGGCGTTTTGTCATTTTGGTGTAGAAAACCCCCTTTAGGGTGGTGTCTGTTTCCAGCTTGGTAAAGTCAATGGAAGGGACGGTGGAATCGACCACTTCTATTCTGAAGGGGTATTCGTAGCCCTTGCCTATTTCCGAAGGGGTTATTATGTAGGGTTCCGACACGGTGCCGGTTAAAATAATCCTTACGGCGGTGTCGTTGCCGAAGGGGCGGATTGTTCCCCTTATGGTTTCGATAATCGCCGATTTGCCGTAAAGTCCGGTTACATCGACGGTTACGGTTTCATACCTCCGCTTGGAAAACCTTATGAATTTAAGGTTCACCTCCCCTTTGCCTATGGTCCCCATGTAGGCACCGTGGTAGCCCGGCTCGTCAAAGCTGCGGCCTTCAAGGCAGCCGGGGTAGGCGTAACAGGTGTTGCCTTCCTGTAATATCCCCGAAGGGGAATGGATATGCCCAAGGGCAATATAGTCAAAGCCCGACTGGGCTATCTCGCTTTTGGTAACAGGTCCGTAGGTGGATAGGGGGGATGAGGTGTCCCCGTGGGTTACCAGAATGTTTATTTTACTTTTATCGGGCATACCGTAGCCCGCCACCGGACTTGACATATAGCTGAGGGAGGTAAAGCCCATGCCGTAAACATCCGTATTGAGTTCGGGAATTTCCACCTTTTCCTTTTCGGTGAAGATATGGACGTTTGAAGGGAAGGGCATATTTTTATAGGGGGAAATATCGTTATAGGGGTCGTGGTTCCCCGGAGTTATGAAAAAGCGGCAGTCGGGGAAGGAGTTGAATTCGCTTATAATAAACTCGGCGGTATCTCTGGTTATGTATTCCGAATCAAACAGGTCGCCGGATATAAAAAACAACTGTATTTTTTCCTGTTTTGCCACCATTACCGCCGAATCGAAGGCGGATCTCAGTTCGATTCTCCGCTGTTCCGCCTGGTCGGGGGTTGAAAGGGAAAAGGGGGAGTCAAGATGCAGATCGGCACAATGGAAGATACGGATTTTGTCACTCATTGGTTTTTTTGTCCCTGCCTTTCGTGTTTGTTAATCTTTTACGGCTATAAACGCCGCCATTGTACCCCTTTTGTTTCCCTGCCGGCGGTGGGAGAAGAAAAGACTGCTTTCGCAGCAGGTGCATAGGGGGCAGATATCCATGTTTTGGCTTAGTATTCCGTGTTTTACAAGATTTTCTAAAATCACCGCCGTTAGGCTGAAATAGATTTTCCCTTCCCTTTCGGAAAAAGCGTCGGCATGGTCGGGGAAATAATCATAAAATTCCCTCCCCACTTCATAACAGCATTCTTTTATACAGGGCCCCAAAGCGGCGATAATATCCTTGGGGTCGCTTCCCAAAGATTGAAAAAGCTCAACGGCTTTGCCGGCAATATCCTTTTTGGTACCGAGCCAGCCGGAATGAACCGCTCCGGCGGTGTGGGTTTTTATGTCGTACAGCAGCACCGGTACGCAGTCGGCTGACCTCACCGAAAGCAAAACCCCCGTGTCCTTTGTGATAAGCCCGTCCGCATCCTTCGGGAAGGGAGGCTTTTCGATACCCGTCCCTTTGTGGGTATTGTTTACGATTTCGATATTGTCGGTATGTCCCTGACGGGTGCGGCAGACGTCGCCGGCGGCAAAGCCCAGTACCGAGGCGGCGATATCGTGGTTTTTAACGATATTTTCAATGCTGTCAATGTTTTCGTCCCTGCCGGCGGCAAAATTAAGACTTTCAAAGACCCCGGCGCTTACCCCGCCGGCCTTTGTGGCAAACAGGTGTTTTATGCCGTAGGAATCGAATAAAGACGAGGTTATATACGGTATGGGGTTGCTGTGCAAAGCAAAATCGCCGGTCATTGGTTTACTCCGAAAAAATCAACGCTTTCCTTTGACCATTATAGCAGACCGGCTATTTTTTGGCAAGTGTATTTACATTGCATTTTTTGATTTTTTTAAAATTTGCTATTGACAACAATAAACTTTGCTGATATAATACGAAAGCTGCACAGCGGAGGTAGAAACGGCGGAATAGCTCAGTGGGTAGAGCAACCGGTTCATACCCGGTAGGTCGTGGGTTCAAGTCCAACTTCCGCTACCATATCTCCGTGGTGCAGTTATTTTTAAGCCAAGCAGATAAATACAATATAAACGGCCCGTTGGTCAAGCGGTTAAGACACCGCCCTTTCACGGCGGTAACAGCAGTTCGAATCTGCTACGGGTCACCAGAAAAATGCACTTGCTGTCGCAAGTGCATTTTTCAACCATATAAAATATAAGTTATAAAAGCGAATTTTAACCGAAGTTTTGCCTTATAAAAACTGCCATACTGCTCCCCGGTAATCAGGTGAATTTTATATTTTCAACAATTTTATTATGTCAATATTGCCATTTTATTAACGGCATTTGTACAGATTATACAAATTATTCAACCAAAATTATGCTAAAACATATAGTATTATGCTTGCTTTTTATTTACATTTATAGTATTATTATGATGTCTTTTTGCCGCTATTTACGTCTAAAATAGTATATGGCACAAAGTTTGTTACGGATGCACCATAAAGCATCCGTTTGTACGCTAAGGTAAATTGTCCGGGAATGTTTTCCCGCAGGTATTTTTCATTATGACTGAATTAAAGAAGTTTACCCCCGCCGTTGTCGCCTTTTTCGGCGAAAAGGGAATCTCCCTTGACGAATGTTTAATCACCATGGAAAGCGACATGGGTAAAGACGGGGTTTATAAAAACGTCTATGCCCTTCTGACCAAGGACAAAATCGCCGTTGCCGAGGGCTTTATATCCTATGAAGGAAAGCCCAAATCTCACAACCGCATAGAATATTTCAACTGCACCGATTATGCCGAATTCAATATTTCCGAATTCGAAAAATTCGAGGTGGAACTGTTTATTTCCGGGGGACGGGCGGTTTGCCATAAGGAAGGCAAAACCGCCGAAATTATGCGCTTTTCCTCCACCTGCAAGCATGACGTAAACGTCCTCTGCGACGCCGCAAACCAGCTTAAAAAAGACGGCAAGGTAGACGAGGAACGGCTTAAAGGAGAAACCGAAGAATCCCACTTCTGCCCCAAATGCCACCGGCGTTACCCCGACATAAACCGAAAAATCTGCCCCAAATGCATGGAAAAGGCAAAGCTTGTAAGACGCCTTGCCAAGATGTTTTTAAAATATAAGTATTACATTCTGCTTATATTCGCCTTGTTTGCCATTATTGCGGGGTTCGGCATTGTTTCTCCCTATGTCTCAAACAACCTGTTTTACAACGAGGTGCTGGACGAAAAGGGGTCAATGTACGGCCGGATATGGCAGATAGTCTTTATGATTATCGGCGTAAGGCTTGTTTCAATGCTCATATCGCTGCTTAACGGCATAGTCAATGCCAAGGTGGCGGCAGAAGTGGTTTACGACCTTAAAAAGACGATTTTCGACACCATAGGACGGCTGTCCTTAAGGTTTTTTACCTCCCGTCAGACCGGCGGCCTTATGACCCAGATAAATTCCGACGCATCGGTCATCTACTGGTTCTTCTGCGACGGGTTCCCCTATCTTGTAACCAACATCCTTCAGCTTACGGCGGTGCTTATAGTCATGCTGACTATGGACCCCCTGTTAACCCTTTATACCTTTGTAACCGTTCCCATTTTCATAATCGCCTTTAAGATAACCTTCTCGATGTTTTCAAAACTTCATGCCAGGTCATATTCAAAGAGGCGTTCCTTTAACTCCCTTATTTCCGATGTCTTAAACGGCATGAGGGTGGTTAAGTCCTTCTCCCGGGAGGAAACCGAAATCAAGCGGTTCCAGAACCGTTCGGAAGCCCAGGCCGAAGCCCAGACCGTGGTCGGGGTTACCGCCAACAAGGTTTTCAGAATGTTAGGCTTTTTAATGAGAATCGGGGTTTACGTGGTGTGGGCTGTCGGTGGCTGGCAGGTTATGAAGCAGACCGGAACCCTTAATTACGGCAGACTAATGACCTTTATCGCCTATGTGGGCATGATATATGACCCTCTTGACTTCTTCGCCGACGTTTCCAACTGGTGGTCGGAATGCTTAAACGCCTTACAGCGGCTGTTTGAGATAAGCGACTCCCAGCCCGAAGTCAGGGAAACCGATAACCCCGTTGTTCTCACCGACATAAAGGGTGAGGTGGAATTCCGGGACGTAACCTTCTCCTATGAGGAAAACCGGATTGTTATAGACCATATTTCCTTTACTGTGCCTTCCGGCTCCACTTTAGGAATTGTGGGGCAGACGGGGGCGGGGAAATCCACCCTTGCCAACCTCCTTACACGGCTTTATGACCCGGTTTCGGGGGAGGTATTCATCGACGGGGTTAATCTGAAGGATTTATCCTTTGAAACCCTCCGGTCGGCGGTGGCCATAGTGTCCCAGGAAACCTATCTGTTCCGGGGAACCATAATGGAAAATATCCGTTACGCCCGCCCCGACGCCACCAACGAAGAGGTTATTGCGGCGGCAAAGATTGCCTCCGCCCACCAGTTTATTATCAAATACCCCGACGCCTATGAAACCATGATAGGCTTTGGCTACAAGGATTTGTCGGGGGGTGAAAGGCAGCGGCTTTCCATTGCCCGGGCGGTATTGAAAAACCCGTCGATACTGGTGCTGGACGAAGCCACCGCCGCCATGGATACCCAGACCGAACGGCAGATTCAGAACGCCCTTGACAGCCTTACCAGAAACCGGACAACCATAATCATCGCCCACCGGCTGTCAACTCTGCGGGACGCAGACAAGCTGATAGTCCTTGAAAACGGCAAGATGCCGGAGGAGGGCACCGCCCTGGAACTCCTTAAGAAGAAGGGCAAATACTATGAGCTTTACAAAATGCAGGCCGAAGCGTTGAAAACCATAGGCATTGAGGAATAGGAGGGTAAATTAATGAAAAACGATTTTCTTGATATAGTCAAAATGGTGTATTTATCGCCGGAAAACGCAAAGTTCTACGAAACCGGCAACGGTTTTCCCTGCCTGAATGCTTTTATTCCACCGGTAAAAAAGGACGACCTTGACACTTCCCTTTCGGACGAGCCGGTATGGCAGGACCTGGGGAGGGTGTTCTTCCACCGGGCTTTCCCCTACGATTCGGCGGACACCTTCATTTCGGTAACCGACAAGGAAGGCAACGAATACGGAATAATCAAAAATATAAGCGACTTCGACGGCAACGGCAAGGAAATAATCGAAAAAGAGCTTAAAAGAAAATATTTCACCCCGGTAATTACGAAAATCCACTCTTTAAAAGAAAGGTTCGGCTATTCCTACTGGGAAACCGAAACCAACCACGGAAAAATGTCCTTCGCCATGCACGACACCTTCCGGAATATCGCAAAGGTTTCCGACAGCCGGCTTGTTCTCACCGACGTGGACGGCAACCGCTATGAAATTCCCGACGTGCTGGCCCTTGACAGAAAGAGTTATAAGAAAATTGAGCTTTACCTGTAAATCGGGAAAAGCATTCCACTAAGGAGAAATTATGACTCCGAAACTTAAAATAAATTCCTTTCATTACGACAATGTGATAAAGAAGGTGTCCGATTCCTTTGATGCCCAGCCGTTGTTTGTGTTTCGTTTCAACCTTTCCAGGGAAAACGAATATATAACCGGCGGGGGAGGGGTGTCGGGGAAAACCCTCCGCATTGCCACCGAAAGCGGAAATACAGAAACCCTTTCTCTTGAAGACATAGAGGATATCGAATATATCCAGTATGTCGGTTGCGCGGCTATCGAATATTCCTTAGAGGGAAAGCGGTTCGAGCTTTGCCGTTCGGATATGAAAAATGCCGTTTCACTGCAAAATACTGTAAAACGCTTGAAAGCCATACAAAGCGGGAGGAATATAGGGAGATTTTCCACCGACGAGGACGAAACCGCCTGCCCCAACTGCGGCACCCCCTACCGTTCGGGATCGAGAGTCTGCCCCAACTGCGCCAACCGCAAAAAGCTTTTCGTAAAAGCCCTCCCCATTGCCAAACCCTTTATGGGAAAGATAATACTGTCTTTGGTTATGTTTTTTATGGTGACGGGGCTGAGTATCTTCGCCCCCTTTGTAACAAGGGAGCTCATTGACGGATATCTGAAAGTCAAGGACGGAACCCCCGGAACCACGACAGGCTTTTTCCTGGTTATCGCCGCCATGGTGGCGGTTACCCTCCTTTCCACCGTTATTTCCGCCGTAAGACAGATACTCCTTGTCAGGGTGGGGAATAAAATGACGGTAAGCTTAAGGGAAAAGGTTTACCGCAAGGTTCAGGAAATGTCCCTTTCGGGAATATCAAAACGCACCGCCGGGGAAATTATAACAAGAATAACCCACGATACCGACGTGGTAAGGGACTTCCTTATGTCGGTGCTGCCGGATATTCTGCGAATCGGTCTTACCTTTATGGGCGGCTGCATAGCAATGTTTATCCTCAACTGGAAGCTGACGCTGCTTATCCTCCTCCCCATACCCCTTGTGGTAATGATATTTTACTTTATCAGAAATTTCATGCAATCCATATACACCCGCCAGTGGCATGCGGAATCATCGGTAAACACCCTCCTTCACGATGTGTTTTCGGGAATACGGGTGGTAAAGGTGTTCGGCACCGAAAAATACGAATCCATGCGCTTTGACAAGGCGGCGAAAAAGGTGGCCGACATTTCCAAAAAGAACGAACGCACCTGGAACACCATAATGCCCTTTGCCTTTTTCCTCCTCGGAATAGGGGAATATGCCGTGCTTTTGTTCGTCGGTGTCAGAATCATTAACGGGCAAATGACCTTGGGCGACCTGACCTTGTTTATGAGCTATGTTTCGCTGCTGTACGGTCCCATAAGGCAGGCGGCGTTCCTGCCGAGACAGTTTGCACGGGGTATGACGTCACTGGCGAAAATTTTCGACCTCCTTGATGAAGAACCCGAAATTACCGATGACAGCGAAGCGGTGAATAAAGAATTTGTGGGGAATATCAGCTTAAACAAAGTTAATTTCGGCTACAACAATTATGAGGATATTCTTAAAAATATATCCGTTGACATTAACAAAGGTGAAATGGTTGGCCTTGTGGGGCGCAGCGGCGTGGGAAAATCCACCCTTATTAACCTTGTGATGCGGCTTTACGACGTAACCGACGGCAGTATAACCATTGACGGGGTTGATATAAGAAAATACGAACAGCACTGCTTAAGATCCCAGGTCGGAGTGGTGCTTCAGGAAACCTACCTGTTCAGGGGTACCATATATTCCAATATCGCCTATGCTCTCCCCGGCTGCACTCCCGAAGATGTGATTAGGGCGTCGAAGCTGGCCTCAGCCCACCAGTTTATAATGAAGCTCCCCGACGGATACAACACCATAGTTGGCGAACGGGGACAAACCCTGTCCGGCGGTGAAAAACAGCGGATAGCCATCGCCAGGGCAATACTCAGAAACCCCAAGATACTCATTCTTGACGAAGCCACCGCCTCCCTTGACACCAAAACCGAAAAGCAGATACAGGACGCGCTTAACAAGCTTATTGCGGGGCGCACCACCATTGCCATTGCCCACCGGCTTTCAACACTGCGTAACGCAACCAAGCTGGTGGTGCTTGAAAAAGGTGAAATCGAGGAAGTGGGTACCCACGATCAGCTTATCGCCAACGGCAAACGCTACTTCAAGCTGGTTATGGCCCAGCGGCAGATGTCGAAAATGAAGAAAAATTAATTTAAGCGTTATAAAAGACCGAAAGGAAACCGGGTATGGAAAACACTCAAAAGACAATGGACAAAATCGTTGCCTACTGTAAAAACAGGGGTATTATATTCAGCGGAAGCGAAATATACGGGGGGCTTGCCAACACCTGGGACTACGGTCCTCTTGGGGTTGAGATTAAGAACAACGTTAAGAAGGCGTGGTGGAAGAAGTTCGTTCAGGAATCTTCTCACAATACCGGCCTTGATTCCGCCATTCTAATGAACCGGGAAACCTGGGTTGCATCGGGTCATGTGGTAAGCTTCAACGACCCCCTTATCGACTGCAGATCCTGCAAGATGCGCCACCGGGCAGACCAGCTTATCGAAAGCTGGGCGGAAAAGAACAACGCTTCCGTCCATGTGGAAGGCATGACCAACGAACAGCTTTCGGAATATATTTTCCAAAACAAGGTTTCCTGCCCCGGCTGCGGTAAAAGCGATTTCACCCCCATAAGAAAGTTCAACATGATGTTCAAAACCTTTCAGGGTGTTACCGAAGACAGCCAGAACGAGGTTTACCTCCGCCCCGAAACGGCTCAGGGCATATTTGTAAACTTCAAGAATATTCAGAGAACCACAAGAAAGAAAATCCCCTTCGGCGTCTGCCAGATAGGCAAATCCTTCAGAAACGAAATAACCCCCGGCAACTTTACCTTCCGCACAAGGGAATTCGAGCAGATGGAGCTGGAATTCTTCTGCAAGCCCGGTACCGACCTGGATTGGTTCAACTACTGGAAGGAATACTGCTTAAACTGGCTTTTGGGGCTGGGAATGAAACGGGATAATCTGCGGCTTCGCGACCATGACCCGGCGGAGCTTGCCTTCTATTCCAAGGCCACCACCGACTTTGAATTCCTCTTCCCCTTCGGATGGGGGGAACTTTGGGGGATAGCCGACCGGACGGACTACGACCTAAACGCCCATATAAGCCATTCCGGGGAGGATTTGTCCTACTTTGACCCCGACGACAATGCCCGTTATGTACCCTATGTCATCGAACCCTCCCTGGGGGTTGACCGGGTAATGCTGGCGCTTCTAATCGACGCCTATGACGAGGAAAACATAGGAACCGACGGCAACGAGGATATAAGGACGGTATTACGCATACATCCCGCCCTTGCCCCGTTCAAGGCGGCGGTTTTACCCCTTTCCAAAAAGTTAGCCCAGCCGGCAGCGGAGTTATACGCCAAACTCTCAAAGTATTTTATGGTGGACTACGACGAGGCGGGCTCCATAGGCAAACGCTACCGCCGGCAGGATGAAATCGGAACCCCCCTTTGCGTTACCTATGACTTTGATTCCGAAAACGACGGCTGCGTCACAATCCGCAACCGGGACACCATGGAACAGGTGAGAATCAAAACAGAGGAAGTCAAAAATTATATCGAAAAGTTTATAGCATACTGATAAACGTCAAATAAAAAACACAGCCGGTTTTAAAGGCTGTGTTTTTTCATTTTTAAGGGTTATTTTCCGCAACAGCCGGGTCTCGGGTCCTCCCGCGGGTGGTCGGCATAGGGGAAGAATTCCCCGAAGGGGAAGGGCATCTTTCCGAACACCGAGCAGGGGTCGGTGCAGCCGTGGGGGGTAGATTCCTTTTCGGGCAGGCAGAAGTTGCAGGCGGGGAGAACAAGCTGTACCAGACGTTCCATACGGATGATGGTGAACATGCCTATGGTCACGAAAACCTTCTTGGAACCGATGTCGTCGGTGAAATTGCCGTCGAAGTATTCCCTTATATCGTCGGGAATGGCATCCGCGGAAATGCAGCAGTTGCCGAAGGGATGGCATCTTTCCTTTACCTTTACATCTAAGCAAACGGGGTCGGCCACCTCCACGGTTACGGTGGGGAGGGTGGGTTCGGTCTTGCACTTCAAATCCTTAACAGGCGGGCAGAAGGAGTTGTGCTTGGGGTCTGAGGTAAAGACGGAAACGTTTTTCTCGGAACCGAAAAGAATAATCTTCTTGTCGAATACCGCAAGGCCTTTTACAAATTCCGACTTGCCCATGCAGAGGCAGCATTCAAGGGTAACGCAGAAAAAGAACCGGATGATAACCTGGAAAAAACCTTTGTTGAAGGGTATGGGCTCAAGGCTTATGTGGGTATTGATAACCTCGACGTCTTTGCAGCGTATAGCGGTGGAACGGTCAATTATCTCCTGAAAGCATTCGCAGAAATGCACCTTGATGTCTTCCAGACAATCTTTATCCTTCGCGGAGTCGAATATTTTGTTTACGCTTATACAGCAAAGGGGGTCGGAGGGTTTCCCACAAAAGGGGCGGGGCGAAACTTTGTCAATCATGTTTATATCCTCCTAAGTAAATTGTGGGGAAAAAATTCCTCTTCCTTGTAACAGCTTATGCTAACACGCCGATTATGTGAAAATTTTGTAGAAAGAAAGGATAAAGGCATTTCTTGTTATTGACATTTATGGTAATTATGTTATAATTGAGCATACATGCCATTTTATGGTTATTGGATTGTTAATTAATTGTAAATATTACATTTTCAGTAAACATAACGGTTTTCTAAAACGTTTATTATATGAAGCAAAAATTGACATGACAGGTGTTTATCAGCATTTATATTTAGCAAGGGGTATTGCCGTGAAAAGGGTTATTGCTTTTGTACTGACAATGGTTATGCTTGTGTTGTGCGTTTCGGGCTGCAAGCGAGAGGATGTAAAAAGGGATGACTCATCCGGGCTGTCGGGGGACGACGAAAGCAGAGAACAATCCCAAAGCACAAACAATACCGGACAGGAAGAGGAAATAAAAACAACCCCCTTTTTTGTCCGGTTTCCCTGCTATGAAACGGTGGAGGCCCTGACTGATGCGGCAACGACTATATTCGAAGGTTCAATAACCGACATATTCTTTGACATAGTAAATATCCGCACCGGAAAACCCGAAAAGGATAAAAGTAACAAATCCTCTTTATGGCTTTATACAGTTTATGAAGTGGAGGTTGCCGGCTGTTACAAGGGAAAAGCCTGCGAAAAGGTGTATATCGGCATTATCGGCGGGAAAAGGGGCTACAAGGAAGCAGAGCAATATAAACTGCTTGATAATACCGGTATATTCAACGAAAGGATAGGCATACCCGTATTAAGCGAGGATATCCCCCTTGAGGTGGGAAAATCCTATTTGTTTTTGGTGGATGACGACAAGACCACCTACCACCAGATAGTGGATTTGACCCATTTTGCCCTTCCGCTGGAGGAAAACCAGGCGCAAAACGGAATAAGCTATAAAACTGTGGTTGACTATATACACAATAATATAAATAAATACGGTGAGTATTAATCCAGCTCGAAAGAACGGGTTTTATCTGAAGTGTCTGCTGAAACTTTTATCTTTATAAAACTCCCCATTTGCGGTGCTGCCCCTCATCCGTCAGCCTTCGGCTGCCACCTTCCCCTCAAGGGGAAGGCTTTGTTTTTTTCATCCCACTCATCAATATGAAGTTACATATAACTTCTGCGTTATCGGCTGCTGATTGACTTATAATATTAAGTCTTTTTATCGGTTTTTTTGATGTATTAACAATAAAATTCTTGACATAAACTATACGACATGATATAGTAATTTATGAATTCTTATCAAGAGAGGCGGAGGGAACTGCCCTGTGAAGCCCGACAACCTGCGGCAAAACGTAAGGTGTCAATTCAGCGAAGGTTTCCTTCGAAAGATGAGAACATAGGCGTACGCTTTTTCCGTCTGTGTTCACAGACGGTTTTGTTATACAACCGTTAAACCAAATATACCAAAAGCAAAAATCGGACAAAAACAGAAAGGATTTATTATTTTCATGTCAGCCAAACAGGATTTTACAAAAAGCTTTTTTACCTCCGAATCGGTGACGGAAGGCCATCCCGATAAAATCTGCGACCAGATTTCCGACGGAATTCTCGACGCCATAATCGCCAAAGACCCCATGGCAAGGGTTGCCTGTGAAACCTCAATCACCACCGGTCTGGTTCTGGTTATGGGGGAAATAACCACCTCGTCTTATGTTGATATCCCCTCCATTGTGAGGGCTACCATAAAAAGAATTGGCTACGATTCCTCCGAAAAGGGTTTTGACGCCAATACCTGCGGGATAATTACCTCAATAAACGAACAGTCCCCCGACATTGCCCTTGGAGTAAACAAAGCCCTTGAGGCAAAGGAGGGAATAATTCAGGACAAGTATGACATAGGCGCAGGAGATCAGGGTATGGTTTTCGGTTATGCCTGCGACGAAACCGACTGTCTTATGCCCTTGCCGATTTATCTTTCCCACCGTCTTGCCGAAAAGCTTTCGGAAGTCCGGAAGAACGGGCTTCTCCCCTATCTCCGTCCCGACGGGAAAACTCAGGTAACCGTTGAATACGACAACGGCACCCCCGTACGGGTGGACGCGGTGGTGGTTTCCTCCCAGCACGCCGCGGAAGTAGGGCTTGAAACAATTCGGGAAGATGTTATAAACCATGTCATAAAGCCGGTTATACCCGGAAAACTCCTTGACGAAAACACCAAAATCTACGTCAACCCCACCGGTCGGTTCGTTATAGGAGGTCCCCACGGGGATTCGGGGCTTACGGGACGGAAAATAATCGTGGACACCTACGGCGGTTACGCCTGCCACGGGGGCGGAGCCTTTTCCGGCAAGGACCCCACAAAGGTTGACCGTTCCGCGGCTTACATGGCAAGATATGTGGCGAAAAACATCGTCGCTTCAAAGGCCGCCAAAAAGTGCGAGATTCAGATTGCCTATGCCATCGGGGTTGCCCGTCCCCTTTCGGTAAGGGTGAACACCTATGGTACCGGCAAATACAGTGATGAAAAACTGACGCAGATTATAACCCGCCTCTTCGACTTCAGACCTGCCGCCATAATCGAAAAGCTGGATTTAAGAAGGCCTATTTACTCCCCCCTTGCCGCCTACGGCCATTTCGGTCGGGAAAATTTAGGGGTTAAATGGGAGGAAACGGATATGGCTGATTCGATCAGGGAAGCTCTTGAATAAGTAAAAATAAATCCGCCTTAGTTAAAATGAAGGGAGAAAACACAATGAAAAAGCTGCTTTCGGTAACCCTTGTGCTGATATTTGTACTCGGCTGCATTACCTTTTCCCCCGCAAGACTGACCACCGTCAGCGCCGACCTTCAGGATGCTTATGAAATTATCACTCAAGCCATTGAGAATCTTCAGGATGACGCAGACATTTCCTCCTGCAAGCTTGAGGTCGAATATGACGGTACCGATTATTCTTCCCCCCAGCTCAGCGATGTTTTTCAGAGGATATTAAACAACCGGCCGGATTTATTTTACTTAGCCTTGACTTACGGGTTTTCATTTTATGAAAGTTACGAGGATAGCAAGTACTATATTTCTTCAGCCATTTTATATTACACCATGGATAAAGAGGATATACCCGGTGCAATAACCGAAGTGGAGGATGCCCTTGACGGTATAATCCAGTCCATTCCGAACATCGACAAGCTGTCCCAGCTTGAGCAGGCCCTTGCGGTGCATGAATATATTGTACTAAACTACGATTATGACTATCTCCTTGAAAACGGGGACGTTTATTCCATGATAACCGAAGGAATAGGGGTCTGTCAGGCTTATACGGGACTGTATATGCTTGTTTTAAGACAATTAGGTATTGAGGTTTCCTACTTGGTAAGCTACCCCATGAACCATACATGGAATCTGGTTAATCTTGACGGCAACTGGTATCATGTGGATAACACCTGGGACGACCCGGCTGTTTTGGGGTGGGTTTACCATTTTTACTTTCTCCAAAGCGACGAAGTCTGGCTTAACGCCNNTACGACTGGGAGGACGATTACGACTGTGACGACACCACCTATGACAGCTACTACTGGTCAGACGTGATGTCCCCGGTAATATTCGTTGACGAAGGGGTATGTTACTACATAAAGCAAGGGGGTAGCGAAGCTTTATCAGGCTCCCTTGTAAAACGGGAAGGGGAAACCGAAACGGTTTTGGCAAACATAACCGAACTCTGGTATGTCCAGAATTCCACAGCCTATTATGAAGGCTGTTTTTCGGGGTTGGGGCTGAACGGCAGATTTTTGTACTTAAATACCCCGGATAAAATTATAAGATTTGACACATCGACGAATACCTCCGAAACAATCCTAACCATTGACACTTCAAACGGTTATATATACGGCCTTAAAGTTTCACCCTCCGATGACGGTTGTATAATTACCTACCTTACGGCCACCGACCCCATGATTTCCAACGCCGCCATACACTCCTTTACCGACAACCCTGATTGCCCCGACGGCCATAATTACGGGGAATGGGAGGTAACAATCCAACCGAAGGAGGATTCGGAAGGCGAAAGGGGGCGCACCTGCAAAGATTGTGGTAATACCGAAACGGAAGTTATCCCTTCCCTTTCCACAGAAAACGGGTATGTATACACGGTGGAAATCCCCGCCACCACCCAAATCGCAGGCCAGGCAAAATGGGTTCATCCCGAATACGGCACCTTTTATACCGTTATTCCCAAGCTTCCCGAACCCTCTGCAACCACCCTTAATGAGGCTTTAACCGACCTTAGCTTCTTTGATGAATATGTAAAGGGCTTTGATTTGGGGTCGAAGATTGCGGATTACATCGAAGGCGACCTAAACATTGCGGTTTACAAGGCGGACGGCACCACCGTCGTCACCGACGATAAGCTTGCCACCGGCTATATAATCAAGCTGTTTGACGATGAAAACAACGTCCTTGACACGGCAACCGTTGTCATAGTGGGGGACACCAGCGGCGACGGTTCGATAAACGCCATGGATTACATTGCGTTAAGGCTGCATTTGCTTGATATTCCCCCGATGACCGGAGCCAAGCTGAAAGCGGCGGATGTAGACGGCAATAACAGCATAAACAAGTTTGACTACATTTACTTAAGGTTATATCTGTTGGGGATTAATCCCGCTATAAGCCAGAATTAAAAGTTTCCGCCGGCAAAAGCCGGCGGATTTTTTTGTCCGACCATCTGTCGGATTAGATACATTTTATTGATAATACCGGTTGATTTGTAGAATTGCGAAATAAAAACCTCCCTTGTGTAAAGGGAGGTGTCACGGCAATACCGTGACGGAGGGATTGTCACCCGCCAGCGTAGCCTGTGTCTTTGTTTCGCTTCTTTTCCGGAAATACGGGTACTACCCCTCATCCGAAAGCCAATGCTGACACCTTCCCCTCAAGGGGAAGGCTTTTTTTACATAAGCCATCTGCTTATGATTAAAAACATACATAA
>DBQR01000034.1:0-8300 GCA_002305335.1 Clostridiales bacterium UBA1389
CCGGCTTTTTTGTTTTGCAATCAGGTATTTTTATCACTTTTCAAATAAAAAAACATAGAATATTATAGACGGATAATGGGGGAAGGGTATGGCTCAGGGCGAAGATTACGGCAGATTAAGGATTGTCCTAAAAAAAAGCATAGGTTTTACTCCCGCAGGCGGGGCGGTTATACGGGTTTTCAGGGGAAACGACAACGTTTCCGCGGTTTATTCCGATTCCAAGGGAGAGGCGGAAATAACCCTTCCTTCTCCCCCCTTTTGCTATTCCCAGATACCCGATCCCCCCTCTCTCCCCTATGCGGTTTATGACCTGAAAGCCTCCCTTGGGGGACATGTTCCGGTTTTGTTTAAAAATGTTTTGATATTTCCGGGGGTGGTCACCGAGGTCAGACATAACTTTGTCCGCACCTCAGACCTTCCCAAAAAACGGACGGAGGTTGTCGTTATCCCGCCCCATAAGCTGTCGACGGGGCTGCCCGCAGTCAAAGGGGAAGACATATTTAGCAATGAAAAAGCAAATGACGACAAGCCGGTGATAATACCCGAAAAAATAACCGTCCGTTTGGGATATCCCGAATCAAAGGGGGAAAACGTGACTGTACCCTTTATCGACTACATAAAAAGGGTTTCATCCTGCGAACTTTACCCCACCTGGAACGAAAATTCCCTTCGGGCAGGCATTATCGCCGCTGTGTCCTCCGCTCTGAACCGGATTTACAGCAATCATTACAAAGCAAAGGGCTATGACTTTGACATAACCTCAATTGACGAATATGACAGGCTGTATATCCATAACTGTCCCACCTTCGAGCCGGTTGACCGGCTGGTTTACACCCTGTTTGACAAATATATTTCAAGGCGGAATTCGGTCTTTCCGGTTTTAGCCTTTTCCCATGAAGGGTATGCTTCGGAAGGAACCGGCCTTTCCCTATGGGGTAGCACGGAGCTTTCAAAGCGGTATTTCACCCCCTGTGATATTTTAAAATACTACTTCGGCGATGATGTTTACATAAAAGCGGCGGATGTGGAGGAGGTAGTCCCCGATTCCTACAGGTGTGAACTGTTTTTGGCATCAAAGGGAGAGGAGGTTGCCTGCCTTCAATACCGCCTGAATAAAATCGCCCTTAACCATAAGGAAATCCCCTTTGTAAAGGTAACGGGGTTATACGATATGTCCACGGTAAAGGCGGTTGAGAAATTTCAATTCCTCTTCGGCTTAAGGGGAAACGGCATAACCGACTATGCCGTCTGGCACAGGATAAATTATATCTACAATTCGGAAAAAGAGACAAACAAAGACGGAATAAACGAAAAAAACATACACAACGATTCCTTCCCCGGTCATACCCTGACAATGGGGTGCAGGGATTACTGTGTTCTGAAAATACAACATTATCTTAACGAGATATCAAAGCATTTTGGTAGTGATATCGTACCGCTCCTTCCCCTAAGCGGGGAGTTTGACGAAAGAATGCGTTCCTCCGTATGCAGCTTTCAGAATTACTGCGGTTTTGCCATAACCGGAGCGGTTGACGAAAAAACATGGAACGAAATAATAAACGCCTACAACGGTATTCCCAAAGAGGTTTCTTCAATATCCCTTCCCTATCCCGGAAAACCCGTCCGCTACGGGGATAAAGGGGAAACGGTGGAATTTATTCAGAAAGCTTTAAACAAGGTGGGTAAGGGGCGGACGGAAATCCCCCTTTTGGAAATCGACGGGATATTCGGCGACAACACCCGGAATGCGCTGAAGGCCTTCCAGAAGCACTACGCCCTTGTCCCCGACGGGATAGCGGGACTGTTGACCTGGGAAAGGCTTAATTTTGAATATGCCGGACTTTGCGAAAACGAGGGGGAAACCCGAAACGACGGCAAAAATAAAAGCCGCATATAGCGGCGGAATTTATTCTTTATCAGGATTCTGGTCGTTTTTCTTTGCCCTTTCGATTTCCTCAAGCATAACACGCACAAAGATTTCATTGGGTTCAAATTCCACCATAATGGTTTTGCCGTTGAATTCGCAGATATAAACATAGGATTTACACTTCATGTTCTGGTTGAAATTATAGCGGCTGTTTATTACCGGCATTTGCCCCGCCTTTAATTTTTCGGTATATTCCGCCTTCGGGATAAGCATTATTGCGGTGGAAAGAGAAAGACTGCATACCACGGTACGCTTTTGCCCCACCACCTTTATTACCGAAAAGCTGCCGTCGAATATCTCGTATTCCATTTCGGTCATGGAGTAGCGGTAAACCGCCATTATTCCCGCCGAAAGCACTATTATAAGCAGAAGTTCAAAAATCCACTTGTAGGAATTTACGGAACACACAAGCACCGCCGTAGCGATAAAGGCGGTTACAAAGGTGAGCATTATCAATGTCACCTGTTTAGGGTTCCGTTCGGGTTTACATCTGAACATTGCTCCACCTCAATGTATTTAACAAAATAAAAACGCATATATTCTTATGTGAAAGGATGATTGGTTTGGCATTTTCCGAAAACGAATTACGGCAGATACTCTCTATGGACGACGAATCTTTAAGAAGGATGATATTGCAGATAGCAAGGGCTGCCGGCGGGGATGAAGGTAAGGCGGCATCTTTGGCTTCCGATATTCCCTCCCTTAAAAGTCTGATGTCCCGTCTTACCCCTGCGGAAGCGGAAGAACTCCTCGGCAGGGCAGGCAAAAACAAAAGCGAGGACATCTACCGGATAATAAACAATACGGCGGGAAACAATGGACAGCGGCCTTGGGGATAAATTAAGGGATATATTAAACGATCCGGCGGCAATGGAAAAAATAATGCAGATTGTGTCGGGGTTATCCAACCAGCAGTCAACGCCGGCATTTAATCAAAACGCCGAATATACTCCTCCTCCGCCGCCACCTCCGGCAGGCAATCCGTCGCTGTTGTCAGGTCTTTCGGGGTTCGGGGGGAAGTCCGGCCTTGATTCCTTGGCCGCCCTTGCCCCTGCCCTTGGGGGAGGTGACAAGCGGCTTGCTCTCCTTTCCACCCTCCGGCCTCTTTTAAGGGAGGAAAAACGCCAGAAGCTGGATAACCTCAAGACAGCTTTGACCATAGCCGGCATTATCGGAAACTTTCGAAAGAAAACCTGAAAGGAGGACGGAATGTACAGCAGAAACTACGGAGGAATCCAGTCCGAAGGACAGCTTTACAACCTCCAGAACGAGTTAAAAAACGAATTGAATAACGAAAGGAGGGAGGAACCCCGCATGGAGGCTCTGCCGACCTTTAAGGAGGGGGGGCGTTCTTCCTCCATATTCGACAAATTCAGGGGTATTTTCGATCATTTCGAAATAGATGACCTGATACTTATCGCCATAGGCGTTCTGCTTCTGCTTGACGGCGACACCGACAACGACATACTGCTTATCGTTATATTAGCCCTGCTTTTCCTTTGATTGTTCCAGCAGGAACTTTACAAAGGCATTGACGGTGTTTTTGTCCTTCTGGGAAAGGGAGCGGTATTCCGAATAAAAGCCCTCCCCCTTGTCGCCGGTATCCTTTACCACAAAGGAGGATTCTCCTTTAATCATACCGGCGGCAAACATCAGGTCCTCCAGATCCACCTCGTTGAAGGAATTGTCGGCTATTTTCTTTATCAGCTTGGGGCGGGGCGGGTTTTCCTGTTCCGCCTGGGCAAGCTTTCGCATCTGCACATAGCTTATACTGCAGTCAAAGGCAAACTGGCGCCATGACCTCGGCCCCTTTGCTCTTTCAAGCAGTATGGCGAATATTTTTTTGGAAAATCTGTTGTCCATTGTTTTAATCCTTTTTAATATGGGGGCTTTCTCTTTCAGGGATGAAGCCTGTTTTTGATAAGCTTGTTGAAGCCCTCGTTGTTGTTTGTCGCGGCGTAATATATCCACACACCGTCCACCGTGACGGTGTAGTTTTCTATCAGGGTGGTGTCGGTACCGGGGTAATTTTCGGCATTCTTAAGCTTCTGATCCATACGGGAATCTATGTAAAGTTTCATGTTTTCGGCCTGTTCTTTGGTTTTCATTTTGAAAATGCCGAACTCGGTCCCGTAATTGTTTTTGCTGTAATAAGCGGCATAGTCTTCAAAGGTGTCGGGTAAAGGATAATCGGTTATGTCCCCGAATTTTCCGGGTATTGTGTCGTCGTTGAAAAGCATATACTCCTCGGCAGCGCCGGAGTAGTATATATCCACGTTTTTATCAGGCAGAGAAAGCAGCGTAACGGCTTTGTCAAACAGTTCCTTGGCGGGGACATTTGCCGTCTCCCCGCTTCTGCAGGAGGCAAACAGAGTAAGTATCAAAACAAGACCTAAAGCAAGCATTTTTTTCATGGCGGATTCTCCTTTTAGTTTTCTTCGAGATATAAAAGCGCGGTGCCGATAACCGTGGCAAAGGAGGAGTTTTCGGGTATAACAAAGTCCATGCCGAACATAACCCCCATGCCGCTGTAAATCTGGGCTGCCCGCCTGAAGGAGGACAAGTTTCCGGTAAGCACGATTTTGTCCAGGTGCTTTCCCCTTGCGGCAAACACCGCCATCATACCTATTGTTTCAAAAACCAGATTTATTATACCCAGGGCAAAGTCCCCGTTGGTGGCTATGTCGGAAATTTTGCCGAAGTTTGCGGCGGTGGCCTCCTTAGGCAGGGTGGGAATAATGTTTTTGGAGGTTATGTCCTTTATTTTAAGGTCGATGTTTTCAATGTTTCCCTCCTCGGCTATGGCGGCAATCTGTTCCACGTCCCCCATACGGAGTATGGTTTTGGAAAGCCCTAACAGAGTCCCCCCGCCTATGCCGGTGCCCCCTAAATAGGTGGCTTCCTTATCCTTGGCGTGAATCATTGCGGTGCCGGTTCCCATGGAAACCACAATTGCCTCGTCTAACCCGGATAGATATAGCCCTCCCCGGCCGGTGGCGGCGAATTCGTCCACATGTTCGGTGGGGATACCGTAAATATTGTTGTCGATATACGTGGAACCCACGCCGGTTATCATTATCTTTCCGATTTGGGAAAGGGATATTTTATTGTAGTTGGCAAATTTGCCGAAAGCCCCGTAAATCGAGGCTATGGGGTCGGTGGCCTTTACGTACATGGGGGTAAGCAGAGTTTTGCCGTTAAACCCCACTATCTTGGTGGTGGACCCCCCCACGTCTATTCCTACTATAATTGCCATTTGAACACTTCCAGTCAGAAACAGTTTATTTACCTTATCATTTTATATTAACCTCATTCTTTTGTCAAGGAGATTCCTTAATTGTTGACAAACCGCGGGGCATATAGTATTATGATAAACGGAGGATTTTACTATGAAATGCAATTTGGGAATAGATATCGGCGGAACCAATATCAAAATCGGTTTAACCGACGAAAATCACGGCTTAATATATAAAGACTCCTTCCCCACCCGTTCAAAGGCGGGAAGCGAAGGAATTATGTCGGACATTAAGGAATACTGCCGTAAACTGAATAACGAGTATGATATAAAACATATAGGCGTGGGTTGTCCCGGGGACAAGGACGACGCAAATGTCAGTATTCTTACGGCGGGGAATCTCCCCTTCCGCAACGTGCCGGTGGTGGCCGAACTTGCAAGCATATTCGACTGCTGCAATATTTTCTTAGAAAACGACGGCAACTGCGCCCTTATCGCCGAATGGCTGGTGGGGAGCGGCAAAGGCTGCAACGACATGGTTATGGTGACCATAGGCACCGGCATAGGGGGCGGCTGTATCGTAAACAGGGACGTGCTGCGGGGGCTTCACAACGACGCGGGGGAACTGGGGCATTTCGTTATAAACCTCGAAGGCCCCGACTGCAACTGCGGCCAGAAGGGCTGCTTTGAGCAGTTTGCCTCGGCAACCGCCCTGATTGGTTATGTTAAAAAATCGGTGAATGAAAACCCCGGCTCCATACTGGCGGAAATGTCAGAGGAGGGTATCGACGGCTCCACCGCCTTCAAGGCCTGCCGGGCGGGCTGCAATGTGGCAAAGGAAATCCTTTCCGTTTACGGAAAACACCTTGCCACCGGCTTAAACGGGCTGAAATATATCTTCGCCCCCGAACTCATCGCCCTTTCCGGCGGCATAACCAAAGAGGGTGACACCCTTATGGAGTTTGTTATTCCCCATCTCCTTGACCCCGAAAGGGTTAAGATATCATCCTTAGGCGGGGATGCGGGTATAGTCGGAGCTTCCCTTTTATATAAATTTTCGGATTATTATCTGTCATTAAGGAAAAAATAAATTACGTCAAATTCACCCCTATTCGGAAAGGATGCACCCAAATGTTTAGTTTCAAAGTGTTTTTAGCGGCGGTTCTTATTGTCTGTATGTTAACGGGACTGTCAAATACCCCATTCCTTAAGGTTTCCGCCCTGGATGAGGGCGGCCGGGACTATAACGGCGTTAAGGTGGCATATATCCCCATAGACAACCGCCCCGTAAACTTAGACCGGGTCAAATACCTTGCTTCGTCGGTTGGGATCGAGCTGTTAATGCCGGAGGAGGATTTGTTCCGCACCGCACTGGACAATATGACCCCCAATTCCAACGGCACCACCTACGGCGACCGTCAGGCTTTGGTGGACTGGCTTGAATCCGTTGAAGAAGACTGCGATTATTTTGTCCTTTCCCTTGACCAGCTGCTGTCCGGCGGACTGGTCACCTCAAGGTGGTTTTCAAATACCGATCTTACCCTTGAGTACGAAATAGCCGACTATATCATTTCCCTTTCGGAACGCAAAACCGTAATACTGTTTGACACGATTATGCGTCTTGCCTCAACGGTTAATTATCAGGGCTACCAGATAACGGAATACAACCAGCTGCGTGCCTACGGTTCACAGCCAAGAACTGCTTTAACCGGAAGTTCCCTAACGGTGGAAAATATAATCGCCGGTTACCGTTATGGTGAAAACGGGGAGATAATCACCACCGTCCTTGACGACAGCAAGATTGAAAAATATCTCGCCTCAAGGGCAAGGAAGCTAAGGCTTATCGACTATATTCTTGATAATACCCTTGAAGACATTGATTTCTGTTATATCGGGGTGGATGATTCCTCCAACGGGATAAATATCCAGACTAACGAAATAAACTATATTCGTTCAAAAATCGGCACCAGGGGCGCCTGCTTTGCCGCCACCGACGAATTGGGCTTAATGGGGATTACCAGAGTGGTTTCATTAATATATGGCGGCACCGATGTTAAAGTTACCTACTACGGCGGGGCGGAGGACAATTTAGCCGACATGTACGACTTTGAAACGCTGCGGACAAATGTCACCACCCATATAAACACCTTAAACTGCAGCATTTCCCAAGATGCCGAACTTCAGGTGCTGGTGTTTACAAACGGCAACCACCAGACCGCCGCAAGCCAGCTTGTAGCCCAGGCAAAAAGCAACCTTCAGAACCAGATACCCACCATAATTATCGACCCAACCCACGGCAGCGGGAATTTTTCCCTTGAAAAGGCTTTGATACAGTCGGATATAGAATTGCTTATGCTTTTAAGTTATTCCAACTGGAACACCGCCGGAAACGCCATGGGGATTGCTCTGGCTAACGGTATAGGAAGATATTTGTACCTTAAAAATTCGCCGTCGGTAACTCAGGAATCCCACGAGGGCTTTATCAAAGCAATGACCTTTTCCTACCTTAAGGATATTTCTTACAAGCTGTACAAATTCCCCATTTCGAATCCAAACGCCAGCGGCACCGGTTCCTACAAGCAGCTGCTGGGGAAAATAAATTCCAGCCGCCTTATAGCCGGCCTTTCCCCCTACGCCACAACTTCCCATGGCGGGGTAAGCTGTTCCGACTACCGCTATCCCTGGAACAGGGACTTTGAAATGACCTTTGACATTAATGTTTCGGAAACATGGGATAACATCTACAAACCGGGCGATGTTACGGGGGACGGTAAAATAAACGTAACCGACTATATTTTAATCCGGCTGCATATTTTGGGGATAACCCAAATCGAAGGTCAGGCATTAGCGGCGGCGGATGTAGCCCAAAACGGAAAAATCGATGCTCTTGACTATATTGCCGTAAGGCTTCATATACTGGGAATTACTTTAATAGAGTGGTAAGGGAGGTATTTCCATGCTGTTAGGCGAAGCAATGTATAAGCGGAGAAGCGTAAGGTCGTATATTGAAAAGGATGTTGAGGAAGATAAAATCAAAAAGCTTTTGGAGTACGCCATGTCGGGGCCTTCCGCTTGCAATTCAAGACCCTGGGAATTTTATGTGGTAAAATCTCCGGAAATTTCAGCAAAGCTCCGCAG
>DBQR01000034.1:8426-71824 GCA_002305335.1 Clostridiales bacterium UBA1389
CCGCAACCCCCGAACCCCGTACCCAATATGACGAAACAAGGGTACATTACCTATAAAAAATAACGCCGGTTCACGGCGTTATTTTTATTAACGGTTTTGCTTTGGGTTTTTATCTCAAACCTGTTCTATTCCTCCGATATTCTTGTAAGCTCAATAGTAAAATCAACATCGGCAGGTATAGCGGGATGGCTGTGAGGAACCTCTATAATAATATGCCAATAAGCCATATCGTCGGTCATTTCATATGCCGGCCATATTTCCTGAACATGCATTTTCCCCGTATCATCAAGACCCGCAAATTTGAATTTAATTGACCCGCTTATGGCTTCTAATCGCACTAAAACCAGCAAGTTGTTTTCAAAATATTCCTTGTCATACTTCGTTATTTTTTCCAGAAATTCCGCTTCATAATAATCGCCGGTTATAAAGTTGGTGGCAAGATACTCATCCAACTCTTCCTTAGTGTATAACGTAAGTACAGAGGGGTATTCCACTTGGCACATGCTGGTGCGGATAACGTAAGCGGTATAGTCATCATCCCCTTCGGGGAGGCTGTTTTCATTAGGGTCAATCGGTTGAACACAGTCATCCTCGGGCACATATTCAAACTCAAGGGTAAAGGTATTAACTACTACCGCGGGATGGTCCTTCGGGACTTCAATAATAATATGCCAGTATTCCATATCGCAGGTCTGCAGTTCGGGGGAGGTATAATTAATATGTATTTTGCCTGAATCCTCAAGGGAGTCAAACCAATAGTCGATTGACCCGCTTATTGCTTCAATATGCACAAAAGCAAGTATATTGTTTTTAAAATACTCCTCATCATACCGGCATACCGCTTCCATAAAGCTTTTCCGGGTGTTAAGGAAATTGATAATCCCGGTTTCTTCGTTGTTCCAAAGGCAGGCGGTGTCAATATACTCCTCCAGCTCTTCCTTTGAGTTAATCAACAGTATGGAAGGATAATCCACATTGCATTCGATGGTACGAAGGTTATACGCAGTATAGCCGATAGGGTTATCTTCCAAAACCGGTTGGGGGGTTCCGGGGCTGCTTTCTTCGGGCAGGTTTTCCCCCTCGGCGGATTTTTCATTTGTCCCCGCTGCCGGTTGGAGAGAATCGGTGCCTTCGATTCCGGCTAAACTGTCAACCCGAGATATATCTCCATCATCGTATTCCTGACAGGAAACAAGGGATAAAGCTGTAAGTAATACAGAAAGAACTAAAATAAGAAATTTTTTCATGCTGTCTTAATCTCCTTCCTATTTTCTAATACGATTCAAGCAGTAAAAAGGTTTCGGGATGTTTTTTATCGGTGTAAATAACCCAAAATATGTTATTGATTGAAAAAGCAAATTGACAGCCGTGACTTCAGGTGGTATAATTATCCCAACAAGACCAAGAAAGGTATGACGGAATATGAAAAGACTTGTTTCAATTCTCCTTTTAACAGCTTTAATGATATTTTCCCTTGTTTCCTGCGGCAATGAGGAAAAAATCGACCTGAAAGGTATAAATTTTGAAACCGAAGGGAATGAACGGACTCTGGAAAAATACAATACCCAAAACCCCGTTGCGGCGCTTTATGTCAAGGATTACGGAGTGATTGTGGTGGAGCTCTACCCCGATATTGCTCCCAACACGGTAAACAATTTTATTTCCCTTATCAAGAAGGGGTTTTATGACAACAACAGCATCCACCGTATGATGCCGGGGTTTGTAATTCAGGGGGGCGACCCCAAGGGCAACGGCACCGGCGGACCCGGCTATTCCATTGCGGGAGAATTTTCGAAAAACGGCGTTGATAACGACCTGAAGCACACCAAAGGCGTAATATCCATGGCAAGGGCAGAGGATTATGACTCCGCGGGCAGTCAGTTTTTTATAATGTTAGGGAATAAGCCCGACCTTGACGGGAAATACGCCGCCTTCGGAAAGGTTATAGACGGTTATGAAGTCTGCGAGGAAATCGAAAAAATAAAGGAATACGACAGCTACTTCGGAAAGCTCGCAACGAATATAACCATAGTCAAGGCGGTTGTGGACACAAAGGGGAAAAATTATCCCGAACCGGAAATTATAAAATAAATTTTAAAAAAGTATTGACAAATAATTTTTCAGGTGATATACTTGGTAAAAATTTTACAGGAGAAACGGCAATTATGGGATTTTGCAAACACATTAATACCCAGATGCCCGCAGGATTCAGAGATAATTCCCTGCGGTGCGTTGCCGTACCCTGATTAAAGGCTATCCGGTTAATACTAACCGTATATTAATCAGTTTATCGGCGGCGCGTTGGGAAACGCGCCGCTTTTATTTTCAGGAGGGCGGCATGAAAAAAGATATCGCAACGGTAAAACAATACTATGAATCCGGGGTGGAAACCGAATGGGAAAGGCTGAACACCCACAGAGCGGAATTCGAAATAACCTGTTCTTATCTTGACAGATTCATAAAACCGGGGGACACCGTCCTTGATGTGGGGGGAGGTCCCGGCAGGTATTCCCTGTATCTTGCCTCCAAAGGGTGCGATGTTACCCTGCTGGATTTATCCCGGGGGAATGTGGATTTTGCCCTGGAAAAGGCAAAGGCGGCGGGGCTTAAAATAACCGGTATATGCGGCGACGCAAGATATGCGGATAAAATAATTACGAATACCTTCGATCATGTACTTATTATGGGGCCTTTATACCATCTTATAGAGGTAAAGGACAGGGAAAGGGCGGTTTCGGCCTGTTTAAAACTGTTAAAGGATGACGGCATTCTATACGCTTCCTTTATTTCCTCTTTCGCGGGAGTAATCTATTATCTTAAAGAAGGGACAGATATCAAGCAAATCCCCGAAAACGAGCTGGAATATATGTATAATGCCGCCGAAGGCAGGGATTATGCAGGTCAGGCCTTTACACTTGCCTATTTCGCTAAAATGGAGGATATTGTCCCCTTTTTCGACAGATTCGGCCTTACCAGACTTCATTTTTTCGGGCAGGAGGGGATAATCGCCCCCTGCGAGGACAAGGTTTACTCCCAGTCGGAGGAAGCAGTCAAGGAATGGATTGAAATATCCAAGCTATTGTGTGAAAACCCCAATTATATGTCCTATTCCGAACATTTTATGTATATCGGCAAAAAGGAGAAATCAAAATGTATAACATAAATTATGACGACTATATATTTTCAACCGACGAATTTTTAAAAGACAGGCTGCTTTACGATATTTTATGGTATGCCCGGCATAACGCCGAAATATTAAAAAGCGATTGCAAATCCTTTGTCGTCTGCCGGTCGAACGATTATTTTCCGGCCATAATATGGGTTGACGACAATATCACCCGGAAGGATTTCGACACCCTTGCCTACTGTCTTAAGCAGATCTTCAGGGGAAAGGTACCCTACTTTATGGTTAAGGAATCCTTTGGCGAACGGGTCAAGGGGATATTTAAACCCCTGGAGGTGGAAAAACAGACCGGCCTTGTTTCATATGTCATGGAAATGCCCCCCGTAAAGATAACCCCTCCCAAAGGGGAGGTTTTGAGAAACACCTCAGAAGCGGATAAAAACACTTTGATTGAGTTTATAAAGGGCTTTCAGACCGACTGCTTCGGCGGTCCCGAGAATGACGAAGTGGTTTCGGCCATGGCGGAAAAGCGGCTTAATTCCCCTGATTCGTATATCTACGAGGTTTCGGGAATCCCGGCGGGGATGGCGTATTGCTCCAAGAAAAGCGAAGGCTACTGCAGAATACAGATGATTTATACCTCCCCGGAATTCAGGAACAAAGGTGTGGGTTTCCGCATGACGGTTAAGGTGTGCGAAAGAATATTCGCCAACGGCTATAAACCCAATTTATATGCCGACGCTTCAAACCCCATCTCCAACCGGCTTTATATTCATGCCGGATTCAGGGAAGTGGGAAGGCTTTCCGAAATAAAAATGAACGGAATACAATAAAAAGCTTTTTATGAATCCGGGAAATAACAAAGCGGGAACGGCATTAGGGCAAATAAAAGCAAAAACCTCCTCATACAATTAAATGAGGTGGTTTTTTAATGAAACGGCAGGTCAGATCCGTTATTGCTTTTGTTTTGCTGTCCCTTGCGGCGGGGGCGGTTGCGGGGTTGATTACAAAGGATTCGACGGATATATATGAAACCCTTATAAAGCCTCCCTTTGCCCCGCCGGCGGTGGTTTTCCCCGTTGTCTGGACAATCCTTTATATCCTTATGGGGGTGGGAGCGGGTATTGTCTGGCAGTCCCCTTCCCCCCGCAGGGAAACCGGCATTTGCCTGTTTGCCCTTCAGCTGGCGGTGAATTTCGTCTGGCCTATAATTTTCTTTACGGAGGGCTGGTACTTTTCCGCTTTTTTGTGGCTGTTAATGCTTTTGGGGCTTGTCATTTACATGACCTGCAATTTTTACAAAGCAAAACCGGCTGCGGCATACCTTCAGGCGCCCTATATCGTCTGGCTGGTATTTGCGGGTGTTTTGAATTTGTGGATTGCCCTTGTAAATTAGTTTACCGGGGTAAAATATAATACTTAATTATCCGGCAAAGGAGCTTGTCAAGTTTTTCCGCGGTGACGCCGTTTACATCGGAGTCTTCGGGGCGTATCAGGCTGCTGTCGGCAATAAACACGGCGGTTCCGCCGGTGGATGCCGCCAACAACCGGTAAAGGGAGCTGTTTTGGGAAAACAGGTCTCCGTCCGCCACCACCGGTATAAGCCGAATACCCAGCCTCTGGGCTTCCTCAAGGGCGGATTG
This sequence comes from Clostridiales bacterium UBA1389, assembly GCA_002305335.1. GTDB lineage: Bacteria > Bacillota > Clostridia > Oscillospirales > CAG-382 > UBA1206. The sequence continues at coordinate 13,194 of DBQR01000034.1, forward strand.
TATGCCGGTTATGGTTTCTTCGCTAATGTCCACGCTGCTGCCAAGGACAAGAACGTATACTTTGGCGGCGTCTTCTTCCCAGTTCTGCTTGTTTATGCTTTCTGTCAGGATTTTGTCAAGGGAGGCGGGGGAACGGTTGATACTTGCTACCTGGTTCATTTTCGAGGCAATCAGGTATTCCTCCGCGGTAAACATCATTATGGGGGTATTTGCAGTCCCGTCGTTGTAGGCCGCGTTAAAGGAAAACTTCGGTTTCACGGCTGTGGTTTCGGAAAGCTCGTCGATTATCCCGCTGAAGTGGGTTTTGAAATAGTTTAAGCTTTCCTCCATCTCCGGCGAGGTGTCGAACACAAACATTATGTTTGCGGTTTTAAGTGACATAGCGTTATCGCTTGTTTCGATATCGGCTTTTCCGTCTACGACCGGCACGCTTTTCCCCAATGAATTGACCATGGCGATGGTTTTACCGGGATTGTCGAAAAGTCCGCCGTAAAGATAGGCGATTCCCTTTGCGTCGGTGCGGGCAACCGCTATGGTTTTGCCGTTTCCGTCAAGACCATAAACACTGACATTTGACACGGGCTTTCCCTTAGATGTCACTTTAACCTCTGCCCGGCTTATTACAGGGGTATCGTAGGAGGAGTCTAAAAAGTTACATACTACATAGGACAGAAAATCGATATTCGAATTATCATTTACCTCGATGCCGTAAAGCTGGCCGTCGGCAGGGTTTCCTTTTAAATAACTTGTGCCGTCGGGTTCTTCTTCCACGGAACATTCCTGATTGATTTCGTCCTCGGTCTCGTCTGCGCCGCTTTGAGAGGTTTCGGCGGATATTTCTTCAGCATTCGAAATTTCGTAGCTTCCATCCTGTTTGCCTGAAATCGGCTTTTTTATACCGGAACCGATACCGTAACCCCCGAGAGTTCGTCTTTTTATCTGATTTATTCTGTTATTTTCATTTATAATAAAGGTAAATATAAGGGTTAAAGCAATAATCAGGCAGGCGGCGGTGGATAAAGCCCGCTTGAATTCCGGAGTGGCGTAAAAGGGCTTTCTTTTACCGAGTTTGGGCTGGTTCTTGATAATATCCTGGGCAAGCTGTCTTCTCTTATGGGGCGGGAGGCCGACTTTATCAAAGACCGAAATATTTTGTTGTAGCTTTTGTTCAAAATTTTCGTCTTTATGCTTCATGGTTCATTCTCCGTTTCCTAACATGACCTTGAGCGCTTCCCTACCCCTCTTAAGGCGGGTTTTTACGGTTGACTGGGGGATTTTAAGGGATTTTGCAATTTCTGCTATGGTTAATCTTTCGAAATAAAACAAATAAATGACGGTGGAATACTTTTTGTCAAGACGCATTATGCAGTCAAGAAGATCCTTTTTTTCAAATTCGTTTTCGTAAAAGGGAATCTGATCGTCAAGGTCTGCCCGCTTGCGGTTGTATGCTTCCCGCAGTTTTGAAATGCCGGCATTCGACGATACGGTTATAAGCCAGGATTTCACATGTTCTTCGCTTTGAAAATAGTCGGACTGTAAAAGATGGACAAACAGCTTTTCAAAGACTTCCTGACACACATCTTCGGCATCATGGAGGTTGTGAAGGCGTAAATAGCAAATGCGATAAACCATGTTGCCGTATTTTTCGACAAGATATGTAAACAGTTCCTCACTGTATGTCATACCGCCTCCCTATTCCTCCATTTCTAATACGTTTTAACATTACAAAAGGTTTCAATTTAGCGCAGTTTTATATTTTTTACCTTTTTCTACACTCGGCTGAAATTAAATCCCCGCACTGCGGGGATTTTCTTATACTTCCGTTCTGCCTTCAAGGGCTTTTGCTAAGGTTACCGCATCGGCGTATTCCAGGGTTGCTCCCACGGGCAGGCCGTAAGCAAGGCGGGTTACCTTGACACCTAAAGGCCTTAGCAGCTTTGAGAGGTACATACCCGTCGCCTCCCCCTCCACGGAAGGATTGGTGGCGACTATAACCTCCCTGATTTCCTCGTCGCTGTCTATTCGTGCCAAAAGTTCCTTTATCTTAAGCTGTTCCGGGGTAACCCCGTCCATGGGGGATATAACCCCGTGAAGCACGTGAAAAAGCCCGTTGAATTCGTGAAGTTCCTCTATGGCGGAAACCGACTTCGGGTCCTCCACCACGCAGATAACCGATTTGTCCCGGTTGGGGGAGGAGCAGAGGGGGCAGATTTCCTGTTCGGAGTAGTTCTGGCATACCTTGCAAAGCTTAAGGGAGTTTTTAGCGTCGGTTATTGCCGAAACCAGAGCCTTTACCTCCCCGTCATCCAGCGAAACGATATGATACGCCAGACGGATTGCGGACTTTCTGCCTATCCCCGGAAGGGAGTTCAGCTTAGAAACCAGCTTTTCAAGAGTGGGGGTCATGGCTTAAAACAACCCCGGAAGACTCACCGAGCCGGTTACCTTCTGCATTTCGGCATTATTGGTGTCCTCGACGGTTTTTATAGCCTGGTTTACGGCGGCGACAATTATGTCCTGCAGGGTTTCGATATCCTCCGGGTCCACGATTTCGGGTTTGATTTCTATTGATTTTATTTGCTTTGTGCCGGTAATATTAACGGTCACCATGCCTCCGCCGGCATTGATGGAGTACTCCCTTGCGTCCAGTTCCGCCTGAAGGGAAGCCATGTCCTCCTGCATTTTCTGCGCCTGCTTTATCATGGCGTTCATATTCTGGGGGCCTCCCCCCACACCTTTGGGAAGTTTGACTTTCATAAATNNTTCTACCTCGCTTTAAATTATCTCGTCAATATGGCTTTGAATTGCCTGCTGGTCGTCGTTTCTGCCGGCAATTATCACCCGGCGTTCCCTTCCGTTGGCAAGCCTTGCGGCGTTTTTAATGGTTTCTGTTTCGTTTATTAAAAAATCTCTGGTAAAGGCATCGCTTGCCGTTATATAGAGAGTGCTTTCGGAGGCGGTTACCTCACATTTCTGCTGAATAAGCCTTGAAAGGGCGGGGGGGAGCTGCTCTATAAGTTCCGACTTCATATCATAGGGGGTAAAATCCTCCCGGGGTATTTCCGGCCGAGCGGCTGTTTCGGATTGGTTGTCTTCGATAATATTTTCTTTCTCTTCCACGGCAGGGGGGGCATTCCGTAACAAAGCCGCCTTTTTTTCAAGGGCGGAAATCCTTGCGGCAAGAGCGGGTACCGAGTCGGATAATCTTATATCGCAAAGGCGGATTACCGCCAGTTCCACAACCAGCCGCTTGTTAGCCGAAAAGGATGAAAGGCGGTTTTTGGCTTCCTCGATAACATAAGCGAAATAAATAAGCTGTTCGTCGGTAAATTTTTGTGAAAGTTTTGCAATGTCGTCTGCTTCAAGATTTGAGGAAAGAACGGAGGCCTTCCCTCCCTGACGCAGATAAAGCATATCCCTTATTGCCGAAAGGATATCGTCAAGGAGCAGCGACAGGGATTTTGACGAGTTGTAGTATTCGTCAATAAGCATAAGGCAGGTGGATATATCCCGCTTTAAGGCGGCTTCAAACAGCTTTGTAATGGTGTTGTCCTTGGAAATTCCCAGCTGATTGGTTACGATTTCTTTGTCTATATCCCCGCCGTTGGCGGCCTGGATGCAGGATTCCAGAAGGGATAGACCGTCCCGCATTGAGCCGTCGGCAAGCTTGGCAATAAGGATTGCCCCCTCCCCGGTAAGTTTCAGTCCTTCTTTTTCGGATACCGACATAAGCCTTTCGGAAATATCCTCCGGCGAAAGCCGTCTGAATTCAAACCTCTGGCACCTTGAAAGAATGGTGGGGGGGATTTTGTTCAGTTCGGTGGTGGCAAGAATAAAAATAACGTGTTCGGGGGGTTCCTCAAGGGTTTTCAAAAGGGCGTTGTAGGCCGAGGAGGACAGCATATGCACTTCGTCGATTATATAAACCCGCTTTTTAAGGTAGGTGGGGGGATAAACCAGCTCGTCGCAAAGCTGCCGGATATCGTCAACCGAGTTGTTGGAAGCGGCGTCAAGTTCCAGCACGTCGGTGGCGGAACCGTCGTCTATTGATTTACAGGCGAAGCAGTTGTTGCAGGGTTCCCCGTCTACCGGCGAATAGCAGTTTACCGCCTTGGCAAGTATCTTTGCTGAGGTGGTCTTGCCGGTTCCCCTTGTACCGCAAAAAAGATAGGCATGGGAAATGCGTCCCGTCTGGCACTGGCGTATCAGCACGGGGCGGATGTGTTCCTGGCCTATCATATCGTTGAAGGTTAAAGGGCGGTATTTTCTGTACAGGGCTTTATACATCGACGCACCCCATAAAATATTACTGAAATGTATAATACGGCCATGCGTCCGGCATTGTTCTTCGCCTACGCGCGGTAGTCCGGGTTCGGCCTCAAAACAGGCTGCCTTGCGGCACATTGCCGTTTCCGCTTAATGCTGCTTGATTCCTCACCTGACATGGTTCACGGGCGGCAATCGCACAAGACCCATTTCTCAACAGCCTTGCCCGGACGCAGCCACACAGACAAAAGACCTCTGCCGGCATTTGACCCCTGCTGTAGCGGATTGCAGGCAACAGGGCACCGCTAACTCCCCGGCAAGCATGGCCGTATTACGCATTTCAGTTGTAGCTTAGTATAGCACAGAAGCGACCGCTTTTCAATACCAAAATAAAAAATTTACAGAAGGTGGATATTGGATAATACCCCGCACAAAATCTATATTTTATTTCATAATATACATCTTTTATATTGACAAAATGAAATACATCCCTTATAATGTCAAACGCAAACTATTTGCATTTGCATCGGAGGGATATTCGGTAATCGAAATGAAAATATTAAAAAAATGCTTGATTTTGCTGATTTCTGCGGTTTTTATGTTGTTTTGTGTTTCCTGCGGCAATAATCCGGATAATAATTCCGGTAAAAAGATTATTGCCGTAACCATTGTGCCCCAGGCCACATTTGTAAAGGCGGTATGCGGCGACAGCTTTGAAATAGTAACCCTCATTCCCCCCGGGGGGAGCCCCGAAAGCTACGAGCCTTCCCCGATGGTTATACGGAAGTTCGAAAAAGCCGAAATTTTCTTTAGGATAGGGGTTCCGGCGGAAAATACAGGTTCGGTAGCCGATATCCCGGAAAAGGTAAAGGTTGTATCCCTGCAGGAGGAGGTTTCCAAAACCTACCCCGAACTGCTCTTTGAGGAGGGGGAAAGGGACCACCATATCTGGCTTTCTCCAAAACGGGTTAAAATAATGATTGACGTAATTTTACGGGAATTAAGCATAATCGACCCGGAAAATGCGGAAATTTACAATAAAAACGCACAGAATTACAAAAATCAGCTTGACGTTCTCGACAATGAGATAAAAAATATATTTAAGGATATTGAAAATCCTAAATTCATCGCCTACCATCCCGCCTTCGGTTATTTTGCTGACGAATACGACATCACAATGTATGCTTTAGAGGAAGAGGGGAAGGAGGTCACCATTTCCCGCTTAAAGGAAATGGCGGATCTGGCAAAGGAAGAAAAAATAAAGGTTGTCTTTTATCAGGAGGAAACCGATTCCCTGCGGGCGAAAGCCTTTGCCGAGGAAATAGGCGGAAAGGCGGTAATGCTTTCCCCCCTTTCGGGAAATTACATTGACAACCTGAAAACCATGGCGGAAAAAATCGCCGAATCAATGAGGTAAAAAACAGGAGAAGTTATGACCGGAAACATTCCAAACGCCCTGCCTGCCATAAGCGTTAACAATCTTACGGTGTATTACGACAATACTCTGGCCCTTGAAAATATCTGCCTTAATGTAAGAGAAGGGGAATTTTTAGGCATTATCGGCCCCAACGGGGGTGGAAAGTCCACTTTGTTAAAGGCAATCCTTAATCTGGTGAGACCCTCATCCGGTGAGGTTCTGATATACGGAAAGCCCCCCTCCGAAAGTCACGGGATAATAGGCTATGTTCCCCAGCACACCCTGCTTGACCGGAAGTTCCCCATTTCGGTGTTTGAGGTGGTGTTAAGCGGTTTTACAAGCACAAAAATAACCCCCTTCTACCGCTATTCAAAGGAAGATATAAAAAAGGCGGAGGAAATGCTTGAGCTCCTTGATATTACCCCCCTTTCCCAAAGGCAGATTTCCTCCCTTTCGGGGGGGCAGTTCCAGCGGATGCTTATCGCCCGGGCCTTGGCTTCAAATCCCAGGCTGCTGCTTCTGGACGAGCCCACCGCCAGCGTGGACGCCAAGACAAGGGAGCATATCTACGAACTGCTGGCGAAGCTTAACAAAGAAATGACAATAATCCTTGTAAGCCATGATTTACTTGCGATTTCAACCCGGGTAAACCGTATCGCCTGCCTTAACGAAAGTCTTGTGTACCACGGAGAACCGGAACTGACAGGCGAAGTGGTAAACAAGCTTTACGGCTGTCCGGTGGAGCTTATCGCCCACGGGGTTCCCCACCGGGTGCTTAAGGAGCATAACGGGGAGGACCATATATGTTAGAAGCGTTGCTTGAAAACCCCTTTATGCAGAAAGCCGCCCTTGCCGGGGTACTGGTGTCGGTTGTCTGCGGAATTATTGGGGTTATAATCATTGAAAAAAAGCTGGTCATGATGACCGGCGGCATCGCTCACACCTCCTACGGGGGAGTGGGGTTGGGATATCTTCTGGATTTCGAGCCTATAATCGGCGCTTTTGTTTTCGCAATACTGGCGGCATTGGGAATAGGGTATATAAACCGTAAGGGGAAGGCGGCGTCGGATGTAATCATCGGCCTTTTCTGGTCATTGGGTATGGCGCTGGGGATAATTTTCTTTTCCCTTATGCCGGGGTATCCCCCCGACCCCAGTACCTATCTTTTCGGGAACATTCTTACGGTAACCTGGGCAAATCTTTATTTTACCGGCATAATCACGCTTATCGTGGTGCTGGCGGTGGTTATATTCTTCAACCACTGGAAGGCCTATCTTTTCGATGACGAGTTTGCCTACATCAAAGGAATAAAAACCACCCTTTTGGAATACCTATTGTTAATCCTTATCGCCATGACGGTGGTGGCTTTAATCAGGGTGGTGGGGATAATCCTTGCCCTTGCTTTACTAACCGCCCCGGCTGCGACGGCGGCGACAATTACGAACAATCTTAAAAAGCGGATGATATACGCTATTATTTTGGGTAATGTCTTCTGTTTCTTAGGGCTTTGGATTTCCTATGAAGTGGATATCGCATCCGGCGCGGTGATCGTTACATTGTCGGTTGTTTCCACCCTTGCTTCCTACGGGGTAAAAGCCATTAAAGCAAAAAGGAGGGTTACGGGCAAATGAAACCGAATCTCTGCGACGAATTGAAAAAGCGGGGGCTTAAGGCAACAAAGCACCGCATTGTTATTCTCGATATATTGAGGAAAAGCGGAAAGCCCTATACCGCCGAACAGCTTTTTACGGAAATGCTGAATAAGAACATAAATATAAATTTTTCCACCGTTTACCGCACCCTTGACATACTCTGCAATAAAAATCTGGTTACAAAGCTTAACATAGAGGGTACCGGCGGGGCGATGTACGAATACAACACCGTTACCCACCGGCACCATCTGATATGCTTGGGGTGTAGGAAAATTACCCCCATTGACTACTGCCCGCTGGGGGATTACGAGAGTTCCCTTGAAAAAAAGACGAATTATATTATTTCGGGGCATAAGCTGGATGTTTACGGCTATTGCCCGGACTGTAAAAAGGGCTGCGGTAAGGCAAAGCAGTGACGAAAAAATTCTATTAGTGTTAATCACTCTTACCCGTTTTATCATTTCCGGATATGCAACGCTGCCCCTCATCCGTCAGCCTTCGGCTGACACCTTACCCGGAAGTCAGAAGGTTTTTTCATCAACCTTCCTGCTCATAATAACCGCCCCTACGGTTTTTCTCATTTACCAATGAAAAAAGCGCTCGCAATGCAAGCGCTTTTTTCTTATGCGGAGTATTTGAATAATCTGAAAGGATTCAGTTCTTTTGACAGGTCTTTGACTTGGTCTTTCGGTATGCCGTGCCGCTTCAGCCGCTTTTTAAAGGAATTCCGGCATATCAGGTACTTGATATATCCCCAGGGGGTTAAAAAAATAACAACAAGGAGAAGGAAAATAAGCTTAAATATTATCTTTATCCAGTGAAAAACCCTTTTCATGGCTTATTTTCCTTCCATTTTTCTTATTTGCTCTGGTTGAAGGACTGGGTTAAATCCTTCATGGACAGCATATAATCCCTTGCCATTTTTACGGCTTCCTCCTTGGGGATTCCCGCATTAACAAGCTCGTTGTAAAACCCCCCCACGGATTCCCCCATTTTTTTGCCGGCTTCCGCCGAATAAAGGGTGTCCATGAGACTGGTCAGAAGTTTTGGAATCTTTGTTGATACTTCATCCAAAAGTTCGCCGATTTCCTTGGTGGGTATTTCGTTTGCCATAATAACCTCCTATAAATTCTGATATGCGAAATTCACTACTTTTTTTGTTATAAAAAACGTGTCTTTTATAATCCCCAACGCCATGGAAAGGGATAATTCCTTTTCCTGTTCGCACCCGCCGGGGATTTCTTTAAGTTTTTTGAAAGCGGTTTCGGTTATTTCTTCGGGGATTTCCGGCTGTAAAACCTTCGCCATGCCTTTCAGCTTTATTAAAAAGGCCGCTTCAGCCCTGCAACTTTGGCATAAAGCAAGATGGTTTACCACCTCTGCCCTTTCTTCCCTTGAAAGATTATTTTTGTTTAAATAATCGGGCAGTATTTCAAGTATTACACTGCAGTCATGTTTATCCATAATAATCCTCCCCAAGGTATTTCTTTAGCTTTTCCTTAATGGCCGACATCCGGCTTTTTATGGTGCCCGGGGGAATGCCGGTAAGGGTTGAAATTTCGGAATAGTTAAGCCCCGCATTGAAAATCAGATGAATCAACTCTTTTTCCCCGGGGTTTAACATACTGACGGCCCTTGAAACGTCGCTTTTTTTGTCCGAACCTTCGGTAAAGTCGGCTTCGTCGGGATAATCCTCGAAGGTAGCAAGATTTTCATTCGAATGACGGTAACGGGTTCTGAAGTAATCGTTTATCTTGTTGTTGGCGATTCCCAACAGCCAGGTCTTGAATGAGGAGGAATAATTGAAAGCACCTATTCCCTTCCAGGCCGAAAGCAGGGTTTCCTGAATGATATCCTCAATGTCCGAACTGTTTGGAATACGGGTGTAAATATAGTTATAAAGGACTTTAACATAATCCTTCATAAGGCTTTCAAAGGCCTTTTTATCTTCCTTTGCCTTTTCTATAAGCGATTCCTTTTTCCCAATACCGTCTTTTACTAAAAACCCATCAGCATCACCTGTAATTTCCGCTTTCATTTATTTAGTCGTAACAACTCTGCTTCCGGTTCGCTTAATTTGAAAATTTTTTATTCCCAGCCGTTGATTTCATTACGGAGGTAATCAAGGTCTATATAGTCTTCCAGAACCTGCTTTTTTAAAAGGTCTTGGGGTATAAAGCAATCGTATTTGGGGGTTTTGTATTCGCACTGCTTTTTAAACTGGCGTATGTCGGATTCGTCGGGAATGTTCTGGGCTTTAAGTCCCGAATTGATAACTTCCTTTATCCTGTCGATAAACTCCCCGGCGGACATTCCGGTTTTCAATGTTATGAAATAGGGACGCATTCCGCCTATGACCTTGACGGAGTCTTTGTCGGTTTCGGCTTTTGACATATATTTTTTTATAATTTCCTTTACAATATGGAAATTTATATGCCCCAGCCAGGGAATAAGGCATATCTTGCCGTTTTCAAGGTCGATTATGTTCGTTGTGTCAAGGTTATATTCCCTTGCCAGCTCCCTTGCTTCTTTCAGGCGGCTTTTGGCTTTTTCCTGGAGATACGGGTATTCGGTGTCCTCAAACAGTGCCTGACGCATACGCTTTAATATCCGGTCGTGGGTTAAGGCTCTGTCTCCCATCCATAAAAGCTGAATTTTACGCTTTGTTTTTTCAACAAAAACCAGGCGTTTGTTGTTGTCAACGGCTCTGACTATCCAGGTTTCACCGGCAATCGTAAGGTATTTTGAAGGGGGAACGGGAAATTCAATGGTGCCTAACTTTTTCGACCCTTCCATAACCGCCCATTCCTCCTCTTCGGGGAATACGGCATAGAATTTATAGGTATTTATTATCTTTTCCCCTTCGAGGCCGATGATTATCCCGCCCTCCTCGGTCATTTCAAGGTGGTTTTGGTCTATCAGGGAAAACACAAGGTCGGAAAAGTCGTCAAGGCTTATGTTTTTAAAGTTTTCCAACGAAAGAACACGGCCTGCCAGGGAAGGCAGCGACAGCTCCCCCGCCTCCGCCACCGCCGACATTATCTGGTGATACAGTATGCTGAGGGGATACTTCAGGATTTTAGGCGGTTCTACCCAGCGTTCTTCAAGATAAAGCTGGAGCATGGCGATAATCTGAATCATCCGCCAGGGGATTTTATGGGGTACGGGGGAGGTTGCTTCCGACGGTTGTTCCCAGTCGGTAAACAGCATTTCGGGTATATTCCCCCGCCGTCCCGAACGGCCAAGACGCTGGACAAGGCTGGTTACCGAAACGGGAGGACCTAACTGGATGACCCTTTCAAGCCCCCCTATATCTATCCCCATTTCAAGGGTAACGGTGGCGCCGATAACCACGGGACCTTCGGAATTTTTCATGGTGGTTTCGGCATCCTCCCGCAAAGCGGCGGCAATCGAGCCGTGGTGGACGTGGTAAATATCCGGCATACCGTTTATTGCCGACATATATTTCATATTGGCAATAACCCCGTCGGCGGTTTCCCTGCCGTTTGCAAAGATGATGCATTTTTTATTCAGGCTTTTTTCATACAGATAAATCCATGCCTCGTCCTCAAAGGGGGACATATCCGTTTCAAGTATGGGAGCGATGTAGTGTTCAAGGGAAAGGCGGATTTTACGGGGGGAATTGTCCCCCGTTATAACAACACAGTCGTTATCGGTGCCGGCCTTTAGATAATTTGCCGCAGCAGCATAGTCCCCTAAAGTTGCCGAAAGGCCTATGCGGCGGGGTTTGGTGCGGATGTATTTCTGAAGTCTTTGAATAAGGCACATAACCTGAATTCCCCGGTCGGAACCCATAAAGGAATGAATTTCGTCAATGATTATAAACCTTAAATCCCCGAAAATCCTCACCAGATCCCGGCTTTTGTTTATCACCATGCTTTCAAGGGATTCGGGGGTTATCTGAAGCACACCTTTCGGATTTTTGATAAGTTTATCCTTTTTGCTCTGCATAATATCCCCGTGCCAGCAGGTTACGGGGATGTCCGCCTCCGCAAGGAGTCCCTCAAGGCGGTAAAACTGGTCGTTTAAAAGGGCCTTCATGGGGGCGATATATAAAATGCCCACCGACGAAGGCTGCTCTTCCTCGAGTATGGTTAGGGCAGGGAGAAAAGCCGCCTCGGTCTTGCCGGAGGCGGTCCCCGCCGAAATTATTATATGGGAATCCGTTGCGAAAATGGCTGAACACGCCTTATTCTGAATTTCGTTCAGCGATTCCCATTTGTTCTTGTAAATGTATTCCCTTATAAAAGGCGAAAGACGGTCAAAGCTGTTCATTTTACCCTTCACCTGTTTGAGATTCCGGCTGGCATTTCCAGCCCGATACCTCCCGGCGGAGCCGGTCAAGATTCATATAGTCCACGGCTATTGCCTTTTTAAGCAGATTTGCGGGGATAAATTCATCGAATTTCGGAATTTTATACTCGTATTGGCGCTTAAGTTCCATTATATCGTCTTCGGTAAGCATTTCTTCGATGTTTATCGGGGTGTTCAGTGCTTCTGTGAATTCCTTTAAAAAGCCTTCGGGGGTTACTAATCCTTCTGTTTTCAGGGTTATATAATAGGGCGGCTGACCGCCTAAGCTTTTAATGTTTAGCATATAGCCGCACAGCTTTTTGATTAAATACATTACGGTGAAATAGTCCACATTGCCTAACCAGGGGAAAATGCAAAGGGTTTTTCCCCCCAGTGAAAAGACGTTGTACGTGTCAAGGCCGGAGTTTCTTGCTAAAAAATAGGCTTCGTCCATACGGAATTTTGCCCCCTTTTGAAGATAGGGGTAATCTTTCGGGCTTGCCAGAACCTCCTTCATCCGCCACAGTACCCGGTTGTCAGTCTTTATATTGCCGCCGCCCCAGTAGGTTTTTATTTTTCCCTTTATCCGCTTGACGTGGACCACCTTGGATTTCATGTCCACCTCCATAACCTCCCAGGACCTGCCGGCAAGGGTAAGCCTTTCGCCGGGAGGGGGAGGAACCTCTATTTTGCCTATGGCTGAGGATTCGGCCATAACGGTAAAGTCGTCCTCCTCAGGGAAAACGGCGTAAAATTTAAAGTTGTTTACTATTTTTTCCCCTTTAAGACCTAAAATAAGGGTGTTTTCGCTTGTAAGCTGAAGATGGTCAAGCTTTATAAGGTGTAAAAGGAGTTCCCGGTAGTCGTCAAAGGTTATGTTATTAAAAAGTTCCATACCCAAAACCCGCTTTGCTAAAAGGGCGGGGGTTGCCTCCCCCAGTTCTGCGATGCTTGCCATGGTCTGGTGGTAGAGGATGCTAAGTGGGTATTTCACTGCCCTGGGCTGCTCTATCCAGCGTTCCTCGATATAAAGCTGAATCACCGCAATTGCCTGCATCAGCTTCCAGGGTATCCGCCGGGGGAGTATGGGGAGGCCGGAGGGCTTTTCCTCCCTGCAGACAAACCACATTTCGGAAGGGTTTCCCCGCCGCCCCGAACGTCCGAGACGCTGAAGAAAACTGGACACCGAATTGGGGGCATCCACCTGAACGATCCGTTCAAGGCGGCCGATGTCGATCCCCATTTCAAGGGTCAGGGTGGCGCCGATAACCACCGGCTTTTCGGAGGTTTTCATATCGCTTTCGGCATCTTCCCGCAACGCTGCCGAAATTGAGCCGTGGTGGACGTGGTAAATGTCGGGGGTGCTTTTGCTTTCGGCTATCTGACGCATCATGGCTATGGAATATTCCGCCTGATCCCGCATGTTTGTGAAAATAATGCACTTTTTATTCAGTGTTTTTTCGTAAATATATTCCCAGTAGGGGGAGGCTTTGTTTATGTCCTTTTGCTCTTCCCCCGGTAGATTGCGGCTCTGGGGGTTCTTGACCTCATCGGGGTCGTAAAAATGCTCCACCGCAAGGCGTACCTTTTGGGATGAGGCGTTTATGGCCGGGGTTATCACCTTCCGGCCGGTGCCGGCGGCAAGCCATTCCTCGGCCTTGGTGTAGTCCCCTAAGGTGGCGGACAGTCCGATTCGTCTGGGGTCGGAACGGATATAGCGGTTCAGCCTTTCCAGCTGGCAGATAACCTGGATTCCCCGGTCGGTACCCATAAAGGAGTGGACTTCGTCGATGATAATAAACCTCAGGTCGCCGAAAAGCCGTACCAGGTCCCGGTTTTTGTTTATAAGCAGGCTTTCCAGGGATTCGGGGGTGATCTGTAAAATCCCGGCGGGGCGGTTTATAAGCTTCTTCTTGTGGCTGGCGGAAACGTCCCCGTGCCAGTGGAAAACCGGGATATTAGCCTCTTTCAATAAGTCGTTAAGTCTTAAAAACTGGTCGTTGATAAGGGATTTCAAAGGGGCGATGTAAAGCACCCCCACCGATTCGGGGGGGTCCTGGTCAAGAAGGGTGAGGACGGGTAGGAAGGCCGCTTCGGTCTTGCCGGAAGCGGTGCCGGAATTTAAAAGCAGGTGGCAGTCGGTGTCGAATATCACCCTGCAGGCTTCGATCTGAACATCCCTCAGTTCCGTCCAGTTGTTTCTGTAAATAAAATCCCTTATAAAGGGGGAAAGCCTTTCAAACACGCTGTTGTTCATAAAGCAAACTCCGAAAAATCGTCTTCCGTATCCTCGTCGTCTGAATCCTTTTTATTTGTCCTGAACAATTCGGAATCCTTTGATATAAGGGATTTGAAGGTGATTTCGGGGTTTTGCTTGACAATGTTTAAAATTCCGATAAAATCCCTTATAATTTCCCTTGGGGTGATTAATGTGTCCGCCCCTATCCGGCGGAGGATTACCCTCATAAACTCCACCAGGTCCTCATCGGTTACGTTGCTTGTATAGCCGTAATGGATTTCATGAAGATTTTTCACCTTAAGCAGCAGTACATATATTTCCTCATCGGTTATCCGGTCAAGGTAAATAAGGGGGCTTTGCATATCCCTTAAACCCTCTTTTACAAAGCGGGTGTTTTCGATACGGCTTTTCAGTGCTTCATAGCTGAAAAGCCCCCGGCGGTTATCCTCCACAAACTGGGGGGTGCCGCAGAGATAAATACCTAAATTACTGCTTTTCCCCTGCATGGTGTCGTTAAACATGGTTAACAGCTTTTCGTAATTGTTGTTCCGGTTTATTGTGTTTGAAATTTTATAAAGATTAACCCCTTCGTCGATAAGCATTATAAAACCGGCGTAGCCGATCTGAACCACAAAGGAAGCCATAAGCTTAATATAGTCGAACCAGGTGTCGTCGTCGATGATTATTCTGACCCCTAATTCGGAAAATGCCTCGGTTTTGGTGGAATATTCCCCCCTGAACCATTTAAGGGCGGAGGTTTTAAGGTTTCCTTCCCCGCTTTTAACCCCTTCCCAGTAGGTTGTAAGAACCTTGGCAAAGTCAAAGCCGTGGACTAAATTGTCCATGCCGTTAATGACTTTCAGTATCTTGCTTTCCACATGGGAATTTATTGAAGGGTCGGAAGGGGAAAGCCCCGTTTCGCCAACCACCGAAAGCTGAATCTGGGAAATCCACCTTTCAAGGATTGCCGAAAGAGCCCCCCCGTCGGGGCGGACTTTTGTGGACATATTCTGCATAAGCTGCCGGTAGGTGGCAAGCCCCTGTCCCTTTCCGCCGCAAAGCTTTCTTTCGGGGGAAAGGTCAACATCCGCAACCACGTAATTTCTTTCCATGGCATAGTTGCGGATAATCTGCAAAAGAAAGCTTTTACCGCTGCCGTAGCGGCCTACGACAAGGCGGAACACCGAACCGCCCTCGGATACATTGGCAAGGTCGTTAAGCAGGGTTTCGATTTCGTTTTTCCGCCCCACCGCAATATATTCAAGCCCTATACGCGGGGTAACCCCCGAACCTAAGGAATTAAGCAGCGCGGTGGAAACCCTTTTGGGTATGTTAAGCTGGTTCAAAAATTTCACTCCTTATAGAATATCCTGTACGGTAAAGGAATCATTATCGGAAAGGATTATTATATCCCCCAAATATTCCAGGGAAACCTCGTTTATAAAGTCGATTTCGGTCTGAACGAATATCCCGTTAAACTTTCCCGTGAGTTCCGAAAGGCTTACGGGGGTATTTTTTTCTTTTATAAAAAGCAGTATTTCCTTTTGGGTACTGGTAAGGTTTTCGTAAAATGCCTGACTGCCGCTTGAGGGGAAGCTGGCGTCAATGCTTTCGGCTTGCCTTATTTCCCTTACGGGAATAACGGGAGGGGTAAACGCCTCCTCGGCTTCGTTGCTTTCGATTCCCGAAAGGAGTTTTTCCCGTATAATATCCGAATGGACTATAATCTCATTAACCTTGGTTTTGTCGATTTCCACCCGGCTTCGGTTTTCGATAATTTCATTTTTTTGCCGTTGCGAAACATATTTATCAATGAATCTGACATACTCGGCGTTAAGTTCCGTCTTTAGTTTGCCCTTGTGGTTTACAAGCTTTCTCAGGGAATTTTCCGCTGATTTAACTATATCCGCTAAAAAGTCCTTAAAAACTTTATTTTCGCCATAGGAATATCTGCCGTATTCAATGCTTTTAACATTTCCCTGGTATACGGCGTTCTGGTAGGGCATACGCCTTTTGGTGCCCTGATTGCTATAAGACTGAAAAATCCCCTTTTGGGTTTTTTTAACCATATAGCCGTTAAGGCGGATTATTACCCCTGTAAGGTATGTCCTGATGAAATCCTGATCGCCGGTCTGAAAAAATTTGCTTTTTTCAATGTTGTAGGAGGAATATTTTAAAACATAATCGTATATAAGTCCGGCGTCGGGGGAATCCTCCCCTTCAAGTAAAATGCTTTCGATAATAATCCCGTCGGGGAGAAGTTTTTTTATTTCCCTGTCGGTTATCTGATTCAGCGGCCCTTCGGGTAGGGTTTGTCCGAAATGGATTTCGATATAATCATAAATCCAGTTTTTAAGATATCTGTCAAGGGAATTGTAGGTTTTGCGGTATGCCGACCAGACGGAGCAAATTTTTATTAAGCCGTCTTCGGGGCTTTCGATTCCCACCTCGTTTATAAGTTCGTAAATATAAAGGAAAATATATGACAGGGTGGTGTGGGGGTAGATTTTGTTTCTTACAAGTTCCCGCCAGTAGAAATACCAGTCAAGCTGGGACTTTGACATTACGTCGTAGGTAGGCCAGTAGCATAAAAAGGATACCGGGGGCGAGGGCTTGGCGTCGGTATATTCGTACTTCTTTGCCTGTTCGAGAAAGGTATTGTTGACAGGACCCTGATTCATGTTGAAAACCGTGTCCCTCAGGCGTAAAAAGGCAAGTTTCTTTAAATCCTCCTTTTCTTTTTCGCCGGTCAGGGTAAATTGTCCCCTTTGATTTTCGGAAAGGGCAGGAGGAGGGTCCTCCTTTCTGGCGGGTTGGGAAAGGTCTTTTTGGGGGTCCTTAACGGGACGATCGAAGGTTATTTCGACGGTCCACATTTTTTCGCTGTCATCCATTTCCCTTACCCCCCTTTTGTTTATGACGCATAGCTATTATCGCACATTTGTTTGAATATGTCAAGAAATATTGACAATTCAACCATAATTTGAAATAAAAAACCGCAGGGTAAAAACCTGCGGTATAATAAACAGTAAAGCCGTTATTGCTAATCACTTATGTCAATTATTTTTTCCGAAAAGAAAAGATGTTTATGATTGCTACAGGGGAGCGTTTTCTTCTTCCGTATGTTCCTTTATCATACTTATAAAATACTCATGGACGGCAGTGTCGTCGGTAAGTTCGGGGTGAAAGGCGGTGGCAAGCATGTTGTTTTGCCTGACCGCCACAATCTTTCCGTCAACCGAGGATAAAACCTCAACATCTTCCTCAGCAGAGGACACATAGGGAGCTCGGATAAATACCATTTTAATTTGCTTGCCGTTAAAATCCGACAGCGTTTCAAAGGAACCGAGCTGTCTGCCGTAGGCGTTCCGCCGGACGATTATATCCATTAACCCCAGATGGTTCTTTTCTCCTTCGATTTCCTTTGCAAGGAGTATCATCCCGGCACAGGTGCCGAAAACGGGAACGCCGCTTTTGATATATTCCTTCAGCTTTTGAGTGATTTCAAGTTCACAGGCAAGCTTTCCCATTACCGTGGATTCCCCGCCGGGTAGAATTATACCGTCGGGAGGGTTTTCGAGATGACTTTTTTGTCTTATTTCAAAATATTCAATACCTAATTTCGATAAAACCTGTTCGTGTTCGATAAATGCTCCCTGAACAGCAAGGATTCCGATTTTCATTATTGACCCCGTTCCGCCATGAGCAGCTTTATTTCGCTTTCGTTAATCCCCACCATGGCTTCACCGAGGTCTTTGGAAAGTTCGGCAATAAGTTTTGCGTCGGTATAGTTTGCCACCGCTTTTACTATCGCCGCCGCCCGCTTTTCCGGATTTCCCGACTTGAAAATACCCGAACCAACGAACACCCCCTCTGCGCCAAGCTGCATCATCAACGACGCGTCCGCCGGGGTTGCCACGCCCCCCGCCGCAAAATTTACCACCGGGAGTTTGCCGTTTTCGTGAATGTACCGTACAAGATGGAAGGGAACCCGAAGGGTCTTTGCCACCTCATACAGTTCGTCTTCATTCATGGATTTTATCCGCCGTATTTCCGCCTGCATAAGCCGCATATGCCTTACCGCCTGGACTACGTCGCCGGTGCCCGGCTCCCCTTTGGTGCGTATCATGGAAGCCCCTTCGTTTATCCGCCTTAAGGCCTCACCCAAATCCCTTGCGCCGCAGACAAAGGGAACCTGAAATCTGGTTTTGTCAATGTGATAGACATCGTCGGCGGGGGATAAAACCTCGCTTTCGTCGATATAGTCTATCTCCAGCGCCTCAAGTATCTGGGCTTCGGCAAAGTGGCCTATGCGGCATTTTGCCATAACCGGAATAGACACCGCCGTCTGAATGGCCTTTATAAGCTTGGGGTCGCTCATACGGGCGACACCCCCGGCGGCTCTTATATCGGCAGGGATTCGCTCCAGCGCCATAACGGCGCAGGCCCCCGCTTTTTCGGCGATTTTCGCCTGTTCGGGGGTGGTAACGTCCATTATAACTCCGCCCTTTAACATCTGGGCAAGCTGTTTATTAAGTTCATATCTTTCGTTTGTCATTTTAATTACCCCTTTACTTTTTTTGTCAGTTTATTATAATTGGATTATGGTATTAAATAAATATCCATTTTTCAATAATTTAATAATACCAGATTGGGGATTTTATGCTGACATACGATATGGAAAACAGAAAAGGCATACCATTATATATCCATCTTTACGGATGCATAAAGGAGGATATTGAAAAGGGGGTAATAAAACCCAACGAAAAGCTGCCCTCTAAGCGGAGTCTTGCGGAACACCTTAAAATAAGCGTTCTGACGGTGCAGAACGCTTACAGCCAGCTGGTGTCGGAGGGCTATATTTACACAAAGCCCAAAAGCGGTTATTTTGCCCATGATATTATAAATATTTACCCCGTTATGAAAAGGATGCCGGTAAAATCACAAGCGGCTAAGACGCGGGAGGAATTTTTTATCGACTTTAGGGACAACAGCATCAGTTCCGAAGAGTTCCCCTTTTCGGTATGGTCGGGGGTAATCAGGAGGGTACTTGGGGAATACGGAGGAGAAACCTTAAAAAAGCTCCCCAACCAAGGAGTGACCGCTTTTCGGGAGGCAATTTCCTCTCTTTTGCGCCGCTTCAGGGGGATGGAGGTCTCCCCGGAAAGGATAATTATCGGGGCGGGAACCGAGTATCTTTACGGACTGCTGGTAAAGCTGTTGGGGAAGGATAAAATTTATGCCGTGGAGGACCCCGGTTACGGGAAAATTTCCGCCATCTATAAAAGCGAAGGGGTGGAATGCAGATTCATCCCCCTTGACGGTTACGGGCTTTCCTTTGAAAAATTAAGGGAAAGCGGTTCCGATATCGCGCATATTTCCCCCTCCCACCACTTCCCCACGGGGATTGTAATGCCGGTTTTCAGAAGGTGGGAAATTCTAAACTGGGCCTATTCGGCGGAGGGCAGATATATTATCGAGGACGACTACGACAGCGAGTTCAGGTTTACGGGAAAACCCATACCCACTCTCGAGAGTATCGACACCCGGGGGAGGGTCATATATATAAACACCTTTTCCAAAACCATTTCCCCCTCCCTTCGCATAAGCTATATGGTTCTCCCCGAAGGGCTCTCGGAAAAATACCGTAAAATATTGGGCTTTTATTCCTGTACGGTTTCGGGGATCGAGCAGTACGCCCTGGCGGAATTTATAAAGGGAGGTTATTTTGAACGACATATAAACCGGATGCGGAAGGCATACAAAACCAAAAGGGATATTATCATTCAGAAAATCAAAGCCTCCCCCCTCGGCAGCCGGGCGGCAATCCTTGAGGAAAATTCCGGACTTCATTTTATCTTAAAGCTGAAAACAATCCTTCCCGACGGGGAAATCATAAAAAAAGCAAGGGAAAGGGGGATAAATATATCCTGCCTTTCCCAGTACTGCAATACGCCGGATGAGAGCAAAAGGTCGATGCTTATTATAAACTATTCGGGTATCGATATGTCCCGCCTTGACAAAGGGGTGGAAATTCTTTCCGAAATTACTTAATAAACCAAAGCAAATTGTTGAAAACGAAAATATAATATGTTATAATTTTTTATCCTAAAGGGAGGGGAAGACATGGAAATACGCCGTTTTTCGAAAACCGACAGTGTCGAGGATATAAGCAAGGTCTATGCCGAAAGCTGGCGGGAGGCCTATAAGGGCATTGTCCCCCAGGATTATCTTGACAAGCTGGAGGACAACCGCTGGGTTCCCATGATATCGGGGGAACTCGGTAACCTCTGGATTGCCAGCGACGGGGAACACATCGTGGGAACCGCCACCTACGCCCCCTCAAGGGAAAAGAAATATTCTGGCTGGGGGGAGATAATTTCCATATATCTTCTGCCAAAATACTACCGGCGGGGGATAGGCACCCGCCTGCTTAAAGCCACAATGGATTCCCTGGCTGAAATGAATTATAAAAAAGTCTTCCTCTGGGTGCTGGAGGATAACCTGCCCGCCCGGGATTTCTATGAAAAAAACGGGTTTTATTTTAACGGGGATACCAAGGAGCTTATAATCGGCGGAAAACGGCTTGTTGCCGTAAGATACATATATAAGTAAGAAATAAAAGCAGGATTTTTCAAATGAGGGTTACTCAGAAGGCTCTGGATTATTTAAATCGTGATTTCCTTTCCAACTGCAGTCTGATTCAGGTTATCAACCGGAAAAGCGGGGAAATTATAAAAGCCGACAGCCAGGGGGTATTACTGTATGATTGTCTGGGAGAAGCCCATATGCTTTCGGCAAGGTACAACGAAAACACCAGGAAATGGTTTGACAATTTGGACTGCGACCTTATTCAGCTGGTTGGCGGTGACTTTGTAAGCTGGCTTATGAAACGCTTTAACCTTAATCATGCCATGGAATGCATTCAGTATGTCTATACCGGACAAAAACCTCCGGAATATGAAAAACGCCTTGAAATATCCTTCCCCACCGATGAGGAAATGTATGTCATACGAAAAAATTACGACAAGCTTTCCGACGAAGAGTTATGGAAAATAAGGGATACGGGAAATCTTTATGCCGCCCGTGACGGCAATAATAATTTTGTGGGCTTTGTGGGGAGCCATCTTGAAGGGAGCATGGGGCTTCTGGGTGTCCTGCCGGAATACCAAGGGAAGGGTTACGGCCATGAGCTGGAATGTTTTATAATAGGCAGATTCCTTGAAAAAGGACTGATTCCCTACGGGCAGGTTGTTTCAGGGAACGAAAGGTCCGAAAACCTTCAAAGCAAGCTGAAATTAACAAAGGCATCTTCAATCGTTTACTGGCTGTATTAAAAAAGTCCCGGCTGACCGGGACTTTTTATACGCTTTATTTACTGTTCATTGCCTAAGAAGGCGGCTATTGTGTCTTCCATGTCGGATTGCGCCTGCCCTGAAATCGTATCCCAGGAGGATTTGAAGTCGGTATTTGTGGCGCCAGCGAACTTATTGAAGAAGGAATTAAGCCCGCCCCAGTTGTAAACCACGGCAAGGTCGAAGCACCTTGTGGTAAGGATAAGGTCGATCATATCCGCGTCTTCGGTTTGGTCCGCCCGCTTGATTTTCAGGGTGGTTTCGATATATGCCTTGGTAAGCTGCTGCTGTCCTAAATAGCCCAAGGCTTCAAGGGCGGCGCATACCGTGTCAAGCCGTTCTTCCTCAACCGAATTGGGAATCCCTATGCAGGAGAAATGAAGGGGGGCTGCGGAGTTGAAGTAGTTATCCTGGTCGTCGGAGGCTTTGGGCATGGGGAGAACGCCTATGGCAACTTCCGTTTCGGTGTTGTTCAGGATTGTGGTAAGGGAGGCAAGCTTAACATTGTAAAAGGCAATTCTGCCTTCGGCAAACATCTTTTCGGCAACGCCGTAATAACCTTCAACGCCGAAACGTTCGGTGAACTTGGAATAGCTGCCGTCGTTCATATAGCCTATCAGGGTGTCAAACAAATTCATTGCCGTTTCGCTTGCCACATTAAGGGTTGGGATATCGTCGTTATTCTTTTCCGCCATGACATAGCTTCCCCCTGCCATCATTATCTGAAGGCAGCCAATATCCCCCACATACCCCCAGGTGTCGTCAAGGGTCATGGCGGTACCGCCGGAGGTTATGGCGGCGCACTTCTTGGCGGCGGCAAACAGCTTGTCGTAGGTCCAGTCCCCGTCCTTCACCACTTCATACAGACTGCGTCCGCCGAAGTCGCTGGAAACAAGGTTCCTGTCGATAAGGTCCTTGCAGAAAAGCAGGCAGTAGGTATATTCGTCGTCGGTTATAAGAATGTCCCCCGCCGCATAATAAACCCTTCCCCCTATGGAAAGGGCTTCCGTAACCCTGTTGTCCCACCAGGAATGGCTAAGGTCAAGGTATTCCGACGCATCGTTCAGGGAATAGAGATAACCGTTTTTCGCAAGGGATGCCATGGTGGTCAAGCCGTCGCACACCACGTCATAGCCCCCGCCGGCGTTTATCATTTTTATAACTTCGTTGTCTATGAAATAATCGGTGGAGGAGGAAGCGATATACTGTATTTCTATGCCGTAGTTTTCCAATAACCACTGGTTTCTGTTGTTTACCGCATCGTTGATGGCTTCCCCTTTGATTTCATTATCGTATTCCCACTGCTTGCGGGAATAGGTATGAAGGGTGTCCCTTTTACCGAAAATGGTAACCACATCGTCAAAGCGTTTGTCTAAAACCTGGTATTCGGAATCTTCGCTGGCTTCGGAGGATTCCCCGCTCGAAACCTCAACGGATTCCGAAGACTGGGGGGCGGATTCGGCCTTGCTTTCGTTGTTGTCGTCATTTGCGCAGGCAATAAAGACGAAAACAAAGCAAAGTATCAAAATCAAACAGGTCAGCTTTTTCATTTTTCATACTCCTTTTCAAAGGGAAAGTGTTTGATAGGTAAGACATTTTACAGTTATACCGTGTCTATTCTATCACCATGTAAGGGGTTTTGCAACACTTTTTATTGACAAATTTGCATTTTGAGGGTATTATAGGGTTGTTCACAGCGTTCGCTTTTAGGTAGCAAAACAGCGAAAGGAAGGATAAAGCCAAAGTGAAATTCTTTAAAATAGCCCATAAAGAAGAGCTTGAGCTGCTTAACGATCCCCTTTATTACTATAAGCAGGTGGCATATATATCCCTTATTTTAGGTACTCTTTTGATTTTTCCCTTTATGTTCAGGGAACTGTTTCTGAATTCAAAAAGTTTTATCTTTTTTTACTACGGCGACTACAATGTCCAGCAGATTCCCTTTTACCGCCACTGTGTGGAGATGGTGAGAAGCGGCAACTTGGGCTGGGACTGGAACACCGATTTGGGGAGCAACTTCATAGGCAGCTATTCATATTATATGTTAGGTTCCCCCTTCTTCTGGATATTATGCCTGTTCCCCTCCGCCTGGACACCCTACCTAATGGGTCCCATGTACGTTATCAAATACGTGGCTGCGGCGGTTATCGCCTTTGCATATCTCAAGCGGTTCGTAAAAAATAAAAATTATGCGGTAATCGGTTCTCTCCTTTACGCCTTCTGCGGTTTTCAGGTTTACAACGTATTCTTTAACCAGTTCCAAGAGGTTGTGGCTTTATTCCCCTTGCTGCTTATAGGCATGGAGGAACTTGTTCAGAACAACCGGAGGGGCGTCTTTGCCATAGCGGTAGCGCTGAACGCCATGTGCAACTATTTTATGTTCTACGGGCAGGTGGTGTTCTGCATACTCTATTTCTTTGTCCGCTGCCTTCAGAAATCCTTCAGGATCAATCTTAAAAGCTTCCTTTTGCTTGCCTTCGAGGCGGTGCTCGGGGTGTTTCTGGGTTCGGTGCTGTTTATACCCGCCTGTCTTGGGGTGGTGGACAACTACCGGGTGGATTATTCCTTTTCCTCCACAAAAAGTATGCTGGTTTATCTTAACGACGGCAAAACCTACTTTGAAAGATACGGGCATATCCTTCAGTCCTATTTCTTCCCGCCGGACATACCATCAAGGGTTAATTTCTTTTACGGCCACGGCACACGCTGGTCGTCAAACGCCGCCTGGCTTCCCGTATTCGGTCTTGCCGGAGCCTTTGCCTATATAAAATCAAGGCTGAAGTCCTCCTTAGGCTGGTTTGTGTTTGTGCTTATGGGCTTTTCCCTTGTGCCCATCCTTAATTCCTCCTTCTATAATTTCAACTCCAACTATTATGCAAGATGGATATACATGCTCGTCCTTATGGCGGTGGTGGTAACCATAATCGCCCTTGAGGACGAACGCACCGACTGGAATTTCGGAATCACCGTAAACACCATACCTATTATCATCATATCCACCTACTGCGGGCTGTTATGGTTTAAAAGCCTGTTGGGGAAGGATTCCAAGGCCGACTATTCCTTAGGGCGGGCTCCCTTTTCGGCAAGGCTCTGGATTTCCATCGGGATTGCGGTCGTCTGTATGGCGGTACTGTTCTTTGTAATAAAACGCTTCAGGAAAACCAAATATTTTTCAAATGTGATATTAGGGTTTGTCTGCGTTTCCATAGTGGTTTACGGGGTTGTCCATCTCTACTGCGGACTTGAGCATTCCGGCGACACCGCACGGATTTATAAAGAGGCGGTAGGCGGCGATGTGGTAATCGATGACGACGACTTCTTCAGAATAAACTTTTTTCGCACCCCCGACGATAAAGACGGGGGTCTGATGGTTAAAAAGTTCTATAAAGAAAAGGACGAAGACGGAAATAATAAAATCGGTTCCGCCGAAAAAATGGTTTACACCAACGTTCACGACAATTTAGGGATTTCGTGGGAAATACCCTCGGTGGAATGCTTCCATACGGTGGTTCCCCCCTCCCTTATGGAATTTTACGGCAAAGTCGGGGTAACCCGCAACGTGGCAAGCCGGGCAACCTATGACAAATACGGCCTTTTAGGTTTTCTTTCGGTCAAGTATTCCTTTATCCGCACCTCATCGGGCTACAAACATGTCACCTCGGCAAGCAACCCCGCCTATTTAAACAACAGGAATTATACCTTCATCTACGACGGGCTTTCCTTTGAACATGTGGACACCCAGAACAATTATGAGATATTCCAAAACGATTACTATATAGAGCCCGGCTTTTACTATGACACCTTTATAACCGAAACGGAATTCGAACGAATATACAAGAAGGACCGCCATTTATTCCTCTGCAAGTATCTTGTGGTTCCGGACGAGGACAGGGATTATTATTCCCAGTTCATGACCGAGGCGATTTATAACGGAAAAAACAAAAAAGGCGACGACCTGACCCCCAATCAGATCGCCACCGAGCCGGCAAACGTAACCACCTATGTGAAATCGGTTTTAGAACGGCAAAACTCCACCTGCGACAAATTCGAATACGACAGCTACTCCTTCACCGCCGAAATAACCATGGAGAAAGACAATGTGGTAATGTTCACCGTCCCCTATGAATCCGGCTGGAAGGTCTTCGGCGGCGGCTGGTCTGCCACGGTAAACGGCAAAGAGGTTGAGGTTAGAAAGGTTACCTACGGCTTTATGGCGGTGGAATGTTCCGGCGCTGAGGACGGGAGATACGTTATCAAATTCACCTACCGCAACCCCGGTCTGACCGAAGGAGCAATAATCACCTTAGGCGGAATAATAATTTTTATAGTTTATATGATAATCATCAGGAAAAAGAAAATCAAACCCGACTACAAATTCTTCAAGGAAGATTATGTGGAAATCGAATGCCCCTGCTATGAAGATAAAAGCGGGGACGGTTCAGCCGATAATTCCGGCGATAACTACACCCCCTTGTTCAAGTACGATTCCGGAAATACCCCCTGATGTATCAAAATAGAAAGACCGCGCTTACGGCGCGGTCTTTTTGTTATGGAATTATATTACTTTCTTTTGATTACCGCAACACCCGCAAGGGAAATTAGGGCGATTATGGAAAGAGCCACAAATCCCTTGTCCCCGGTGGGGGTGGTACCGCTGGTTTCGGAGGTTTCGGGTTCTTCATCTTCGATAACGGTGGAATAAACCTCGAGTTCGGTAATCCAGAGATGTCCGTTTTGGTCTTCGGGTATGTCATAGATAACCTTTACATACCTTGCTTCACATTCAAAGTCTTTAATGAATTCATAGGCAACCCAGGTGGTTTCGTCGCCGTAGGCGGGTTCCAGGTCCTCCCCCTTTACCGTTCCGGCGGAGGTGAAGTCCGCGCCGTCGTCAGAATACAGGAATTCAACCGTATAGGTAGTGGGGCTTGAAATACCCCAGGGCGTATATCCCAGCGCATCGGCGAAAAAGCCGGAAATCGCAGTGGTTTCCTCAAGGTCGATAACCACTTCCAAGTGTTTGGTAAGATAACCCGCAATATCGGCACCGCCGGAGGTGTCCCGCACCTTAATTCCGTCGGTAAGCTTTTTCAGTTCGGTGTCGTCCCGGGTATCGTTGCGGGGGGTGGTCTCGGTCACGGTGTAGGTTTTGTCCTTGGCTACATTGATCTTTTCACCGGCAACCGGCTTTGTTTCTTCTGAGCTTGTGGCAGCTTCGGAGGTTGTCTCCGCAGTGGATTCGGCGGTGGTTTCATCGGAGGAATCTTCGATTATTATCAAAGAATCGTCCTCGGCAAAAATTTCAACTTCCGAGCAGAACCACCAGCAGCCCACTCCGTTTGCCACCAGCTTGAAGTATTGGGTTGTGACCGCCTCTTCAAGTTCAATGATGGTATCGTCAAAGGCATTGATATTGTTTATGGCGGTGCCGTTGTTGTATTCGGTGGGCTGTTCTATAATCGGTGTGGGTTCCCAGACAACCCCGTCATTGCTTAAGAAAATCTGATAATTGGAGGGTATCCATACGTTACCCTTAACCATGGCGGCGCAGTGGACAACCAGTTTTTTGAGATTAACTTCTTCGGTAAAGGCAAAGTTTACGTCAACGGCGGAGTTTACCTTATAAGCATCGGTACCGGTGGAATGGATTCCTATCCAGCCTTTCCATTGGAACCAGCCCCTAAGGGATTCATCAGCTCCCTCCGCGATTGCCTGCTCAACCGCATCGTCAAGGTCTTCGGTGGTGGGGATTATCCCGTCAAACAGCTTTTCTTCCCCTTCTCCGTCCCTGTAATGGCTTAACCCCACGTTCTGAATGGTTATGGTGTAGTCGCAGATATCCGTTACCGAATACAAATTATCCGCCGTGGCGGTTAAAGTAAAGGCATACATCATACCTGCTGCAAGACAAAGCACCAAAATTACCGAAATTACCTTGCTTGCTTTTGGAAACGAAAACATTTTCCCTCTTCCTTTCATTAAATAATATTAAAAGTCTGCTTTCTTGTTTCATTATAGAATACGGTAACAGTTTTGTCAATATTCTTTAATAAAATAATTGGGATTCTAAGCAGTTTTTGTGAATAGAAAAAGCCGCCGGAAAATTCCGGCGGCTTAATGTATCAGGTTTTATTTTCTTTTAATAACCACAACACCGGCAAGGGTGAGAACGGCTATTATGGAAAGGGCTATTAATCCGCTGTCCCCGGTGGGGGTGGAGCCGCCGCTGCTGGTTTCGGAGGTTTCCTCAACCTGGGAGGATTCTGCAACTTCTTCAGCGGGAGCGTAAACTTCGATTTCGGAAATCCAGAGATGGCTGTCAACGGTACCCGGCTGGGTGTAGATAACCTTTATGTATCTTGCTTCGCATTCTTCGGCTTTTACGAATTCATAGATTTCCCATCCGTTTTCCTCACTAAATACGGGAGTAAGATCCGCGCCGTTAACGGTGCCTGCAGAGGTGAAATCCTGTCCGTCGCTGGAGTAAAGGAATTCGACGGTGATATTGGTGGGGCTCTGAATTCCCCAGGGGGAGTTGCCGAAAGCGTCCGCCATGAAGCCGGAAATTTCCTTTTCTTCCCCAAGGTCTAATACCACTTCTACATTGGTGCCCTTCAGGCCTGCGATTGATGTGCCGCCGGAGTTGTCACGAACCTTAACTCCGTCGGTAAGCTTGGTGCCGGCATCGTCCCAGCCGTCGCCACGGGGGGTTACGCCCGTAGTGGTGTAGGTCTTGCCGCCGGCGATGTTTTCACCGAAGCCGGAAACGGGGGCCTGGGAGGTTTCTTCGGAGGTTTCGTCGGAGAGGTCGATGGGAAGGTCAGACCCGTTGTCGGCGGCATAGTTCTGAGCTACTTCCTCTGCGGTGAGGGCTCTGTCATAGAACCTGAAGCCGGCGAATTCTGTGTTGTGGGATTTTTGAACATCATCATGTCCGAAGAAGAAGGTGGTGCCGTTCAATACAGCGGTATTGGCTTTTTCGGCATATAATTCGCCGTTTATGTATATTTTCGCCATACCTGCGTCTTTATCATAGGTTACCGTAACGGTGCAGTCTTTGAAGGCGTCTTTGGACGCAACTTCTTCCTTGGGACGGTCCCAGTTTGAACCGCATTTGAACTCGACGTAAATGGGGGAGCCCAGGCGTATAAACAGGGAATAGTCGTCAGAGGCGCAGTTCAGGTAGGTGCCCCAGGTTGTGCCTAAAACCTCGGTGTCTTTAACCACCATTTCGGTTGTAAACTTGGATGAGGTTATAACGTCCGCAATGGAGGAATCGAAGTTTACCTTGGTGGCGGTGTTTACAAAAACTCCCTTTGCGTCGTCAAAGTAGTTTTTGGTTTTGTCGTAGGTCGAAAGGTCGATGTCTTTGTTGTTGCCGGAGGCATCGTACCAGGTGTTGCCGTCTTCGGAATGATATGTAGCGTCATAAAACGCCACCAGTCCGTCGGTAACATAATCGTCAATGTCGGGACCTGCTTCGGCCGTGGCGCCTAACGCCAGGGAGAAGACAATACCCGCAATAAGGCATAAAGACAAAGAAATTGCCAGTAGTTTTTTCATGATTACATTCCTTTCTATAATTTTTGTTTTTTTCTGCATTTACAGCTTTGCTTTACAATTATATAGGCAATTTATAGTTTTGTCAAGATTAATTAATAAAACATCCTTAAAATTTTTCATTTTAATAAAACCTTTAGAAATATATAAAGGGATAGCCCTTGTTTTTATCCGAAGGAATAGTATAATGGTGGTACTTACTTATGAAAGGCTGAAAACATGGAAAGAACACCCCTTAAGAACAGGAAAATGCCGGTATACACCCGCGGTGAGGAGATAATGAACATGGTCACCCATATCGTGGGGGGAGGAGTAGGGGTTATTATTTTTATTTTATGTACCGTGGTTTCGGCATTAAGCAAAAACCCCTGGTCTATAGTGTCCTCCGTAATATACGGTTTTTCGATGGTTGCCCTTTACACCGTGTCCAGCGTTTATCACGGTTTGAAGCTGAATACGGGAAAGCGGGTAATGCAGATTATTGACCACTGTACCATTTATATGCTTATCGCCGGTACTTATACCCCCATACTGCTGGTGGGGATAAGACCTCATAACCCGGTGGTGGCGTGGGTTGTCTTTGGCGTCCAGTGGGGGCTTGCCGCCCTTGCCGCCACCCTGACGGCCATCGACCTTAAAAAGTATAAGGTGTTTTCAATGATCTGCTATATAATAATGGGCTGGATGATTATCTTTACCATCAAACCCGCCATACAGGCATTGACCTATAACGGCTTTATATGGGTGCTGGCGGGGGGTATATCCTACACTATCGGCGCTGTACTGTACGGCATAGGAAGGAAGGTCAGGTATTTCCATTCGGTGTTCCATATCTTCGTCAACATAGGCAGCCTGTTGCAGGCAATCGGGATTATATTTTATGTTTTATAATATACTGAAATTAAGTATAAAAAGACGGCGTACGCCGTCTTTTTACATATTGATATTTAATTCCCGTTCCGGATGTACCACTGGGTGTTCAGCCAGTCTATACGCTTTTCAAGCCAGTCGGCGATACGTTCGGAACTATACCTTTGGTCACCGCTGTTCCAGCGGTAATTATTTTTATTGAATTCCGGCTCATAGGCATCGGAAATCCCTGTCATTTCCTCAAACATCCCGTCAAACCAGCCGCTGTCAACCGCTTTTGTCCATTTTTCCTTAACCTTATCCACGAACCAGTCGGCATGATAAAGGGTTATAAACCAGGTGGACGACCGGTTGCCGGCCGACCTTATAAACTCCTCCGGCTGCCATGCGGAGGTGGAAAACCTGTCATACCTAAAGCCCGTATCGTCACCGAAGGCCCAGGAAAAGTCCCAGGGAGCGCAAAAGGTCAGCAGAGGTTTTTCGGCGGTAAAGTCCACATACATATAGAAGCTGCCTATCCCCACGTCCCGTTCCTCGCAGAGTTCATGAAGGATATACATTCCCACCAGCGAATCTATATCCATTACGTTTGCCACGGCCTCTTTTGAGCTTTTGAATTCGGGGGCGGGGACAAGCTTGTAATTATCGTCGAATTTATAATATTTCCCCTCCCAGATGGCTTTATAAACAATCCTATACACATTTGAAATATAGTCACTTACAAAATTAAGCTGTTGGTTTGACAGATAATCGTATTTTATCGAATAGCCCGCCCTTGCGGCCCTGCGGGTTACCCCATACATATCGGTTAGACTGATGTTGTCGTAATCGACAAGGAAATGATAGGGTTCTTTTGAGTAATAGTTATCTATTTCAATGAGATAGCCTGTTTTAAGCCTTGTTTCCCCGTCTTCCAGCTCGTCAATGTCAATGCGGTAGGGGTCTATCTGAATCTGGTCGCAGATGATATACACACCCATATATTTGTAATCAAGATAAACATCCACATAGGTGTAGTCGGAAACAAAATATTGACCGTCAAGGAGTTTTTTACCCATCATAAAGGATATTGGCTCTTTTATAAAGTGGGTGTCGCCCCTTAAAAGCACCCAGCTTTTGCATTTAGCCCCGTTGTTTATACCCAGCACCGAAGTCCTTGAATCAAATTTAAGCCGATAGTGTACCTTATTAACCCTTATCCATTCCTCATTGCCATAGTTGGCGGAAGCGTTCCCCCGGACACGGATACCTGCCCGAAGGCCGTCAAGTTCAAACTTTTCATCACAGTTGGTAAGGGTAACGGTACAGTCTATATAATTTTCAAGGGTCACCACTTCTTTTCCCCCGGTATCAATGTTAAGCACCGGCATATTATAATGCTCGAATTCAAAAACAGCGTTTAATGATACGGCATCTTCGACTTTTATTGTGCGATTGTAATCGGCGTTCCCGTCACTCCAGCACTTGAAGCTGAAAAATTCGTCCGGGGTCGCCATCAGCGTCAGAATATTGTTTTGCAGCACTACATCTATGCTTCCGCCCTTCAGCGAAGCGTCTATCTCATAGTCCTGTCCCAGGGTGGTGTCAAGGCCGAAGGAGAAGACAGCCGTATTACCCTTGATATTCTTTTTGCAGTTTTTACAATAACCCGTATAGTTTAAGGTATATTTTACCCCCACCTTGCGGACATTGTATTCCAGCTTTTCAAAATCATGAGCTTTCATATTAATCGCTTCGGTGTAGCTGTCGCCGCAACGGGAGCAGACATAAAGGGTCGAACCCTCCTTTTCGCAAGTGGGTTCATTAACCTCGGTTTCAATGTAATCATGCCCCAGAGGTTCGGTATAATTATCCCTATACTCGTCGCCGCAGGCACAGCGGTAGAAGGTGTAGCCCTGTCCGGTACAGTCGGGTTCAACTGTTTCCGCCGAATAATCATGGCTGTGTCCGCAGCCGGCTAAAGCTAAACAAAGCAGAAAAACTGCCAAAAACAATAGATTTTTCACTTATAACTCCTCTTCCTGAATGGGTTAACGGGGTCCGGCTCGGAATAATACTGTTCCGTATAAAAGCACTGTTTACCATAGCATGTTTGTTTATAAAAATCCGCCTTTTCAGGCGGATTTTTGTAACTTGAAATTACTTTATGCTTTAAAGATTGTTTAAGGTATTCAAAAGTCCCACATAGTCGGGAACTTCGGCGCCTGGATTTGTCGCCCGTATCATTTCAACAACCAAATCCTTTGCTGAATTGGGGTTTATCGGCTTGATGTCGTTATACACCTTTTCATAAAACTCAATGAGCTTCTGGTTGGTGGTTTCCCGGCAACGGACTATATCTCTGAATCCTTCCGCTTTGGTAACAATACCTAAGGATTCACCCATAGTGTGGGGAAGGTCGGGAATAGAAATATCCTCTGATTGGGCGAGTTTTGCTATAACTGTATTTAGATATTCGTTATCCTTTCTTATTCCTTCAATCTGAGAAAGGATATATTCTACCGTAATATCGTCCTTCTTTAAGGACGGGATAACTGTATCTTCCGTGGGAATAGCATTCTTTTCGTTTATAATGTCATTCATTAATATGTCCTCCGTAATTTTATCCGGCGGACACGCAAGGCAGATGGTATTTTCGTCTGTGAAGCGTGCCCTGCCTTTTTTTACAAGACCATATGCCCTTTTAGGCCAGGTCGCGCCGTATTGTCTGCCCTGCTCATCTACAACGGTAATATTTTTTGCCATGGGTGTCTTCCCCTCCCGCTTTCAGAGCAAAGTATTAAATTTTAAGGATATTCGTTTTTTGTTATGGGTGTCTCCCCCGTATCCTTTAATATATTAGCATATCCTTCAGCTATTGTCAACGGTTACTTGAACCTTTTAAGCCTTAAGGCGTTTAACGTTACGCATACGGAGGACAAAGACATGGCTGCGGCGGCATAGACGGGGGTGAGGGTTAATCCCGCAAAGGTAAACAGCCCGGAGGCAAGGGGAATGCCAATACAGTTGTAAATCAAAGCCCAGAACAGGTTTTCCTTTATATTCCTCATAACCGCTTTTGACAGTCTGACTGCGGTGCCGGCGGAGGCCAAATCGTTCTTTGAAAGCACCACGTCGGCGGAATCGATGGCCACATAGGTTCCCGCCCCTATGGCAATACCCACATCGGCGGAGCTTAAGGCGGGGGCGTCGTTAATGCCGTCGCCTATCATTATAACCCTTTTTCCCTCACTGCGTAACCCGGAAACAACCTCTCCCTTTCCTCCCGGGAGGACGCCGGCTTTATAGTCAATACCAAGTTCCTTTGCCAAGGCGGCCGCCGGACTTTCGCTGTCGCCGGTAACCATAATCACCCTCATTTTAGTTTTAAGGGAATCTATCGCCGCTTTTGAATTTGTCCTTAAATTGTCTTTAGTTTCTATTACTCCTAAAAAATCATCCCCATAGGAAACATAGATGGGGGTTTTCCCGGTTTCGGGGTTGAAATCATCGGGGATTTCTATTCCGTTTTCCGTAAGAAAATCCCTGTTCCCCGCAACGCAGTATTCCCCTTCGATAAAGCCTGCCGCCCCCTTGCCGGGGACATAGACCACATCCTCCCCTGTCGGCGGTGTTATACCCATTTCGTCCGCTTTAGCCGTTACCGCCGCAGCCAGTGGGTGGGTTGACACCTTTTCCAGGCAAGCTGCCACCGAAAACAGCTGATTTTCGGTGAATTTGGCGGTCTTCCAGCCCGAAACCACCGGTTTGCCTTCGGTTATGGTGCCGGTCTTATCTATAACAACGGTGTCGCATTTGCCGAGGGTTTCAATAGCCTCCGCGGATTTGAAAAGCACCCCTAATTCCGCCCCCCTGCCGGCACCCGCCATAACCGAAATGGGGGTGGCGAGCCCTAAGGCGCAGGGACAGGAGATAACCAGCACCGACACCGAATTTATAAAGGCGGCGGAACTGTTGCCTGAAATCAGCCAGATTATCGCCGTAACAAGGGAAACGCCTATAACGGCGGGGACGAAATACAGGGAAATTTTATCCACAAGCCTGGCGATGGGGGGCTTTGAGTTCCCCGCCTGCTCCACAAGTCGGACAATTTCGGCAAGAATGGTGTCCTCCCCCACCTTTTCGGCTTTATATTCAAAGGCTCCGGAAATGTTTTTCGAGGAGGTAAGCACCCGGTCCCCCGCCGTTCTAAAAACGGGTATGCTTTCGCCGGTTATGGCGGAAACGTCAAGTTCGGTTTTCCCCGACACTATAACTCCGTCGGCGGCAAGGGATTCGCCGGATTTAACATATATGATATCGCCCTTTACAAGCTCTTCGGCCTTTATTTCCTCATACTTTTCCCCCCGCTTTACGGTTACGGTTTTGGGGGAAAGGTCAAGGAGCCTGGTTACCGCGGTGTTGGTTGACCTCTTTGACCTGGCTTCAAGGAATTTACCCAAAGTAACCAGGGTTAGGATGGTGGCGGCGGATTCAAAGTAAAGCATTTCATGCATATCATGAAACAGCATAAACACCGAATAAACCACCGAGGCGGTACAGCCTAACGCCACAAGGGAATCCATGTTGGGATGAAGTCTGAAAAGCAGCTTAAAGCCGTTGGTGAAATATTTATAGTTGATTATGCAGATGGCAAGGGTTAATACCGATTGTACTATTATGTTGCCGTAGCTGCCGTGGACAAGCCACCACAGCAGGGGAATCCCTATCATTTCCCCCATGGAAACATAAAGCAGAGGCACAAGCAGAATTGCCGAAACGAAAAACCTTTGTCTTAAGCTTTTAAGATTATTGTTTATGGCCTCCCGGCGTTCCCTTTCCCGCCGGGAACGGTCGGTTTCCTGAAGGACAATGCCGTAGCCTGCTCTTTCGACGGCTTTAATTATCTGGCCTTCGTCCAATCTTTCTTCGTCGTATTCCACCGTCATGTCGCCGGATATAAGGCGGACTTCCGCCTTTTTAACCCCCTTAAGCTGTTCCACGGCTCTTGTTACCGTGGCGACGCAGGCGGCGCAGGTCATGTTTCTTATTTCAAAATTCTGTATCATTGAACTTAACCCCGTAATTTAACAGCAACGGTTTTTATCTTTCCCCGAGCAGTCTTTTGAGTTCCTCCATAAAGGCGTTTATGTCCTTGAACTGCCGGTAAACCGAAGCAAAACGGACATAGGCCACTTCGTCCAGGGCCTTCAGCTTGTCCATTACCATTTCCCCGATTTCGGCGGAGGATACCTCCCCCCTCAGGGAATTCTGAAGCCTTGATTCGATTTCCGAAACCAGGTTTTCCATTTCCGCCCGGGTGACCTGCCGCTTGTCGCAGGCGCGGATAACCGAAGACAGGATTTTGTTTCGGTCAAAGGGTTCCCTTGATTTATCCTTCTTTACCACCACCAGGGGGGCGGTTTCGATTATTTCATAGGTGGTGAATCTTTTATGGCAGCCGAGACATTCCCTTCTCCGGCGGATTGTGGTACCATCGGCGGAACGGCGGGAGTCTATGACTTTGCTTTCCGGATGGGAACAGGCGGGACACAGCATATATATACCTCCAAATCTATATTTATGGCATTTCGGCTTATTATAGCCCGGTGGAACCGAATCCTCCGTCCCGGAGGGTCCGGGTATTGTCGTCGTGTGTTATGCCGAAGGGAACGAACACCCCCTGGCAGAAGGCCGCTCCTTTGGGAAGGGTAAGCACCTTGTCGCCGCAGTTGGTAAGCTTTACGATAATATGGCCTTCATTTTCGGAATAATAATAGTCGCTGTCTATGACGCCCACGGTGTTGTCCAGCCGAAGGCGGTATTTGAATCCCAGGGAGGAACGGGGAAATATAAGCAAAACCCATCCCCTTTCCATTTTGACCCTTACCCCCGTGGGGACGGAAATACCTTCACCGGGATTAAGGTTTATATCAGCCGGGGTCCTGAAATCATAACCGGCGGAGCCGGCGGTGGCACGGACCGGGAGTATTATTTTATCGGGTTTTATGCCGCAGATTTTTTCCGACACTTTTTGAAATTCTGCAATTCTTTCCATACACAATATATACCCCTTTTAAAAACTTTCATTACGGAATCTTCCCCCCGGGAGTCCTTCGGTACAGGCAACTATGGGGGTATAGTTTCCCCCGCCGATAACGAAGTGTTCCACCAGCTCCACGGAGTTGGAGGCAAGGGAGTCCCTTATCCTCCTGGTGGTGTCGATATCGGTGGAGGAGGGTATGCAGGAACCCCCCGGATGGTTGTGGGCAAGCACAACCTTTGGAGAATCGGTGCGGAAGGCGGTTTCGGTAATATCCCTTATTCTGAATCTGGCGGTGTTAAGGTCACCTTCATGGATTTTCCGGTAGGCTTTAAGACGCATGTTTCCCGAAAGGCAGAACAGCCACACCGCCTCCACCTCCTGTTCCCTGAAAAGGGGGATAATGAATTCCACAGCATCCTTTAATGTTTTGAAATAAATATTGTTTTTAGACTCCTCGAAGGCATACCGTCTTGAAATGTCGCCGCAAAGCCTTAACAAAATGGCGGAATGCTTTGTTATTCCATTTATTGAAACCAGTTCTTCAATGCCGGCGTCAAGCACCCCCCGGATATTTCCGAATTTATCCATAAGAGCATGGGCTTGGGGGTTGGTATCCCTGCGGGGGATGGAATACCCCAGCAAGAGCTCAAGGACTACATGGGGCTCCAGGGAATCATACCCTCCGAATAAATATCGTTCCTTAAGCCTTTGCCTGTGCTTGTCATGCATGCCCCCCACAATACACCATCCTTTCAAAGTATGGAACCCACAATATATTGTATATATTGTACATTCGCCTTTGAAAAATGTCAAGATTTATCTTGAATAAGGAGCATAAACGGTCTATAATTGCCTTATAAACGAAAAAAGAGGTATTATTATGAAACTTCACGACCTTCACTGCCATACAAATCTTTCCCTTTGCGCAAAAAGGGATGCGGATATTGAAACCTATATAAAAAACGCCGACGAGGAAGGGCTGTTCCTCATCGGCTTTTCCGACCATGCCTGGGACAGGGGTTTGGGAAACCCCATCAGTTTTTATGCAAGTCAGAATTATGAACGCCTTCTGGAAAGGAAAGCGCCGGAAAACCGCAAAGTAAAGGTGGTCTTCGGCGCCGAAGGGGAGTTTGCCGGCGGTCTGCTGGGGGCAAGGCGGGAAACCATGAAAAAGTTTGATTATATAATCATCCCCCATTCCCACACCCATATGTCGGGGTTCGTCCTTCCGGAATGTTGCGACACCCCCGAAAAGCACGGAAGGTTCTTATATGAAAGCTTTGTTTCATTACTTAATCACAGGGACATCGACTGTGTTTTCGGAATCGCCCATCCCTTCTGCCCCTGCGGAAAGAAATACGACGAGGCGGAGGAAATTTTATCCTACATAACCGATAAGGAGTTTGAATACTGCGGCAGGTTAGCTGCCGACAAGGGGGTTTTTCTCGAATTCAACACCTCCGCCGCCTTTGTCTATCCCGAGGAGGGGGCGGAAGACTGTTCCTATGCAAGATTTTTCAGAAACGCCAAAAAAGGCGGGGCGAAATTCTTTTTGGGTTCGGACAACCATTACCCTTATAAACAGGAGGAAAACAAATTATTCCGCTGGAAGGAAAGGGCTGTCCCCTTCGGTCTTTGCGAAACGGATTTTACAGATGCACTATACCGAATATGCCGCGGGTGAATTTGATTAGGGCTTTTTTCCGGTCGGCATAGATCTGGGAACGTTCCTTGAAATATTTTTTCGAAACAACCTCCGGGGCGGACTTTATGTTTTTAATATAAAAGACTTCCAGCAGGTCCCTTTCATAATCTTCAAGCACCGAAAGGCCGTTTTCAATCATTTTAAGCTGCCGTTCCACCGTTTTTTTCCTGAACACGGTGTGGTCTATCATTGAGATAATATTTATAAGATGCTCCTCATAACGGCTGCCGCCGTCCCTTGCCACCGTTGTGTCGGAAACGGCCGAATGTTTTGCGGAATATTTTTCGCTTTCCAGCATTTCCAGTTCCTCCGCAAGGGTGGCGTTTGCGTTTATAAGCTGGTTTCTGTTCCTGAGCAGATCTATCGCACGTTCGGTGTAGTCCATTTTAACCTCCATTTGTTGCCAATAAAGCGAACATATGTTCGTTTTTTAAGGGTTTTTTTACGCCGCCTGCCAAAGGGCAAACGGCGTTTTTTTACA
Source organism: Clostridiales bacterium UBA1389 (assembly GCA_002305335.1). Classification (GTDB taxonomy): domain Bacteria; phylum Bacillota; class Clostridia; order Oscillospirales; family CAG-382; genus UBA1206. The sequence continues at coordinate 51,078 of DBQR01000034.1, forward strand.
AAATAAAGCTAAAAATTCCGGAAATTTCCTTACACTTTTATTATAGCACAAATGTTCGAAATGTCAAGTGGCAAAAATGCACAATACAATATATCCGGGGATGTTCATATTAACTTATTTTTATCGGAATAAATCGTTTATGCCTAAAATATGCAGCCTTATGGAAATATAGTCGGTCACCGACACCGACCCGTTGGAATCGGCGTCGCATGCCAAAAGACTGACCGGCGAAAGAGTTTGTATTCCCAACAGGTACAGCCGAAGGGAAATATAATCCATTACCCCCACAATGCCGTCGCCGTATATGTCGCCTTTGATGACTATATAGTACTTTTCGCTCCCCGCTTCTATGTAATTCCCGGTAGCGATAAAAACAGTGTTTGAAACAAGGCTGAAACTTCCCCCGAAATTGCCTGAAAAAGCCTGGGGCGTTGTGGATGGGAGCACTCCGGTTATAAGCCTGTTTTCTATATCCAGATTGTAGGGGGAATTTTCCCCCACCCAGAAGGGGACTTCAAAAAAGGTTGCGGTAGCGTTTTGGCAGGTATAGCCTGACGGGCTGTATTCCCCGTCATATATGGAATTGGGGAGGACTTTTATCGAAATTTCCGATTCGCCCTGGGTGCCGGAAACTAAGGTAAAATACAACGTAATAGCCTTTCCGACGTCCTTCATAAGGCCTCTTGAAGATAAAAAAGCAAACCTTACCTGTCCGTACTTATTATCCACCACCGATATGACATCCGCCGAAAAATTTCCGGCCTTTTCATACCGGGCAAAGGCCACTTTGGTATAATCGTAAACTATGTTCAACACCCCGGAAGCCATACCGGGGTTGGCGTCGACGGAAAGGGTGACGGGGCATTCATTACCGGCGGGTACCCTGGCGGAAGAAAGGGAAAAGGCAAATTTTTCACCGGCTGCTTTGCCGACGGGCACAAAAAGCAGCGTTACCAGGACTATAACCATAATTAGGGCAGTAACTTTCTTCATACCGGTTCCCTTTGAAAAACCATCTTTTGCTTAATAGGCTTTCCCCCAGTAAAGCATATATTCCGCCTTCCGGCCGCAGCAGACGCAGCGGTCGTCAAAATGCTCCTGACTGTCGGGAATGCATCTTGAGGAAACGCCGGTGACTTCCTTAACCTTGTCCTCGCATTCCTCCCTGCCGCACCACATGGCCTTTACAAAGCCGTCGCCCATTTGAGCAAGGCAGGCGGTTATTTCCTCCATGCTACGGCAGACATAGGTACGCTTTTCCCGGTTTTCCCTTGCCTTTTCGTAAAGGCCGTCCCGCACCTCCTTAAGCTTGAGCTCAAGAGTTTTTTCAATATTTTCAAGGGAAACAACCTCTTTTTTGCCGTTGTGTCGGGTTACCATAACGCAGTTGTTGTTTTCGATATCCCGGGGACCCAGTTCGATTCTTACGGGGACACCTTTCATTTCATATTCGGCAAACTTCCAGCCGGCGGAATTGTCGCTGTCGTCAAGCTTTACCCGGAAGGCGGAAAGTTGCTTAACCAATTCCCTGCACTTTTCAAGCACCCCCGCCTTATGCTGGGCGACGGGGATTATAACCACCTGAACGGGAGCCACAGCCGGAGGCAGTACAAGACCGTTGTTGTCCCCGTGGGTCATTATTATGCCGCCGATTAAGCGGGTGGAAACCCCCCAGGAAGTCTGGAAGGGATAAACCTTCTGGTTGTCCTTGCTGGTATAGGTTATATCGAAGGCCCTTGCAAAGCCGTCGCCGAAATAATGGCTGGTGCCCGCCTGCAGGGCTTTTCCGTCGTGCATTAACGCCTCTATGGCATAGGTGGCTTCCGCGCCGGCAAATTTGTCGGATTCGGTTTTTCTCCCCTTTATAACGGGAATGGCAAGGGAGTTTTCGCAGAAGTCGGCGTAAACGTCAAGCATTCTCCGGGTTTCTTCCATAGCTTCCTCGGCGGTGGCATGGATGGTGTGACCCTCCTGCCACCAGAATTCCCGGGTGCGGAGGAAGGGGCGGGTGGTTTTTTCCCACCTTACCACCGAAACCCATTGGTTGTACAGCTTGGGGAGGTCCCGATAGGAATGAACCGTATTGGCATAGTGTTCGCAGAACAATGTTTCGCTGGTGGGGCGGACGCAAAGCCTTTCTTCCAGCTTTTCCCCGCCGCCGTGGGTTATCCACGCCACCTCCGGCGCAAAGCCCTTTACATGGTCCTTTTCCTTCTGAAGGAGGGATTCGGAAATAAACATGGGCATACACACGTTTTCGTGTCCCAGTTCCTTAAAGCGGGTGTCAAGTATTTTCTGAATATTTTCCCAGATGGCATAGCCGTAGGGACGAAGCACCATACACCCCTTAATGCTGGTATATTCGATAAGTTCCGCCTTTTTACATATATCGGTGTACCATTTCGCAAAATCCTCTTCCATGGAGGTTATTTCTTCCACAAATTTCTTTTCAGCCATATAAAAAAATGTTCCTTTCCTCTACTTACGGCAGTTTACGGCGAATTTATTACAATAATTTAATACAATTTTATTGCTTTGTTATAAAGAATGAGTATAATATAAACAGTAAATTGGCAAAAGCAAACCCTTTTTTCCTTAATAAAGGCAGAGTTCAGTATATCAGAAATAAAAAAAATAGTCAATAGTCCGGGAGTTAAGATATGCAAAAGAAAATCCTTTGTATTCTCCTCGCCTTTTCCTGTCTTTGCCTTGTTTCCTGCTCCGTGTTCTCGGACTTGTTGGACAAGGCGGGGGCGGGGGATCTGAAAGACAAGCTGGACACAGCCTGGAGCGAAGTCGGAAAGGACGTTATAAAAGACATTGCCGACAGCCTTTGGCGGGAATACGGCTTCGGCAAATCCCTTGACTGGCCCGAAACCGGAAACGGAGCCCACGTTCCCAAATTCAAAGGCGGAGCCACCGAATACTCCTTTATAAGCGAAGAGGGCGACTGCGGCTGCATTTACCTATCCGACGTTTCAAAGGATGAGTATGAAAAATACATTACCGGCTTAGAAGAGATCGGCTACAAGCAATCCCTTGTCATATCCCTGCTTGATGAGATTTATGGCTGCGACGGTTTATATATCGGCTTATTAAAAGATGATAATATGCTGTACATATGCTACGGCGAATCCGTGACCGAACTGGACGACGTTTACAAAGCCGCAATCGGTCAAAAAGAAGAATAAACGGAGGATACATACCGAATGAAAAAAGTTTTGAAAATAACCGCTTTTGCGATAGTGCTTTCCCTTGTGGTTTCCCTTATTATGCCTTATGCGATTGCAGAGGATACTTCCTCGGAGGACCTTCCCTCCACGGAATCCTCCGCCGACACCACTCTTGAATCATCGGCGGAAGATTCGTCGGAGGAAGATTCATCGGCAGAAGAATCCTCAAATGAGTCCTCCCAGCCGGTACAGGAAAAGCGCTATCTTTCCTTTAATGACCCGGACGACGGGGTAATAGATGTGGCAAAGGGCTTTGTGGGGTTTGAATATTCAAACGGTAAGTCAACATACGCCTTCAACTACGGCGATACCGCCGTTGTCACCATAACCCCCGATGAAAATGCCGATATAAACTTTGTGGAACTTAACGGGATTGACGTTATGCCCGAAAACGGGGTTCTTAGGATAACCATGACCGAAGATTACGTCTTAAACGTCAATTTCAATAAAATCAGCTTAAAAACGGTTAAAATCGAATGCCGATTCGGCAGCCAGCCTCCGGTGGAAGTACAGTTAAAGTCAAACGGTGAAGTTGTTGCGGACAGCCTGAGTATTTTATCCGGTACCGCCGTTGCCCTTGAGTTTTCGATGAATGACGGTTCGGATATTCAGATGTCCTCCGCCTTCTTCACCCCCGACGGCGGTGAACCCATAGAAGCAACCGTGGACAACAAAAACAATACCGTAACCACCCAGGGCATAAACGCCAACGGCACCCTCGTGCTTATTTTCGATATAACCCCGAAAAACATAACCATTACCCAGCCTGAGGGGGGAACCATTACCGTTGACATACCCAACCCCAAAATGGGGGACACCGTAACCTTCACCCTCACTCCCGCGGAAGGATACGCCCTTCAAAGCATTATAATCAACAACGTCGAAACCGAGCTTACCCAAAACACCCATTCGGTTAAGGTTTATGAAAATATAACAGTTACGGCAGTGTTTATTTCCACTTCGGTGGACGTTAACGTAAATCTTTCCATAACCCCCGACGGAGGGGGAAAAACTAACGGAACCGCCGTATTTACGGAATACGAAGGGGGCGAAATATCCGTTGAAAAGGGAACCCCCTTAACAATCCTCATAACTCCCGACACTGGTTATGAAATAGACCAGGTAACGATAAACGGGAATCCCGCCCAGATAAGCGATACCAATACGGTTACCCTGACCCCGAACGAAGATACGGTTATAAGCGTTACCTTTAAAAAGCGGGTATTCCGCATAACCGCAGTGGTTACCGCCCAGGGGGGAGGCACCATTTCTGCCGTAGGGTACGATATTGTCAACAACCGGGTTTCCGTGGAATACGGGAATAACATAACCTTTGTGTTCACCCCGGATATGAACTATAAAATTTATTCGGTAAAGGTTGACCAGGAAACCGTCTATTCGGATAAGGACGGGGGAGAACTTAAGGACAACAGCTTTACCTTTGAAAATGTGGTTACCAACCATACCATAGTGGTAACCTTCGCCCAGGACGGTGAAGTGCTTACCGAATACACCATCAAAGCCGAATCCGGGGAGCACGGCAGCATAAGCCCCTCCGGGGAATACAAGGTTTATCAGGGGGATAACGTTGTCTATACCATAACCCCCGACGAAGGGTATGAAATCGATTATGTGACCGTTGACGGAATCGACGTTTCCCTCATCGACGGTACCTACACCTTTAATGCCATAACCGCCGACCATATAATCAAAGCCTTCTTCAAGCTAAAGTCCACCGCCAACGACGGTATTATAAACGTTGACGATATTAACTGGACAACCACTTCCATAACAATAGATCTTTCAACCGACACCATTGTGGACAAGGCGGTTATTGAAAAAATAAGGGCAGATTGTATCGGCAGGACAATAATAGTAAAAGCCAATAATTTTGAGGTTTCCTTTGTGGCCACCGAATCCTTCGGCACCGCTTATCTTCAGATTGACTTTGCCGCCAAAAAGGACAGCGCTTCCCCCAACTATACCGCCATTTCCAACACCATATCCTTAAACCCCCAGTATTCCTCATCCGTCTTTACCGTGATTAAGTTAGACGATATATTCCCCAAGGCTTCCACCGCCAAGGTTTATTTAGGTAACGACTTTGCGGGAAAACCGGTTGCCTATTATACCTACGACATAAATATGAGAACCATCGTAAGGGCTGACGAAAGCATTTCCTGCGATCAGAACGGTTATGTAAGCATTACGTTGAAGGATTCCAAGGAACTGGTGTTTATAGCCGATGCCACCACCGCCAGTACCTATAAGGTCACCGTAAGCGGCGGGGAAAACGGCACCGTTAATCCCACCGGTACCTTCAATGTGGCGGAAGGGGAGAAATTCACCTTCACCGCAACCCCCAACGAAGGGTACAAGATTTTAAGAATAACCGTAAACGGGAACAAAATCAATATAAGCGGCAGCGAATACGAAGTCGAAATCAAGTCCGACACCGTCATTGAAGTCCGTTTTGCCCTGCTTAACGACGAAGGCTCCTCAAAAGCGGGACTTATTATCTCAATAATAATAATCGCCATCGCCATAGTGGGGGGCGGAGTGCTGTTTGTAATCAAGTGGAAGCAAACTAAGTATTAATGAATAAATAGTTTTAGCCGCCTGTCTGATTTTAGGACAGGCGGTTTTTAATACAAGAATTCTACACATTGGCAACAAAACTATTGATTTGGATTGTTACTTATGTTATATTTAAGGAAACACCTATTATAATTCTGGAGGTTAAACGTAATGAAAAAGGTATTAGCATTAGTTCTCGGCCTGTTTTTGATTCTCATGGCCTTTGTAGCCTGTGCCAAAGAACCCGGCGACGAATCAAAGGCGGTTTCGGAAAGCCAGTCTTCCGCCACCTCCGAACCGGGAGAAACAACCGATGAAACCAGCGAAGAAAGTTCCAAAGACCATCTGAACAACCCGGATATCTACACGGGAAACGACTATGACGGAATGACCATTACCTTCTTCACCACCGGTGTAGGCACCGACCCCATTTCCGAATTCGTGTATAACGAGGAAATGGAGGAAGAAACCCTCTCCGCCACCGTAAACGATGCGATTAAAGCGAGAAACGACCTTTTATACGAAAGGCTCGGAGTAACCGTCAAGGAAGTGTATTACAAAAGTGCGGGAAGGTACGGCAGTGATACGTTAACCAAAATATACAACTACATACAAACCAGCGACAGTGAATCCTTTCAGGTTATATCCGTCTGCCTTTACGACTGCGGCACGCTGGCAATGGGAAACAACCTTTACGACCTGAACAGCCTAAGCAACATAAACATGACAAACCCCTGGTGGGAACAGTCCTTCAACAAAAGCGTAACCATCGCCGACCAGCTGTACTTCACATTGGGGGACATAGGCTTTAACCATAAAAACTCCACCCCCTGCGTTTACTACAACTACAGTCTCTTTGACAGAATGAACCTTGAAGACCCCATCCCCCTTGCCGTCGACGGCAAATGGACCATCGACGCCGCTTTACAGTATTCCAAGAATCTCTGCATTGACTCGGAAGCACCCGAGGGAATGGATTACAAAGACCAGTTCGGCTGGGCAGGCCAGTATGACGATATGTACGCCATGCTGTACGGTGCCGGGGTCAGGGTTTTGTCCCCCGATCCGGAAGGCTATCCCATGCTTACCCTTAACACCCCCGCCGCCGTTGATACCGTTGACAAGGTGTTAACCCTTATGTTCGACGAATCCTATATTTCCGGTAACGATTATTTCAATGTTTCCAGCACCCCGATGGTACTCCTGCAGGAGGCATTTCAGGAAGGCCGCTGCCTGTTTTATTCCGGCGGCATCAATTCAGCATCGATATTCGATATGGAAGACACCTTCGGAATACTCCCCGTTCCCAAACTTTCCGAAGACCAGGACGACTATTATTCCCTTATAAACACCTGGGTTACCAACGCCTACGGCATTGCCGCCAACTGCGACGAGGATACCGCCGAATTTGCGGCAGCAGTCCTTGACGTCATGGGCTATTATTCCTGGAAGGAATATCCCAACTCCCTGTCCTACAACTATTATGAAAGAATGCTTAAAAACCAGAAGTTAACCCGTGAGGAATCCGAATCAATGCTTGACCTTATCTTTTCCGCCCGGGGCTGCGAACTGGGGGCAATCTTCCAGATAGGCAAGCTGGAAGGCGGGTCGGTGGACGTAAACGGAATGCTCCAGATACTTATTCAGGGCAAGGTTACCGGCAAATTCGCCTCCACCTACGGTCAGTACGCAGACAAGTTTGAAAGCGATGTGGAAACGTTAAACAACTTCTTTAAGGAAAACCTGAATTAAACGAAATACATAACCCCCCTGTTTTACCGGCAGGGGGGTTGATTTTTTAATTCATGTCTTTAAGGCTCTTATTGCATTCAGGGTGGCTATAATCATAACCCCTACGTCACCTATAACCGCAATCCACATATTTGCTATCCCCAGTATTCCAAGCAAAAGGATTATCCCCTTTGCCCCAAGGGAAAGGATTATATTCTGTCTTACGATTTTCATGGTCTTGCGGGAGATGTTCACCGTAAGGGGAAGTTTGGAAAGGCTGTCGTCCATTATGACAACATCCGCCGATTCGATGGCGGCATCGCTGGCTATCGCCCCCATGGAAATCCCCACGTCCGCCCTTGCCAGGACGGGAGCATCGTTTATCCCGTCCCCCACATAAGCTGTGGTTATCCCTTCCGACAGCAGTTCCTCCAGGGCTTCCACCTTCTGGTCAGGCAGAAGTTCCGCCCGTATGTTCTCTATCCCCGCTTTGTCGGCAATTTCCTTAGCGGTATGCCAGGCATCGCCGGTCAGCATTAGAGTGCTGTTTATCCCCTTTTCCTTAAGTTTTGCAATTGTGTCCGACGCATCGGGCTTAATCTGGTCGTTAATGACTATATGCCCCAAATACTCGTCGTCTTCGGATATATGGATGATGGTGCCGCTTATATGGCAGGGACGCCATTTCGCCTTTGCCAGATCCATAAGCCGGGTGTTCCCCACATAATAGGTTCTGCCGTCAATCACCGCAGAAAGTCCCATTCCCGCAAAAACCGTTGTCTTTTCGATACGGGTTTTGTCAATGACATTGCCGTAAGCCTTTATTATGGGCTCCGCCGCAGGGTGGCTGGAATAGCTTTCGGCTGCGGCGGCGATTTCCAAAAGTTCGCTTTCCGGTATTTCGGAAGGATGCACCGCGTTTACGATAAAACTGCCTTTTGTCAGGGTTCCGGTTTTATCAAAGGCAAAGGCTTTGACTTTGGAAAGCGTTTCAAGGTGATTTGACCCCTTTATGAGTATTCCCTTTCGGGAGGCTCCCCCTATACCGGCGAAAAAGGACAAGGGCACCGACACCACCAAAGCGCAGGGGCAGGACACCACCAAAAACACCAGCGCCCGGTTTATCCAAACCATAAAGGGATCATTGAACCACAATGGAGGTAAAACCGCAATAAGAATGGCGGCGTACAGCACACAGGGGGTATAGTAGCGGGAAAATTTTGTTATAAAATTTTCCGCCTTTGCCTTCCGGCCCGAGGCCTTTTCCACCAGATTTAATATCTTTGAAACCGTGGATTCCTCATAGAGGGCTTCAACCCTTACCTTAATCAGTCCCGTAAGGTTGACAAAGCCGCTTTTCACCTTATCCCCCGGCATTTTGTCCGCCGGCAGGCTTTCACCGGTAAGGGCGGAGGTGTTTACAGAAGTAAATCCTTCGATTATTTCCCCGTCAAGGGGGACCTTTTCTCCGGGGCTTACAATGATGATATCCCCGGTTTTGACCTCCTTGGGGGAAACCCGCTTTTCAATCCCCCCTTCATACACCACCGCATAGTCGGGGCGGATGTTTAACAAAGAGGAAATGGATTTCCGGCTTTTTCCCACCGCAATGTCCTGAAACAGCTCCCCCAGCTGATAAAACAGCATAACCGCCACCGCTTCGGGGTATTCCTTTATGGCAAAGGCTCCGAGGGTGGCTATCGACATTAAAAACTTTTCGTCAAAAATTTCCCCCTTCAAAACGTTCTTTGCCGCTCCCCACAGCACATCGCCCCCGATTAAGAGGTAGGGCAAAGCAAACAGGGCGAATTCTAAAATGCCCGAAACCGGAATAAGGAAGGCGGCAATAAAAAGCAACGCCGATATAATTATTCTGTATAGTACGCTCCTTTGTTCTTTATCCATGATGCTTACCCGATTCCTCAATAAGATGGTCAAAGCCCTGTGCCACGATGGTTTTAACATGGTCGTCGGAAAGGAAATAATAGACAGTCTTCCCTTCCCGCCGGTTTGAAACCAGTTTGGCGTTCTTAAGCACTCTTAACTGATGAGATACCGCCGACTGGGTCATTCCGATAAGCTCGGCAATGGCACAGACGCACATTTCCCCGTCAAGCAGGGAGTACATTATTTTTATCCTGGTGGTGTCGCCGAAGATTTTAAACAAGTCCGCAAGTCCCGAAAGGGAATTTTCGGCGGGGAAAACCTTTTTAACCCTGTTAAGTATTTCTTCATGGTTATGGGGCATACTTATTCCTTCCTTAATCATATGAATGCACATTCATATGTTTGTTCGTTCATATGATATCACTTTATGTTTATTTTGTCAACGGTTTTCATTGAAATATTGTTTGTCCCGCTGCCTTGACTTGAAGGGATTATGCCGTTATAATTGATTAGGAAAACATTATTTGTCAGTTGAATAATAAATTCGGCTTGTTAACCTTATAATTATTAAAGCAGGGTTGATTTAATATGATTTATCTTCTTGAAGACGACGAAAGCATAAGGGAACTGGTCTGCTATTCCCTTAACAAAACCGGCCTTTCGGCTATCGGTTTTGAAACCCCAAAGGCTTTTTGGAGGGCATTAAGTGAAAAGCTGCCGGAACTTATACTCCTTGACGTAATGCTGCCGGAGGAGGACGGGATTTCGGTGCTAACAAAGCTCCGCCTTATGCCCCAGACCGAAAAAATCCCGGTAATAATGCTTACGGTCAAATCCAGCGAATTCGACAAGGTAAAGGCCCTCGACCGGGGCGCCGACGACTATATCACCAAGCCCTTCGGGGTTATGGAGCTTATAGCCCGGGTAAAGGCGGTGTTAAGACGGAGCCAGACCGTGTCCACCGACAGTGAAGGTATAGTTTATAAAGCCGGGGGACTTACGGTAAATATCCCCTCCCGCACCGTTACAGCAGACGGGGTTAAGGTGGCGTTGACCTTTAAGGAATTCGAGCTTATAAGCTTTTTGTTTTCCCACCGGGGAAACGTGCTGAGCCGGGATAAAATTTTACGGGAAGTATGGAGCTACGACTTTGACGGGGAAAACCGCACCGTCGACGTTCATGTCCGCACCTTGCGGCAGAAGCTGGGTAAATACGCAAATATAATCGAAACGGTCAGGGGAGCAGGTTATAAAATTTCCGGCGAACCGGAAAATTAACCCTAAATCGGGGTATTGGTGTTTTTATGAGAAAGCTTATTTTCAAAAGCATTTTTTTTACAGTTCTTTTTATACTGGTGTTTTCGGTGACGGTAATCCTGGTAATCGGTCACCGGTATAATACCGATAATCAAAAAAACTACCTTTCCCAAAACGCGGTATTTGTCGCCGAAGGCGTAAGGCAAAAGGGGATCGGATATCTGCAAAGCATAAAAGACGCCGACTTCCGCATTACCTGGATTACCGGCGAGGGAACCGTTTTGTATGATAATAAAACAGACATTTCCCAGGGGGAAAACCATAAAAACAGAGAAGAAGTAACCGAAGCTTTGTCAAAGGGAACAGGCTATTCGAAAAGGTTTTCCGACACCCTGTCAAAGCCCTTCGTTTATTACGCCGTTAAGCTTGAGGACAATACGGTTATAAGGGTTTCGGAGGAAGCCTACGCCTTCGGGATTAACCCCGATTATCTGTCGGCAGTCGTCTGGGTGACGGTTATAGCCCTGGCTTTGTCGCTGCTTCTTGCCGTAATCGTATCCAAAAAGGCGGTTTTGCCCGTAACGGGTTTGGATTTGTCAAAGCCGGAAATATCTAAAACCTATGAGGAAATGAAGCCGGTGGTTTCCCGTCTGGTGGCCGATAATCGTCTGATATCAAAGCAGGCGGAGGAGTTAAGGGTAAAGCAGATTGAATTCGACGCCATAACCACCAACATGAGCGACGGCATAATCATAATAAGCCGCCGGGCGGACATTCTTTCCTGCAATCAGGCGGCAATGAATATGCTGGGAGTTATCGAACTGCCTAAAAACGTGCTGCAGCTTAACAAAAGCGACAACTTCAGGGAAACCATACGCACCTCCCTTTCGGGGAAAAAATGCTTTGACACCATACGCACCGACGAAAACTATTACACCCTCCACGCCACTCCTTTGCTGTTTGACGACAATGTGGAGGGGGCGGTGATTGTAATCATCGACGAAACCGAAAAGGACGAACGGGAAAAACTGCGGCGGGAATTCACCACCAACGTGTCCCATGAGCTTAAAACACCCCTAACCTCAATTTCCGGCTTTGCCGAGCTTATAAAAAGCGGAATAACCACCGAAAAGGACACAGCCCATTTTGCCGACAACATTTACCGGGAAGCAAGGCGGCTTGTAACTCTGGTAAACGACATAATACGCCTTTCCCAGCTGGATGAAGGGGAAATCCCCTATGACGAAGGGGAGATTGACCTTTACGAAATCGCAAAGGATGTGGCAGACCGTCTTGACGGTGTTGCCAAAACACAGAAAATCAGCCTTAACCTTACGGGGGAAACCGCTTTTGTCAAGGGGAATTCCCAGATCCTTGAGGAAATGATATATAATCTCTGTGACAACGGTATAAAATACAACCGTCCCGGTGGTTATGTGAACATTAATGTGTCCTCCGACACCGCCTTTGTCTATGCTTCGGTTAAGGACAACGGCATTGGCATACCCAAAGCCAGCCAAGGTCGGGTTTTTGAACGGTTTTACCGGGTTGACAAAAGCCATTCCAAGGAAATCGGGGGAACGGGTCTGGGGCTTTCCATCGTAAAGCACGGGGCGGCATACCACAAGGCAAGGATTTCCCTTGAAAGTTCTCCGGGGAACGGAACCGAAATAACCCTTGTGTTCCCCAAAGCTATGGCCGACAGCCCGGATTTAACCTGAATTTAACCTAAACCCTATTTTGAATTTAACATTACTTTGATAGAATGTATAAGGAAATATTTTTCTTAAAAAAACGGATGTATGAGGTCGANNATTTATGGACATTTTTGATGTTTTGACCCTTATCGGCGGTCTAAGCCTGTTTTTGTTCGGAATGAAAATTTTGGGCGATCCCCTTGAAAAGCAGGCGGGACGAAAGCTCAAGCCCGTATTAGCCAACCTGACAAACAACAGAGTGAAGGGCTTTTTGCTGGGGATGGGTGTTACAGCCATAATTCAGTCGTCTTCGGCGACGACGGTTATGGTAGTTGGGCTTGTCAGTGCGGGGGTTATGACCCTTCATCAGTCGGTAGGTATTATAATCGGAGCAAACGTTGGGACCACGATAACCGCCTGGATACTCTCGTTAACCGGTATCCAATCGGAAAACATATGGCTTCGAATGCTTAAACCCTCGGCGTTTGTACCCATTCTTGCGCTTATCGGCATTTATCTGCTGATGTTTAAAAAATCTTCGAAAAAAAAGGATATCGGCACCGTACTCCTCGGCTTCGCGGTATTGATGTTCGGGATGGAAACCATGTCAGGTGCCGTTTCGTCACTTAAGGATGTCCCGGAATTCCGGAACATGCTCCTCATGTTTTCAAACCCGATTTTCGGCATTATTGCCGGAGCCGTGCTCACGGGAATAATCCAATCCTCTTCGGCTTCAGTGGGTATTCTGCAGGCTTTATCCACAACGGGAGCGGTTACCTATTCGGCGGCGATACCCCTTATAATGGGTATGAACATCGGTACCTGCGCTACGGCTATGCTTGCTTCCGTGACGGCGACCAAAGAAGGCAAACGGGCGGCTATGATTCATCTGTATTTCAATATAATCGGTGTCGCTATTTCCCTTTCGCTGTTTTACGTGCTTAAAGCAATAATAGGGTTTACCTTTACGTCAAATCCCGCAAACGAATTCGGTATAGCCCTCACCCATACCTCCCTTAAACTGATAATGACCGTGTTCCTGCTTCCGGCAATAAAACTGCTGGAAAAGCTTGCCCATATTACGGTTAAGGATGCCCCCCAAGCAGAAGAATTCAAACTGCTTGACGAACGTCTTTTTGCCACTCCCTCCCTTGCGGTTGACCGCTGCAGGACAACCACCATCGAGATGGCCAACCTTTCGGTGGACATATTAAAAAAATCAATGGTTATGCTAAAGGAATACAACCCGAAAACCGCCGAATATATCCGTGAAGGCGAAAATAAAGTCGACCAGTATGAGGATAAAATCGGTTCGTACCTTATAAAAATTTCAACCCAATCCCTTGCCTCCGACGACAGCCATGAGACCACAAGGCTGTTAAGGTTTATCGGGGACTTTGAACGTATTTCCGACCATGCGGTGAACATACTGGACTCGGCGGAGGAGTTAAAGGATAAAAAGCTTTCCTTTTCTTCTGAGGCAAAGCGGGAACTGTCTGTCCTGACCGCCGCCATCGACGAGGTGTTGACCCTCACCCTTCAGGCCTTTGCAGAAAACAATATGCAGATCGCCTTGCAGGTGGAGCCCCTTGAACAGGTGGTTGACTACCTTAAAGAGCAGATAAAGCTTAACCATTCCTTAAGGCTTCAGAAGCTTGAATGCTCCATAGAGCACGGATTCATCCTTTCGGATATTCTAAACAATTTCGAAAGGGTTTCCGACCATTGTTCCAACATAGCGGGAATGATGCTGGAAATGTCCCAACATGAAGCAATGGATATGCATAAATATTTAAGATCGGTTAAGGCGGGCGGGGAAGACTTCGACCGCAAATACCGGGAATACAGAAAGAAATATTCCCTTTAAGGGTAAAAAACCGTTTGCTTTATGCAGACGGTTTTGATGTTTTACGTTGATATTACAGGAGATTTTTTTCGGGAAGCATAAAAAAATCATTGACAAAGCATAAAGCCAAATATATAATTAGCTGTGTTGATTATCGGGCGTTCGCCGGCTGTCGGGGCTTTATGCCCTGCTAAACAGACCGAACGCCTTTTATGTATTAAAATCCAAAGGAGGGCGGGAACAGAATGTATTCCGAATATGATGTGTTAAGCTATATTGAGGAGGAAAACGTAAAATTTATACGACTTTCCTTCTGCGACGTCACCGGACGGGAAAAAAACACCACGATTATGCCCGGCGAGCTGAAGCGCGCCTTTACCGACGGCATTTCCTTTGACGCTTCGGCAATTGCCGGTTTCGGGAACGTAACCCATTCCGATTTGTTCCTGTTTCCCGACCCTTCCACCCTTTCCATCGTCCCCTGGCATCCCGTTCAGGGAAAAATGGTGAGGATGATATGCGGTATAAAAACCGCTTCGGGGGAAAGGTTTCCCTATGATTCCCGCTTTATCCTGGAACAGGCGGTCAACAAGGCAAAAAAGAAGGGATATCATTTCGGCTTCGGCGCAGAATACGAATTCTATCTTTTCAAAACCGACGAACAGGGGGAAAGAACCCTTATTCCCTTTGACAATGCTGGCTATATGGATATCGACCCCGGCGACAAATGCGAATCCATCCGGCGGGAAATCTGCTTCACCCTTTCGGATATGGGAATTTACCCCGAAAGCGCCCACCATGAGGAGGGCCCCGGGCAGAATGAAATCAACTTCCGCTATTCCGAACCGTTAAAAGCCGCCGACAATTCCATAACCTTCAAGTCGGTGGTGCGTACCATCGCCATAAGAAACGGCCTTCACGCCAATTTCTCCCCCAAACCCCTTGAAAACCAGCCCGGCAACGGATTCCACATCAATATGTCGGTTAAGAGCAACGACGGCAACGAATACGGGGAAAAAATAATGGCGGGGGTAATGGAGCATATTAAGGAAATGACGGCTTATCTTAACCCCACCCAGCAATCCTATATGCGGTTGGGTAAAATGAAAGCCCCCAAATATATCGCCTGGTCCCCCGAAAACCGGTCGCAGCTTATCAGAATTCCCGCCGCAAAGGGGGATTTCAAGCGGATCGAGCTTAGGTCCCCCGACCCGGGAGCAAACCCCTATATCGCTTATGCCCTGTTAATCCATGCGGGAATCGACGGTATAACACGGAATCTCACCCCGGTTCACCACCTTGACGCGGATATGTATTCCGCCGAAGGGGAACTGACCACCGGCCTTGACTCCCTGCCTTCCACTTTAGAGGAAGCCAAAGCAATCGCCAATAAATCCGAATGGATTAAAGGCATACTCCCCGCCGGCTTTGCTTTTGTCTGATTACTAAAGAAAGCAAATATAAGGAGGGGGATTATGGCCGAGGAATACAGGCAAACCAGTGTGCTTATTGTGTCTTCCGGCAGCACCGCCATCGACTATTTTAAAGGTCTGTTATTGCCGAACCGGTTTAATCCCATCGAAACGGCGGCCAACGCCGGGGAAGCCGAAAGGCGTGTTATCGAAAAAGCCTTCGGTCTTGTTATAATAAACACCCCCCTGCCCGACGATTTCGGTACAAAGCTTGCCATAAACTTGTCAAGATTCGAAACCACCGGCATTCTGCTTCTGGTGAAAAGCACATTGTATGAGGAAATTCTTTACAAAACCGAAAATTACGGAATTGTAACCTTGTCCAAACCCGTTGACAAGCACACCGCAAGCCAGACAATAAACGCCCTTGTGTCAATGCGGAACCGAATGCAGTCCTTTGAAAGCAGGGTGGAATCCCTTGAAACAAGGATGGAGGAAATCAAAATAGTCAACCGGGCAAAGCTGATACTCGTGGAACGGCTTAAAATGTCCGAACCGGAAGCCCACAGGTTTATTGAAAAGTCTGCAATGGACCGCTGCGTAAAAAAGCGGGAAATTGCCGAAAATATTATAAAAACTTATGAAAACTGAGGTTTATCATGGCAAACGAAACGGTTTTGATAATTGACTTCGGCGGTCAATACAAGGAACTTATCGCCCGCAGGGTAAGGGAATGGGGGGTTTATTCGATTATAAAGCCCAACACCGTTTCCGTGGAGGAAATAGGGAAAATTTCCCCCGTCGGCATTATTTTCACCGGCGGTCCCGACAGCGTTTACGGCAAAAACGCTCCGGTCTGCGACAAAAAGATACTTGATTTAGGTATTCCCGTTTTGGGGATATGCTACGGCATGCAGCTTATCAGCCACCTTTCCGGCGGAAAGGTTAAAACAACCCGGAAAAGCGAATACGGGGTGACCAAAGCCGAACTTAAGCCCTCAAGCCGGCTTTTCGAGGGCATTGCCGGGAGCCAGAAAGTGCTTATGAGCCACACCGACATGGTGGAGGAAGTTCCGGAAGGTTTTTCGGTTATAGCCCAGACCAGATCCTGTCCGGTTGCCGCAATAAGCAACGAGGAAAAGAAAATCTACGGCGTACAGTTCCACCCGGAGGTGGAAAACACCCCCTGCGGGAAGGCACTTATATATAATTTTTTATATAAAATCTGCTCCGCCGCCGGCGGCTACACCATGGAAAATTATCTGAATTTTCAGATAGAGGAAGTACGGAAAACAGTGGGCAAAAAGCGGGTTCTGCTGGGGCTTTCCGGCGGGGTGGATTCCTCGGTGTGCGCCCGTCTGCTGGCGGAAGCGCTGCCGGGGCAGCTTACCTGCATTTTCGTCGACCACGGCTTTATGCGGAAAAATGAACCCGGGGAAATAAAAAAAGCCTTTGAAGGCAAAGACCTTAACCTTATCTGCGTTGACGCCAGCAAGAAGTTTCTGGATAAAATCGCAGGGGTTACCGACCCGGAAAAAAAGCGGAAGATAATAGGTGCGGAGTTTGCCAGAACCTTTGAGGACGAGGCGAAAAAGTTAGGTAAAATCGAATTTTTGGCTCAGGGCACCATTTACCCCGACGTGGTGGAATCGGGTACCAATTCGGCGCTTATAAAAAGCCATCACAACGTGGGGGGACTTCCCAAGGACCTGGGTTTCGAGGGGGTTGTGGAGCCGTTAAGGGGACTTTTCAAGGACGAGGTAAGGCAGCTTGGGAAAATCCTCGGCCTGCCGGACACCATCGTAAACCGCCAACCCTTCCCCGGTCCCGGGCTTGCCGTCAGGGTTATCGGCGAGGTGACCAAGGAAAAGCTGGACATTTTACGGGAAGCAGACGCCATTATGCGGGAGGAAGTTGCAAAATCGAAGGTTAAACCCGACCAGTATTTCGTAGTGCTTACCAACCTGAAAAGCGTGGGGGTAATGGGGGACGAGCGGACCTATCAATACACCGCCGCGCTGCGGGCGGTAACCACAAAGGACTTTATGACCGCCGAATATACACGGCTCCCCCATGCGCTGCTTTCGAAAATCTCATCACGGATAACCAACGAAGTCACCGGCATTAACCGGATCGTCTTTGATATAACCTCCAAACCCCCCGCAACAATCGAGTGGGAATGATCCTACGACCTTAAAAAAGCCCGTAAACACTGGGTTTTCGCCACTTTGATACCCCTTGTGGCAACAAAATGGCAACATTATTTGAATTACCCGAAAAGTAAAGAGCTAACTGATTTTTTGGAAACTTGTTTCCTTAGTCAGTTAGCTCTTTATCTATGCAAAACTAGAAAATATTTTATTTGTTAAAAGAGGCGAATTTTTTACTTGTTTTTTTACAATAGAGTAATGAACGGAGGTTTTCATCTGCTTTACATATCTTTCAGTTTGTCTTTGAAAGCGTCCACCATTGCACCGCTGAGTTCCTGCGATGGTACTTTCGCTCATCGCTGCGAGATATAAAATTCAGTAATCTTCAATTTTCACAAATATGCAAGGCTTGATTGTATTCATCTTCGTTAAAATATTCAACTAGATTGCACCCATTTTTTCTCGGCTCATATTGAAATAAATATGACAATCGCAAAATTTCATCAGGCGGGTTTTCAAAAATCTTTTTATAAGTTTTATAAAAAGACTTCGCTTTTGGAGTAGTTAAAAAATGTTCCTTTTGCTTCTTTACATAACCATTAAATATCAGCTTACTCATGCCATAATTCAACTCATCTAATGTAAATATTGCGTGATTCAAATAATCTCCTGTTTTTATAATAGCTGCCAGCGCAGAACCTTTTTTACTAAATCCAATCGATAAAAGTAGCCACATATCTGATATTTCGAATGTAGATAGGCGATTATCTTCAGAATTTATTTTAATCATACATTCGCCGCGCTCATCAAAAGCAGCGTTTTCATTGAAATAAAAATCATATTCAGAAAATAAAGCTTTTTTGATCGCTGTTAGTGAATCGTACGCTGAAGCTGTATTAATTGCTTCCCATAATTCGGTTTTATCATTATATTTCTCAACATACAATCGCCACGAGTCACCGTTTTTCATCACTAAGGCTCTTTGCTCATCTTCATAATCAAACCATACATAATCATAATCCCCGCGCTTTATTCCAGAATACATAGCGTCGTACCAAGCATTTCTTTGTGCCATAGTTTTTCCTCGGAATATATTGCCGCACTTCAATGCAAATAAAAAAATAATTGCAAAATACAGAAGTTCAGTTCCTAAAAAAAGCAGATTTAATATAATATCTGATTTACTATAATCCCGAAACTCCTTTTCACCGGTTAAATGATCAAAGACGAATATATTTACAAATAGAATCACACCGAAAAGCATCGCAATCGAAAAATAAATCCAATATTTTTTCGGGAGTTTGAATTTGTTCTCCATAAATACCTCTCTTTACAATAAAAATAATATTACATACCTTTCAATTTGTCTTTAAAAGCGTCCATCATTGCATCGCTTAGTTCCTGTGAAGGTACTTTCGCCCAAATCTGTGTGGTATCAAATTCAGGATAACGATAACGCCACTGGTCGTATTCTTCTTTGGTGATTTCGCCAACTTCAAGCTTTTTAGCCTGCTCAAGCCAGGCGGAAAGCATTTGGCTCATTTCATCGTAGGTTTTGCTGTCGCTCTTATCAAGCTTGAGGCATACTTCGCCGTCAACTTCGGTGATTTTCAACCCACGCAGATCCTCAAGGGTAAACAGCGTATGCATTAAGCCTATATTGCTGTCAATGTCGGGAACATCAAGAGCCTGTGGTGAAACATCGAGTATTTGAGCCAATGCAGAAGTAAGATCAGCCTTTGGTGATCTTGTTCCTGTTTCGTATTGCGCCAAACGAACATCGGCGCTCTTTTCGGGGAAGCCGACCGCTGCACCAAGATATTTCTGCGTCATTCCACGCAGAAGTCTAAAAAAATGTATTCTTTCACCGATTGCCATAGTGTTTTCACTCCTTGTCTATGTATCTGCAAGCAGTATAGCATATATGTTTAGTGGTTGTCAAGATAAATTAAGCAAAAAAGTTTAAGATTTTTTATCAAAACCACTTGACATAAGCAAATATGTTTAGTATAATGACAATACTAAGCATAAATGCTTAACGATTGAATAACTGTCGCATGTCACAGTAATGGCATGTATCGCCCGGGCAAATCGGGAGGCGATTCAGAAAGTAACCCGACACTAAAGAATTATCATATGAAAAAAGGAGGGATAAAATGGCAAGTAATACTTTTATGAGAGTAGCCGATGTGGCAGAAGAATTAGGGATTTCTAAATCCTACGCCTACAAGATTGTGCAGAAACTGAATGCTGAATTAAAAGCGCAGGGATTTATGACAATTTCAGGGCGAGTCAATAAACAATATTTTATGGAACGTGCCTGTTATGGCACAAAACAGAAAGAGAGGGATTAAACAGTGGCTGTCTACAAAGAAGAAAAAACAAACACTTGGCGTGTACTTTATCGCTATACCGATTGGAACGGTGAGCGTAAGCAAACGCAAAAACGAGGATTTAAAACAAAGCGAGAAGCACAGGCTTGGGAGCGAGAGCAGCTCAATAAAATGGGCGGAGATCTCGATATGAGCTTTAGCAGCTTTGTGGAGCATTATACAGAGGATATGCAAACTCGCATTAAAGAAAACACATGGGAGAATAAAGAGCATATCATACAGAAAAAGCTTGTTCCTTATTTCGGAAAGCTAAAAATGTGCAATATTACCGCACAACAAATTATCACTTGGCAAAACGAGCTTATTAGCTACAAGGATGATAACGGAAAGGGTTACTCGCCTGTATATCTCAAAACTATTCACAACCAGCTGAGTGCTATTTTCAACCATGCAGTACGATATTACAACCTGAAAGAAAATCCTTGTAAGAAAGCCGGCAGCATGGGGAAAAAGAAAAATCGTGAAATGCTCTTTTGGACGAAGGATGAGTACCTTGAATTTGCTGAGGCAATGATGGATAAGGTATATTGTATCATTACTATTTTAAACAGCACCACAGGATCA
>DBQR01000026.1 GCA_002305335.1 Clostridiales bacterium UBA1389
CAGGCGGGTTACAATCCCTTCAGCTCGGCTTTGCCTTGCCACCTCCCTTTGCACAAGGGAGGCAAATTTGCGGTTTACCTTAATATATCTGAATTATACAACATCTAACCCCCTAAGGTTGTTTCTGTCGGGTCAATATGAAAAAGGCGTCCCGGATTAACGGAACGCCTTTATTATATCGCTAAGATTTAATCGAGATTCTGGAAGGTATCGATAAGGGTTTCTATCTGGGCTTCAACCGATGACTTCATTCCGCCGAAGGTGGAAGCAAAGATGTTGGAGGTTGCTTTGGCGCAGGTTGTGATAAGGGTGGGCAGGGAGCCGAAATTGTAGATTGTGGCCATTTCGTAAACCCGATTGTTAAAGATAATGTCAAGGGCGAATTCACCTTCTTCGTCAGTTATCTTACGTCCCTTAAGCACATAGTCGTAATAAGCTCTTCTAAGGGTGTCGGTGGAGGTGGCGGCAAGAGCTTCTGCAACCGCTGCGGATTCATCCGCGTCATACACGTTGGTATGTATGCAGATGCAGGAGGAAAGGATTGCCGAAACGATATTGTAATATTCGTCCTGTGTTTCGTCAAACTTCGGGGTGGGAAGTATGCCGTAGGGAGTTTCGTAGTCTAAAAGCTCGTTAAGGTCAACAATGGCAAGGGTTCTGAACAAAGCCCTGTTTTCACCCGTGGCGGCGGAGGCGGCGTGATACACGTCCCTGTACTGAGTACCGGTGACGGCATAGCTTTCAATGTTTATGGAAGCGGTGCGGTCGTTGTATATCTGCCTTATTTTTTCAACCACATCAATCGCTCTCTGGGTATCGGCGGCTATTTCGGGGAGGTCGTCGCCGTCCTTCCTGGTAAGCCTTTCGCCGGACCCGATGAACATGGTGGTGGTATAGTTTTCGTTAATGAACAGTCCCCATGTATCCATAAAGGTCATTCCGTCCTGACCGTCGGTGT
Organism: Clostridiales bacterium UBA1389; assembly: GCA_002305335.1. GTDB lineage: Bacteria > Bacillota > Clostridia > Oscillospirales > CAG-382 > UBA1206. The sequence goes on from DBQR01000026.1 coordinate 959, forward strand.
CGAAGGTTACCAGTCTGGCGTTCCTGTACAGCGCGTCAAAGGTCCATTCGTTGTCTTTGAGCAGCTGGTAGGGGTCCTCGACGGTGGAGTTCTGTTCCACAAGCTTCTTGTTGAAAACAATGGCGTGGGTGCAGTCGAAGGTTAAAAGGGAAAAGTCGCCGGTGGAAAAGTAAAGCTTGTTGGCAATGGAAAGGTCGCTGTTTGCCCTCTGGTCCCAGTAGGGTTCTTCAAGCTGAATAATATCGGAAAATTCATACAGGTTATACAGATAACCTTCCTGAGCAAGGGTTGCGGCTGCCGGCATATAGGGCATTATAATATCATACTGACCGTCCACCATGGCGTCGGTACGGGCGTCGGCAAGCACGTCGTCCACCCGGACTTCAGTAAGTTTGCAGTTTAATAGTTCCTCAACAATCTGGTTTCTCGTTTCAATGGCGGTATTTATAACTTCCGGGTTTGAGTCATGGTACATAATCTCAACGGATTTATACCTGTCTCTGTAGTCGCCGTAAACAAGAATTTTTATTTCTCTTTCATCGAGATTAAAACCCCTCAGATGGGAATAGGGGTCTGTGCTGGTTTCATCCGAAATATCGCTCTGTGTTTGGCTGGTGGTGTCTTGCGATGCTTGTGACTGGGTTGACTGGTCTTTGCTTTGGTCGTTTTTGTCATCGCCGCAGGCGGCAAGACCGACGAGAATAAACACTGCAACAAGTACTAATGCCAGTATTTTTTTCATAAGCATTTCTCCTTTTAATATGTTACTTTATGCTAATATTAGCATAAATAAATTTTATTGTCAAGATGATTATTATATGGTGCGGCAAATGCGTAACATTTGAAAAATATCACGAAAATATTGTGTACATTTGGTTATTTGTATGGTATAATCAGCATGAAAAATATTTGCGGAGGGATTTATGGCGGATATTTATCAAAGAAAAGTGGAAAATTTGAATATAGACTTCATGCTTAAGCTGTTCGGCACCCTTGACGGCAACGCCGACATCCTTGAAAAAGCCTTTAATGTGAGGATTTCCATTTCCGAAGGGGAGCTGAGCATTTCCGGCGAATCCGAAAATAACGTGGCAATGGCTTACGAAGCGGTGTATCAGCTGGAAAAGCTGTCCCGGCTTCAGGATGCCATAGAGGAAAACACCGTCAACTACGTCATTTCAATGATTCGGGAAAACCGTTCCGACGAGCTTTCGGTAATGTACGACGACTGTATTTGCCTCACCAACAAGGGAAAACCCATAAAGGCAAAAACCGTAGGCCAGCAGAAGTATGTGGAAGCGATAAAGAAAAACACCGTAACCTTCGGCGTCGGTCCTGCGGGGACGGGGAAAACCTTTCTTGCTGTGGCAATGGCGGTAACCGCCTTAAAGCAAAAGCAGATTTCCCGTATTATCCTGACCCGCCCCGCCGTGGAGGCAGGGGAAAAGCTGGGCTTTTTACCCGGCGACCTGCAGCAGAAAATCAACCCCTATCTCCGACCCCTCTACGATGCCTTGGGGGAAATGTTGGGGCATGAATCCTTTACAAGATTTATGGAAAAGAATATAATCGAAATCGCCCCCCTTGCCTATATGCGGGGACGCACCCTTGACGATTCCTTTATTATCCTTGACGAGGGACAGAACACCACCCCCGAACAGATGAAAATGTTTTTAACCCGCCTTGGAAACAATTCAAAGGCCATAGTCACCGGCGATATCACCCAGATCGACCTTCCATTTATAAAAAAAAGCGGAATGATTGAGGCTATTGGCATTCTTGACGATATTGAGGGCATTGCCATCTTCCGCTTTACCCATAAGGACGTGGTTCGCCATCCGCTGGTACAGAAAATTGTCTTGGCATACGAAAAGAAAGCAAAAACCGAACGCCCTTCAGGCAGGGTATTCAAAAGGAAACAGGAATGACAAAGGTTTATTTTACCAACTTAACCAAAAATAAATTGGACAAAACCGTTTTGACGGATATGAAAAGGTGTATTCAGAAAACGGTGACCACACTTTACCCCAAAACAAGTTTCGAAGTATCCCTCACCCTCTGCGACAATGCATATATAAAGGAACTTAACGCCGAATACCGGGGAATCGATAGGGAAACCGACGTTTTGTCCTTTCCCATCTGCGACTTTGATATTCCGAAAGGCCCCAAAACCCTTGGGGATATTGTAATCTCAATCGAAAAAGCCACCTCCCAGGCGGAAGAGTACGGCCATTCCCTAAAACGGGAACTCTGCTTTTTATGCGTCCATTCCACACTGCATCTTTTGGGGATAAACCATGAAGATGATGAGGAGTCAAGGAAAAAGATGGAGGATATGCAGGAGGAAATACTAAATTCGCTGGGAATTGTAAGGGAATGAATTTATGGAAACAAAAAGCGTATTTATAATGATATCCGGCCGTCCCAACGTGGGGAAGTCAACCCTGATTAATTCCCTTGTTGGGCAGAAGGTGGCCATCGTTTCGAAAAAGCCCCAGACTACACGAAACCGCATAACCGGCATCGTAACCGAGGGGGAAAACCAGTTTGTGTTTATCGATACCCCCGGATTGCACAAGCCCAAAAATCTCCTTGGTGAATATATGATGAAATCGGTGGGGGTTGCTTCCGAGGACGCGGACGTGATTATGTTTGTGGTGGACGCTTCGGTGCCCCTTAACAATTCCGAAAGGAAAGCCCTTGAGAATTATTCGAAATCGGGGAAGCGGCGGATTTTGATAATCAACAAGGTTGACATAACCGACAAAACCGAAATATTGAAGTATATTACGGAAATTTCGTCAAAATACGACTTTGACAGCATTATCCCCATTTCCGCCCTTACCGGGGACGGAATCGGTATCGTCTGGGAGGAAATCAAAAAATACCTTATCCCCTCCCCCCATTTCTTTCCCGCCGACCAGTACACCGACCAGCCCGAAAAGAACATCGCTTCGGAAATCATAAGGGAAAAAGCTCTCCGGCTTACCGAGGACGAAATCCCCCACGGCATAGCCGTAACCATTGAGGAATTTACCGAAAAGAAGGAAGTTATTGTCATTAGAGCGGAAATGTATCTGGAAAGGCAGGCTCATAAAAAGATAATTATCGGCAAAAACGGGGAAATGCTTAAAAAAATCGGCACCTACGCAAGGGAGGACCTGGAAAAAATCCTCGGCGCAAGGATTTATCTTGACATCTGGGTTAAGGTAAGGGAAAACTGGCGGGACCAGCCGACCTATCTTACCGGACTGGGTTACGGGGAGAAATAAAATGAACCGTACTGTAAACGGTATCGTAATAAGGGAAAAACCCCTTGGCGAAAAGGGTAAGCTTTTATATGTCCTTACCCAGTACGAAGGGGTTATTGCGGTAAAAGCGACGGGGGCGAAAAATATTTCCGCTTCCTACCTTAAGTCCGCCCAGCTTTTCGCATATTCCGAACTGAATATCTACGACAAAAACAAGCATTTCACCCTTACGGAAGCAAAGCTTATCGAATCCTTCTATGATTTAAGGAAGGATGTTTCCGACTTTGCCCTTGCTTCCTACATATGCGAACTTGCCCTGCTTACCGCCGTACCCTCCGACGACGGCATATTACGCCTTGTGTTAAACTGCCTTTACGCTCTTTCTAAAAATTTATCGGGCAGGGATACAATAAAAGCCGTATTCGAATACCGGCTTTGCCTGTGCTTAGGGCTTGAGCCCGACTTTTCGGGCTGCACCATCTGCGGCGAAAAGGGTAATCTGTTTGACTTTGAGGAATCCGCCCTTTTCTGCGCCGAATGCGCCCCGGATGCCGAAAGGTGTATCTCCCTTGACGAAAAAGCCGTGGAGGCGCTGAATTATCTCAACACCTGCCCGCCGGGAAAGATTTTATCCTTTTCCATAAAGGGCGAACCCGAAGCTGCTTTTTGCAGGTTCTGCGAAGACTATCTTATAAATGCGGCGGATCTGAAACCCGCCACACTTGACTATTACAAACAGACGATAAAGGACGACTGATGGAATATACAGCTAAAGCTATACGGATTCTTGAATTTGATAAAGTTATAGAACAGCTTTCCGCCTTTGTCCGCACCGAAAGCGGAAAAGAGGCGGCAGGGGAGCTTTTGCCCTCCCCCGACGGGGTTATCGTAAAACGCCGCCTTGCCGAAACCGCCAAGGCAAAGGAGCTTATCGCCAAAAACTCGATGCCATCCTTCGGCAGCGGCAGAAACGTGCTAATGTCGGTGGACAGAGCCATGAAGGGGTCAACCCTTACCCCGGGAGAGCTTTTGAATATCGGAAATCTGTTAAGAAATTCCTCCTCATTGCTGAATTATCCCCCGAAAAATTTTGATTTAGGGGAGCTGGAATGCTATTTTTCGGCTATCCGTCTCGACAAGCACCTGGAAAGGGCTATAAGCGACGCCATAGTGGCGGAGGATTTCATTGCCGACGCCGCTTCCGACAACCTCTACCGCATAAGGCGGGAGATGAGAAAATGCGAATCCGATATCCGGGACACCCTTTCAAAATACACCTCCGGTTCCTACTCAAAGTACCTGCAGGAAAACATAGTCACCCAGCGGAACGGGAGATATGTTGTCCCCGTCAGGGCGGAATATAAAAACGAAATAAAGGGTCTGGTTCACGACACCTCCTCTTCCGGAGCGACGCTGTTTATAGAGCCCCTGGCGGTGCTGGAGGGGAACAATAAATTAAGGGAATTAAAGAGCGCGGAAGCCGGGGAAATCGAAAAAATCCTTTACGAACTTTCGGTTATGGTGGCTAAGGATGCGGATATCATCACCGCAAACTACAACTGCATAAGGGATTTGTCGCTGATTTTCGGAAAAGCCGACTATTCCTTTGAAATAAGGGGAATTTCACCCACCATTAATGAAAACAGTCAGACAATTAAACTTATAAACGCCCGCCACCCCCTTCTTGATAAGGAAAAAGTGGTACCCATTTCGGTTACCTTGGGGGGAAAGAAGGACGGGATTTTAGTCATAACCGGCCCCAACACCGGCGGTAAAACCGTAACGCTGAAAACCATAGGCCTTATGTCGCTGATGGCTCAGGCGGGGCTGGAAGTCCCCTGCGACTTCGGCACGGCTTTGCCCGTGTTTGACGAGGTTCTCCCCGACATAGGGGACGAACAGTCAATCGAGCAGTCCCTTTCCACCTTTTCGGCTCATATGACGAATATCGTGGGAATAATACAGAATTCCTCAAATAAATCCCTGGTGCTGTTTGACGAACTGGGAGCGGGCACCGACCCCACCGAGGGGGCTGCCCTGGCGGTGGCAATCCTTGAGGATATGAAGCGTATCGGGGCAACGGTGGCGGCCACCACCCACTACGCCGAGCTTAAAACCTATGCCCTTGAATCGGAGGGGGTAATGAACGCCTCCTGCGAATTCGACGTGGAAACCCTCCGCCCCACCTACCGCCTTGTCACCGGATTACCCGGAAAGTCCAACGCCTTTGCCATCGCTTTAAGGTTGGGGCTCCCCGAAGGCATTATCCAACGGGCAAAGTCGGTTATGGGGGAGGAAAACATCCGCTTCGAGGATGTGCTGTCCCGGCTTGAGGAAACCCAGAACCGTCTTTCAAAGGAGAAAGAGCATATAGAAAAACTCCGCCGGGAAGCGGAGGAAAAGCTGAAAGCAGCCAACGAATATAAGGAAAAAACCCAGAAGGACGCCCTGAAGGAGGCGGAAAGGGCAAAGGAACAGGCAAACCGGATTCTTGCCCAGGCAAAGGCCTCCAGCGACTATATATTCGGAGAACTCAACAAGCTGAAGCGGGAGGCGGAAAAGGAAAAGAAGTTCGACAATTTCGAGCTTGCCCGCAGCGCCATCCGGGAACAGCTTAAAAAGGCGGATAACGCCGGTGTCGAGGAAGCCGAAAACGAGGAATATATCCCCCCCAGACCCTTCCGCATCGGGGATGAGGTGATTATAGCCGGAATAAACAAAAAGGGCTATATCCAGGCCATTGACGGGGAAAACGCCACCGTCAAAGCGGGGATTATAACCACCAAGGTTAAAATTGCCGACCTTCGTCTTGTGGAGGAAAAACCGAAACAGGATAATAAATCCCAGGCGGTTTACCACCGTCCGGCGGAGGCGGTTAAAAATGAGGTTGACGTAAGGGGTCTGACCGGCGACGACGCTTATTTTGTCATCGACAAGTACCTTGACGCCGCCATGTTAGCGGGTTACCGCAGTGTTTCCATAATCCACGGCAAAGGTACCGGAGCCCTTCGCACCGCCGTCTGGGAGCATTTAAAGCACGACAAACGGGTCAGGTCCTACCGTTCGGGACGCTACGGCGAAGGAGACACCGGGGTCACGATTGTAGAACTGAAAACAGACTAAAAAGCCAGCGTAAGCCAAAGACCGGCTAAAGCGGCAAACAAAGCGGGGAGTGAAATCAATGCGCCGTATTTTACGAAAGACGCAAAGCTGAATTTCACTTCCTGTTTTTTTAATATGTTTGACCACATTATCCCCGCCAAAGCCCCGATGGGGGTAAGGAACGCCCCTATGTTTGAGCCGATAATAGTGGCATATGTGGCGGGCAGAGCCGTCTGGGGGAAGGTCTCCAAAAAGGAGCAGAACAGCACGCTCATGGGGATATTGTTAATGGCATTGGACGCTAAAAAAGAGGAAATCCCAAACTTCAGAACAGGTTGGGTTGAACCTAAGCTTTCCCCGACAAGCTTTGTAATCCCGCTCTGGTCAAGGGACTGGACAATTATAAACATTGACAAAACAAAGGGGACAAGCTGCCAGGGTGAACGCTTAAGGCTTTCGGACACTATTGTCCTATTAGTTTTGCGGACTGCCGATATTACCGAAGTGGAAAGGGCAAGACTTAGTGCGGAAACAAAGGAAATAAGCCACATTTCCCACCCGGTATAGGAGGATACGGCAAGGAGTATTGTGCATACGCCGAGATGAACAAGGCCGTTCACAAGCAGGGTTTTGTCCTTTATTGAAACATCTTTATAAACCGGTTTAATGCTTTGGGAAAGGGATTTTTTAAATATCAGAAGCAGCATCAGCAATGACACGCTGGCCGCAAAGACCGTAGGCAAAAACATTACCTTTACATACTCGAAAAAGCCGATACCCGAAAAGGAGGCAAGATAAATATTGGTGGGGTTGCCGATGATTAGTGCCATGCTCCAGGTGTTTGCCGCCACAAATTCCGCCACCAGATAGGGAAGGGGATTTATTTTGGCGTTCTTGGAAAAATAGCAGATAAATGGGGTAAAGGTTAAAATAATTATATCGTTTGAGGTAAAAACCGTAAGGAACGACACAGTTAAGTAAAGGAAGACAAAAATTTTAACCTGGCTTGTCTTTGCCAGACGCAGCGTCTTTTCGGCAAGATAGGAGAAAAAGCCGGTTTCGTCAAGATAAATCGACAAAAAGGTCATGGAAATAAACAAAACAAGAATCTTAATCGGGTTTACCGCATTTTCGGCCGCAAGGGCGGATGCCAGCCTTTTTATATCGCATTTTCCCGCAATTATAAGGACAATTCCCCCCAAAAGAGGGAAAAACCAGTAGGATTCAACCTTGATTTTACCGAACTTAAGCCAGGGTTTGAAAATAACTCCTATAATCATGGCAAGGCAGGAGGTTATTCCGATTTCCGCCGTCAAGAGCATATATTTGCGCCTCTGTTTCAGTTATTCAAAACGGAATGATTATAGCACAAATACATATAAAAACAATGGGTTTTTTTCATAAATCCGAAGGTCCGGATTGACATCTTTTAATGATTATGTATAATAAACTTATAAACCATAACGGGGGTAATTTCATGAAAAAAACAGTACGCCTAATTTGCCTTTTGCTTATCCTCAGCTTCATCCTTTCCGCCTGCGGGGATAATACACAAACCACTTCGGAGGAAAGTTCGGCAAGCCCTGATTCCACCGCCGATTCCACGGAGGATTCAAGCGATCAGTCAGCGGAAGAAACAAAATATATTCAACTTTCCGATGACGAATTGTATGACAGGCTCCTGGGGGGCTGGGCAGGCCAGATGGCGGGGGTGGTGCTGGGCGCCGACAAGGAATTCTGGTTTCAGGGAATTACCATGCCCGAAAAGGACGTAATAGACTTTTCACAGCTGAACATAAACAACGCCTTCGGCCAGGACGACCTTTATGTGGAAATCACCTACATAGAGCAGATGGCAAAAACCGGCGTTGACAGCAGTCTTGCGGTTCTGGGCAAGGCCTTTGAGGAATCCGCCTACGGCCTTGACCACGCCAACAAAAAGGGGCGGGAAAACCTGCGGGAGGGAATTGCCCCCGGCGACAGCGGCAGCTATATTTACAATCCCCACTGCGATGACATCGACTGGCAGATAAACGCCGACTTTGTGGGGGCAATCTATGCCGGCCTTGTAAACGAGGCTGCCGAAAGAGCCTTTGAGATAGGCCATATCACCAACTACGGCGACGGGGTTTACGGCGGGGTGTTCGTGGCGGCGATGCATTCCCAGGCCTATGTGGCACAAAGCCTTGAGGAAATCATTGACGCGGGCTTCAGGGTAATCCCCGACGGGACAAAGTTCAAGGAAATTATAACCGACGTAAAGAACGCCTATGAGGACGGCAAGACCTGGGAGCAGTGCTGGCAGATAATCGAAGAAAAATGGGGGGGCGAGGACCGCTGCCCCGCCGGCTGCAACTCCGCCTTTAACATTGACGCCAAAATGAATGCCGCCTATGTGCTTATCGGGCTTTTATGGGGCGAAGGGGATTTTGAAAACTCCATGATAATATCCATGCGCTGCGGGCAGGATTCAGACTGCAACCCCTCCACCGTGGGCGGCATTTTGGGTAACTTCTACGGCTTTAACGCCATCCCCGAAAAGTACAAGGCCGGTCTTGACATGACCAACACCAAATTTGCCTTTACCAACTACTCCCTTCAGGAAACGGTTTACGCCTGCCGCACCCTGACCGAAAAATTCTTCGAAGCAAAGGGGATACAAAAGGAAGGGGACAACTGGCTTATCCCCGAAACCAAGGAAATATCCCCCGTGACCTTCGAACAGTGGCCGGAAGAACCGGTACTCACCGCGTCGGTTTACGCCACCGGAGCGGACGTTAAGCTGGACATTTTCGCCACCTCCAACAAGGGAATTAAGACCCTATCCATTGACTTCGGCGACGGCACGATTATAAACGCCAACGTTGCCTGCTATACCTATGACAAGGCTGGGGAATACACCGTAAAATGCACCGCCGTTGACAACGAGGGCAATTCAAAGACAATAATCACAAATGTTATCACCACAAAGGACGGAAACAAGGACTTCGGCGAAGCGGGAAAAGTAAGAAACTTAGCGCCCTTTTCCGCCATAACCGTAACCGACACCCTTCCCACCGGCAGCGGCAGCAAGGATATAAACGTTATCCGGGACGGGAGCAAGGCCAACGGCAACATCAACCAGTACGACACCTATGTGGGTTACCTTTCCGCCCATGAGGATTATATAGGCTATCTTTTCCCCGGGGAATTTGAAGTGTCCAAGGTTGTGTTTACCGAAGGACTTCACTTTAACAACGGAGGTTGGTTTGCCGACGGAACCCTTCGGCTTGAAGCGCTGATAGACGGGGAATGGGAAAAAATCGACGTTTCCCCCAACCCTGCCTACCCGACGGGGAACGCCATGTCCCTGTTCGGCTCAGGGCTTGAAAGCTATATCTATAATCTTGACAACGTGGTCTGTTCCGGCATACGGCTTATCGGCAAGGCCGGAGGGGATGCGGGCTTTATAAGCTGCGTTGAACTTGAAGTCTACGGAGTAGAACCCGAATAAATTAAAAATATACTACAAATAAATTAAAAATAAACCAAAAGTTGATTGACATTTAAAAAATCGGTGTTATAATTTCATTACCGGAAAAAAGCGGAAGTACAACGCTTTTACGGAATTAAAAGTAAAGGGGGCGATGTAATGTTCTTCGACAGTTTACAAGGATGCATTGCATTTCGCCTTACCGGTAATGTCAGGTAGCCTTTGACGTTCCATAAGGCGACAATGCAGGTCCCGTAAACCAAGGGGGCGCATCCGTTTTCAGGGTGCGCCCTATTTTTGCTTTTCAAAAGGAGGTTAGTAAATCTTTAGAAAGGAAGGTGCAAAACCGGCGTTATTTAACGCGTTTTCACTATATGATTGATATTTCTACCTTAGGTAAACGTCTTTATTTTTTCCGAATAAGGGTGGGACTGACCCAGAAACAGCTGGCGGTTAATTTAGGGGTAACCCCTCAGGCGGTTTCAAAATGGGAACGGGGGCTTTCCTGCCCGGACATACTGATTCTTGACGAACTTGCCGGAATCTTCAACGTCTCCATCGGCGAGGTTTTAGGAATTAAAGATTAAATACATTTATTATTGACAAATCATTAAAAAAGTGATATTATATTTAAGGATAATGAATAATAATTCATTATGCATTGATTAAGGGACGTAAAAATAATTGCAACCTAAACCGCTTTAAGCCCTGCCAAGCCGGCATGGCTTAAGCGGGGAAGGAGATTAAATGAAATATAATATCGACTTCGAAATAGCCGCATTTATAATATCCTTTTTAACCTTAGCCTACTATTTAGCCAGTCCGAAGCTGAAAAACAGGCTAAGCTATTTGTTTTTTGCAATAGGAATTATTGCGACAGTTGTTCCTGTCCTAAATATTACCGCCCTTATTTCGGACGGTGTGGGACAGGATTCTTTTATTTATTCGGTTAATATTTTTTATCAGATACTCCTTCATGCCCTTCCTCTGATGTCGGTGTTTTATATTCTTGAGCTTACCGGAAACCTTACGGGGCTTAAGTATAAATATGCATTGGCAATCATATTCCCTTATTTTGTTCTGGTTTTGATAATCCTGACCAACCCCTTCACGGGACTTGTCTTTTATACGGATGAAGGCAGATTCGTTGCGGGTCCGTTAATCGGCATATTTTATATCGTTTATTTCCTTTATATAGGTTTATGCCTTTTTGTTATGTTTTCACCCAATCAGAAGGTAAGATCGAAGTATAAATGTACCTATATCGTAATGCTTATGGTTCAGGCCGCAAGTCTTTGCATACAGTATCTGTACCCGAAATATCAGGTAATTGATTTTTCCCTTTCGTTGTCGGTGCTGTTTACATATATCGCCATGCAGCCCTCCGCCGAGCTTACCGACCCTCTTACAAAAGCCTTGAACTATTTCGCCCTGGATTCCCTCCTTTCCGACAATATAAACCGTAAAAAGCCCTTTATTATATTAGGGTATTCCATTGACGAACTGAGGCATATCAACGAAGTGTACGGAGAAGACTGGGGAAATGAATTACTGACTAATATCTCCCATACATTATCTACTGCGGGGCAGATTGCACGAATTTACGGAAACGAATTTTACGTTATTATAAAGGGCAATAAAACAACCGACGAGGTTTATGACTTCGCCGAAAAGCTCCCCAAGACCTTTAAGATTAAAAATTACGAAATACCCATAGGCGCCACAATAGTGATTGCCGACAGCATTTATTTCAAATCAAGCGAGATGCTGATTGAGTTTATGGAATTTAACATCCGCCATCTTAAGGATGAGGCAGGGGAAAAGATTCTTGTTATCGAAAAGAAGCAGATAGACTCCTTCAACCGCCGCCAGCAGGTGGTTAATGCGGTGACAAGGGCGGTGGGGGAACATCAGTTAGATGTTTACTACCAGCCCATAGTTGACGCCTACACCGGAAAGATGACGGGGGCGGAAGCCCTGGCAAGGCTGAACGATCCGGTGCTGGGTTGGATATCCCCCGGGGAATTCATCCCGGTGGCGGAACAGACCGGCCTTATTCTCGAACTGGGGAAATGTGTCCGGGAAAAGGTGTGGCTTCTCCTTTCGGAATATGACATCGAAAGGGCGGGGCTCAGCTATATTTCGGTAAACCTTTCCTCGATAGAGTGCATTCAGAAGACGGTTATGGAGGAAATAGTAAACGAATCCAAAAAATACAACGTAAAACCGGAACTTGTGGCTTTTGAAATAACCGAATCCGCAGCGGTGGCATCCAAGGAAATTTTAGCATATAACATAAACACTTTAAGGGAAAACGGCTTTAAATTTTACCTTGACGACTACGGTACCGGGTATTCCAGTATGTCAAGCCTTATTTCGCTGCCCTTTTCGGTTATAAAATTCGAAAAATCATTTATAAAACTCGCCATGGAACCCATGAGGGGGGACCTGGTAAAGCGGATTATCTCCCCCATGCAGGTTTACGGGGTAAGGGTGATTATCGAAGGCATTGAGGACGAAAGTTTGGCGGGAAAAGCAAGAAGCTGGGGCGTGGACTATCTGCAGGGCTTTTTATACTCCGAACCCCTCCCGAAGGATGCTTTTATTCAGTACACAGGCATTGAAAAGAAAATAAAAAAATCGGAGAAAACAAAATTATAATTTAATTAATATTAAGGAATTAAGGTTGATTAAAAAGCCTTCCGACTTTCGGGGAAGGTGTCAGCCGCAGGCTGACGGATGAGGGGTAGCGCCCCACATCCGGAAGAGAAGAAACTAATGAAATCCACCGGCGATTACCGGCGGGATAATAAACATAGGGAAAAAGCACACCGGTGCTTTTTTATTTATATTGACATTTTTCAACTCATATGGTAGCATGGAGTATGTAAAAACATATTCCGGAGGCGGGTTAAGATGAATAGCTATGACGTTATCGTAATAGGCGGAGGATTTGCCGGCTGCGCGGCCGCTCTTGCCGCCGCAAGGGGCGGCGCCAAGACACTGCTTATCGAAAGGCTTAACTGTCTCGGAGGAGCCCCCTCAACCATGGCGGTAAACCCCTTTATGCGGAACGCCACCAAAATTCCCGAAACCGGAGAAATCAAGCCGCTTTCCCGGGGGATTTTCGAGGAAATCGTCAACTCCCTTAGGGAAATGGGAGCAATGAGGAACAACATTTTCAACCCCGAATACCTTAAAATAATTTTAAACCGTAAGCTCCTTGAAGCCGGGGCTGAGCTTTTGTTTAATTCCTATTTCGTAAAAGCCGAAAGGGAAGAGAACGTCATCAAATCCGTTACCGTCGCAAATAAATCCGGGCTTGTAACCTTTGAAGCCGGCTATTTCATTGACTGTACCGGCGATGCCGACGTGGTATATTCCGCCGGATTCCCCACCCGTTTGGGACGTCCCGGCGACAGCCTCTGCCAGCCCATGACCTTATGCTTTTCCATTGCCGGCGTGGATCCGGTCAAATTTGAGGAACAGTATTACAATATCCGCCCCAAATGGCAGGAGGAACAGAAAAAGGGATATATCAAAAACCCCATGGACGGCATAATGATATTCCATACCGTATTCCCCGGTATCGTTCAGCTTAACGCCACGAGAATCGTCAGGCGAAATCCCGTTGACTGCTTTGACGTGACGAAAGCGGACATCGAAGCAAGGGAGCAGATTTTTGAACTTCACGACTTTCTCGTGAAATTCATCCCCGGCTTCGAAAACAGCAGGGTGTTATCCAGCGCTGTCCAGACAGGGGTCAGGGAAAGCCGGATGACAGACGGGGAGCATATTTTAACATCCGAAGAGCTGGTGAACTGCACAAAGTTCCCCGACGCCATAGCCTGTGGGAATTACGACATCGACATCCACAATCCGGAAGGCAGCGGCACCAGCCACTATTTCTTCCCCGAGGGGAAGTATTATACCGTTCCTTACCGCAGCCTGATTCCTAAAAATTCCGATAATCTGCTGGTGGCAGGCCGTTGCATATCCGCCACCCATGAGGCTCAGGCTTCCATACGCATTATGGCTATCGTTTGTACCCTCGGCGAGGCCGCCGGCACCGCCGCCGCCATTGCCAATGAAGATAATTTATCCGTCAGGGAAGTGAATGCGGTAAAACTCCGTAACACCCTTTTAAAAAACAACGCCTGTGTTGATTAATCCTTTCCGCAGGATTCCCTTAAGGTCAGAATTGTGGCAAGGGTGTCCCCCAGCTGGACAAGGACTGCCGAAAGCAAAGCCAGCTCCTCATCGCTGAGCTTGACGGAAATAATCTCCGCAAGGGCGGAAATCGATGTGGCAATAGCGCATTTCTGTTTCATAATATATCCCCCCCGTATATTTTTACGGGGAAATCACAATAAAAATTACATAGGTATTTACCCGGCAGTTGCATATGCAACCGAAAGGCTTAATAAAAATAATTATCATTAACCTATGGAGGTTAATCGAAAGATGTACTGTGTTAGAAAAATATATGATGACTTATACTTTGTGGGCGCCAACGACCGCCGCCTTGCTATGTTTGAGGGGGTTTTCTCGGTACCCAAGGGGGTTTCCTACAATTCCTATCTGCTTTTGGACAAAAAGACGGTACTGTTTGACACCGTCGACAAGGCGGTGGGAAGGGTTTTCTTTGAAAATGTCGAACATGCCCTTAATGGCAGGCCCCTTGACTATGTGGTGGTCCACCATATGGAACCCGACCATTCGGCAACACTGACGGAGCTTTTGTCCCGGTATCCGGAAGCGAAGGTGGTGGGGAACGCCAAAACCGTAAATATGATTAAGCAGTTTTTCGATATCGACCTTACCGGTTCGGCTTATATTGTAAAAGAGGGAGATACCCTTGACACCGGCAGCCGTAAGCTTGCCTTTTACATGGCTCCCATGGTTCACTGGCCGGAGGTTATGGTGACCTATGACCCGGTTTATAAGATAATATTTTCGGCGGACGCTTTCGGTACCTTCGGGGCGATAAACGGGGCGCTGTTTGCCGACGAGGCGGATTTCGACCGGGATTATCTTGACGAATGCCGCCGCTACTATACCAACATAGTAGGGAAGTACGGTCAGCAGACTTTGAATCTGCTTAATAAAATTTCGGTACTGGACGTTGAAATGATCTGCCCACTTCACGGGTTTGTGTGGCGGAAAAACCTTGATTATATCATAGAAAAACACAGAAAATGGGCGACCTATACTCCGGAGGAAACGGGGGTGCTTATTGCCTATGCTTCCGTTTACGGCAACACCGAAAACCTTGCCGAAATTATTTCCGCAAAGCTGAACGAAAAGGGAATAAAAACAAAAATGTTTGACGTTTCGGTAACCGATGCTTCGGAGATTCTTTCCGAATGCTTCAGGTTTTCCCATCTGGTATTCGCCTCCGCCACCTACAATGCGGGAATTTTTATAAAAATGGAGGAATTGCTGCGGGACATAGCCTCCCACAACCTTCAGAACCGGACGGTGGGACTGGTGCAGAACGGCTCCTGGGTACCCATCGCCACAAAGTATATGAAGGAAATTTTATCCCCGTTAAAGAATATCACCATTTTGGAAGAAACAATTACCATAAATTCATCCCTGAAGGAAACCCAGCGGGAGGATGTTGAAAATTTCGTAAATGCGGTTGTAAATTCCATAAAAAAATAAAAAGGAGTGACTGAAATGGAACTTAAGTTTTATCGCTGCCGGCACTGCGGCAACATTATCGCCCACCTTAACGATTCGGGTGTAAGGGTGGTTTGCTGCGGCGAACAGATGGCGGAGCTTGTCCCCAACACCGTGGATGCTTCCACCGAAAAGCATGTTCCGGTTGTTATCGCCGAGGACAACATAATCACCGTCAAAGTCGGCTCTGTGGCTCACCCCATGGCAGAAGAGCACTACATTCAATGGATTGTAATCCAGACCGAACAGGGAAATCAGCGGAAGATTCTTAAACCCGGCGACAAGCCCGAAGCCTGCTTTAAAGTCTGCTGCGGCGACAAGGTTATAGCCGTATACGAGTACTGCAACCTCCACGGACTGTGGAAAGCCGAAGTTTAATTATCAATTCAGAAAGGAAAAAACATATGGTTTACGTTTGCACAATCTGCGGCTATGAGTATGATGAGGCGGTAGGCGATCCCGATAACGGAATCCCCGCCGGCACCAAATTCGAAGCCCTTCCCGAAGATTTCGCCTGCCCCGTTTGCGGTGCGGGCAAGGACTCTTTTGAAGCAAAGGAATAGGAATTCATATAAAAAATCTCCCCGAAAAAGGGGAGATTTTTTGCCGTTTTTAGGTGTTTATTTAAACCAAACGAAAATACAGAACAGAATAAACAACGCTATAACACCGAAAAAGATGGCGCCCACCAGAAATGAGGCGGAAAGGACACCCTTCAAAAGGGCTTTGCTTTCCTGTTTGGTTAAGGGAATTTTTTCGCTGTTCCGACTTTCGCCGTCACTGCCGGAAGCCCTGTTCTTTTTATACCAGGGCAATCCTTCCACATTCATATTGGCTACGGTTCTTCCGTCGTCATCGTCATGGTGTTGTTTTTTATCTGACATAGCGGGTACCTCCTGAAAGGGGATTGCTTTACGGGATAAACTGTATTTTATTATGTCCCGTAATAAAAAGTTGTGCCGGAAGGCACAGCTTTTTATTTTTTTATTTATCGGTCGGGGATGTTTCCGAATCCTTTTTATCCGAAACGGCCTTGATGACGTCATACAGATGGCAGGCGCAGAAATGTCCCGGTTCGATTTCCTTCAGTGCGGGATCAACGGTTTTACAGATTTCCATACATTCCTTGCAGCGGGTATGGAATTTGCAACCCGAAGGGGGGTTCGCGGGGGAGGGGATGCTCCCTTCCAAAATGATCCGCTTCATCTTGAAGTCGGGGTCGGGTACGGGAATTGCCGAAAACAGCGCCTTTGTATAGGGATGCAGGGGATTTGCAAACACCTTTTCGGTGGGGGCGAATTCCACCATGCTGCCCAGATACATAACACCCACCGTGTCCGAGATATGCTCCACCACCGAAAGGTCGTGGGAAATGAACAGATAGGTTAAATTGAACTGCTTCTGAAGGCTTTTTAGCAGATTTATTATCTGCGCCTGAATGGAAACGTCAAGGGCTGAAACCGGTTCGTCGCAGACAATGAATTCCGGGTTTAACGCCAGAGCTCTGGCAATGCAGATTCTCTGCCGCTGACCGCCGGAAAATTCATGGGGATAGCGGTCTTTATGGTATTCCTGAAGGCCGCAGGCCTTCATTACCCGTGTGATATAATCGTCGAACTCCTCGGGAGGGACGATATTATGTTCCCGCACCGCCTCGCCTATGATTTCCCCCACCGGCAACCTGGGGGAAAGGGAGGAATAGGGGTCCTGAAAGATTATCTGAATCTTGGGACGGAATTTTCTGAGTTCGGATTTGGAAAGCTTGAATATATCCTTCCCGTTGAAATATACTTCTCCTTCGGTTTTTGGGTAAAGCCTTAAGAGGGTTCTGCCGGCGGTTGATTTGCCGCAGCCCGATTCCCCCACCAGTCCCATGGTGGTGCCCCGCTTAATGGTAAAGGAAATATCGTCAACCGCTTTAACGTTGCCGATAATCCTTCTTATAAAGGTTGACCTGATGGGGAAGTATTTTTTCAGATGTCTTACTTCGAGGAGGTTTTCGGGATTTGTGGCGACAGCCTTCTTGGTATTGTTTGCGTTGCTCATAACAAGTCCTCCACATTCACGGATTTCGGGTATCCCAGTATTTCTCCCTTATCGAAGAACCTATAGCAGGACACGATATGAGTATCGCTTATTTTAATTTCCGGGGGATATACGCCTTTGCATCTGTCGCAGGCATATTCGCAGCGGTCTTTGAAATAGCAGTAGTTAGGCATATCGACAGGATTGGGAACACTTCCCGGAATGTTATAAAGGGAATCAACCTTCTTTCCCACCACCGGTTTGGATTTCATAAGCCCGATGGTGTAGGGATGGCAGGGATTTTGAAAAATTTCGTTTGCGGTGCCTTTTTCCACCACACGTCCGGCGTACATAACCACCACATAGTCGGCCATGCTGGCTATAACGCCGAGGTCGTGGGTTATAAGCATAATCGAGCTGTTAATTTTATCCTTGAGTTCCTTAAGCAAATCAAGAATCTGCGCTTGAATGGTAACGTCAAGGGCGGTTGTGGGTTCGTCGGCTATAATAAGGTCGGGGTTGCAGGCAAGGGCGATGGCTATCATTATCCTCTGGCGCATACCGCCGGAAAGCTCGTGGGGATACATTGAATAAATGCCTTTGGCGTTGGCTATACCCACAAGATCAATCATTTCAAGGGTTCTTGCCTTTATCTGCACCTTGCTCATATGGGGGTTGTGGAGTTTTATAACCTCGTCAACCTGGTCGCCTATACGGAACACCGGGTTCAATGAAGTCATGGGTTCCTGAAAGATCATGGAAACATGGTTTCCTCTGATGTTCTGCATCTTGGCAGTGGGGGTATTTACTATGTTGTAGGCGGTGCCGTCCCCCCGATTGAAGCGGATTTCGCCCCCCACCACCTGTCCGGTGGGACGCTGAACAAGCTGCATAAGGGAAAGGGACAGAACGCTTTTGCCGCAGCCCGATTCCCCCACCACGCCCACTGTCTTCGACTTGGGTATGTTGAAGGAAACCCCGTCCACCGCCTTTACCGTGCCTATATCGGTAAAGAAGTAGGTGCAGACGTTGTCGAACTCCACAATGTTGTTATTATCCCGCATTTTAGTTAAGTAGAGGGCGGGGTCCTTGTTGGCGTTGTTACGGTCTTTTTCCAGCTTTTTTGTGATTTTCCGATTGTATTTCGAAATCTGTCTGGATTCTTTACCGGTTATATATGAAGTATTTTTAGCTGCCGTTTTTTTGAATACTGACATTTCAATTACCTCCTTATCTCTTCATCTTCGGGTCGAAGGCGTCACGCAGGCCGTCACCCACGAAGTTGAAGGCGATAACGGTAAGACAGATGAAAATGCCCACCGGTATCCAGATGTACGTAAGCTCAATCATATTGCTGGCATCCGAAACCGAGTTTATCATTGAACCCCAGGAAGCAAGGGGATGCTTAACCCCCAGTCCCAAGAAGGAAAGCACCGATTCGGTAAGTATAACCCCGCCGAGACCTGCGGTGGCGTTGACTATAAGCTGGGGCATTACGTTGGGTACCAGGTGACGGAAGATTCTTCTTGAAACCTTCAGCCCCCCCACTTCGGTGGCAAGCATGAATTCCTGTTCCCTAAGGGAGAGGATTTGTCCTCTTACCAGCCGGGCAACCCCGGACCAGCCCAAAAAGCCGAGAATTGCCATCATCCACATCAGACGGCTCGTAGCGTCAAGCTGGGCTTTATCGAAATAAGCGCCTATGATAATCAGTATCGGCATGGTGGGTATACAGTTGAAAATATCCACCAGACGCATTATCAGAGTGTCGATCCAACCGCTGAAATAACCCGAAATACCGCCTAAAATAACGCCGATGATGGTTTCTATAATAACCACGACAAAGCCCACCAGAAGGGAAACCCGTCCGCCGTACATCATTCTCGACAGCACGTCGTATCCGTCAACGTCGGTGCCCAAGAGGTGATACTGCTGGGATTTGGGGGAACCGGGCTTGGCTTTTGTGTCAATGAGGTAATTTATACGGTCACATCTTATTTCATAATGATAAATTTTGTTTATTATCGTTACTTCCGTATCCTCATAGATTATCCTGCCCGACTCGTCCCTTGCTATGGATTCATCTGCATTCTGCTTTTCAACTTTTGTTACGATGGTAATGGTATCTTTGCCCTTTGCCAGCATTTCATTCACTGCGGCTTCTATATCCTTTTTAAATTCAATAGGAAGGGCGCCGGAACCGTCGGCGCGGTGTACCGAAAATCTGGAAAATTCGCCGTACAGCTCGTCGCCGAGGTAGATATTCAACTTATCGTTTTCTTCGCGTATAGTAAACTCATCGTTATCGTAACTGAACTCACCGTCGGATATAAGACCGAGATGGGCTGCTATAAGGAAGTCGGTTTTCAATCTCATCTCTTCATTCATCAGATTAACGGTATAAAGAGTATGGATATACCTTATATTTCCGATGGTTATCAGGCCGATATTGTAAGTGTCATTGTCAATTTTGTCAATTTTATAGTTTTCGCCGTCAAATTCGAACATCCCGCTGTCTTTGTTGGCTAAAACAGCTGCTTCAAATTCCTCGCCCAAAGACTGGGAGGCATACTGGAAGGGGGATTCCGGAATAAGTTTTATGCTGTATTTCTTACCCGGTAGACTGTTTATCAGATAGGTCTTTCCGTCAAATTCAAATTCGCTTAAACTGTCGTCGATTGCAGCTATGGCGGCGGATTTGAAATCCTCGCCAAGGGTTATGCCTTCGGCAAAAATTATATCCTTCTGAAACGCATCGTATTCGCCGATTGCGATATAATTCGCAAGGGTGGCTACATTCAATGAACTGCTGTCGGAAAGGGAATAAACATTATTTGTTTCGTATTTCAGTAAAAACAGATTGCCGTCCTTGTCGTTGATAAACTTAAAGGTTAAATCGTTAGGCACCATATCGCTTATGATATAGCGGCTTATGTTGCTTAAAATATTTTTATCAACCGCTTCGGCATCCGCAAGTTTAAAATTTCCGTAATCGACTATATTATTCGCGGAACCGAATTCGTCGTTTTCAAGTATATCGATTTTATAAAACTTTTCGGTCTGATGGTAGGGGTATAAGAAGGGACCGATAAAGCAGAATACGAACATAAATATAAGAATAGAGCTTCCCACGATGGCAAGCTTGTTACGTAAAAACCGCTTTGTAACGAGTCTTCCGGGGCTTAACACCTTAACCCGCTGAGTGTCGTCTAACTTCATTACCCCGTCATTCGACTCATGTTGAGCTAATTTGCCCTCATGTTCGGCTTTTTTCAACGCTTCGTTTAAATCTTTGGGTTCCATAGGTTCCTCCCCCGTCAATTTACTCTTACCCGCGGGTCAACCACAGCATAGAGAATGTCAGCTATAAGTGTTCCCAGCAGAGTAAGACTTGAAATAAATGTAAGGTAAAACATAGTGAACGGGATATCCCCGCCGATCATGGAGTAATAGGATGTATAACCGATTCCCCGGATTGAGAAAAGGGTTTCGGTTATAAGGGCACCCGAAAAGAGGGAGGGAAGGGATCCGCCGAGAATCGTAACAACGGGAATAAGGGTGTTTCTGAAGGCATGATGGGCTATAACCCGGTTTTCGGGAAGTCCCTTTGCCCGGGCGGTGCGTATATAGTCCGCATTAAGCACCTCAAGAGTATTTGTTCTGGTATAACGCATTAAACCGCCGATACTTAAAAGAGTCAGTGTAACGGCAGGCAGCACGAAATGCGATGCCATATCCAGGAACCGGGCCATGCCGGTCAAGGTACCTGCGGTTCGCGCGGTTTCCATTCCCATTGCGGGAAACCAGTCCAGCTTGACGGCAAATACCAGTTTCAATACGGTTGCTACAAAGAAGGAGGGCATGGAAATACCTATAAGACTTACGACCGTCACGGTATAGTCGGTGACGCTGTACTGCTTGGTGGCGGCTATAACCCCTAAAGGTATCGCAATGGCAACCTCAAGAATAAAAGCGATAAGTCCCAGGAAAAAGCTGTACCAGATGACATCGTTGAACTTATCGGTGACGCTTTTCGTCCACTGCCAGCTTTCACCGAAATCGCCCTTCACTGCAGATTTCATCCAGGTCAAGAAACCCTCAAGCGGGCTTTTGTCAAGTCCGTACTGGGCGTTCAGTTCCTGAATCCACTGCTGTGCATTTTTCGTGGAACCGGGTTTTGTGGCAAGTTCCCGCGCGGTGGTTTCCACATAGCTTGTAGGCAGGCTTCGCATGAGCAGATATACGGCAAGCATCACGAAGAAAAGTATGAAAACACACAAAAGCAGCCTTTTAACAATAAATTTAAACATTTTTTATCTCCGCATAACAGATTAGTGTTTCATCTAATATCAAGCAAGAGTCTGCTACAAGCAGACTCTTGCTTGGTATCTATAAGATAACTGTTAAATCTTAATTCATTTCAAGAAGTTCAATGTCATTCATCCAGCCCCAGAAAGTGGTGATGTCGGGGGTAAGGGTGTCGATATTGACTCTTTCGGTGGAGAAGATTACGCAGTTCTGCCTCTGGTAGGTGGGTATTTCAACACCCCAGTCAAGCAGTATGTCAAGGCACTGTTTGTAGGTTGTTTTCCTGAAGTTTCTGTCGGCGGACTCTCTTGCCTTCAGAATGAGTTCGTCCAGCTCATCGGATTCGATGGCGTAATGGTTGGAGTCGGTGCCGCCTTTGCCTACCACGTTGCTGGAGTGGTAAACCTGATACATATCCGGGTCAACGGTTGCCTGCCATGCGGCTGCCCACATAGCGCAGGTGCCGGCTTCAAGGCTGGTCCAAAGTTCATTGGAGTCGGACGGGTCGTTGATGTTAAGGGTTATACCGATGGTTGCAAGCGCTTCCTTGGCATCGGTTAAAATACCGTAGGAAGGATGGTCGCCCTTACCTTCTGCGGGAATTATGAATTCATATTCCATGGCAGCGCCATCGGGAGCGGCGGTGAACTTTTTGTTTGTTTCGTCCCAGGTATAGCCGGCTGCTTTGAAGAATCCGATAGCTGCCTGTTTTGCGGCTTCGGCCTTCTCGGCGGCAGTCATGCCTTCGGTGAAGATGGCATTGCCTTCAACGTCCTTGGAGTAGGCAATTGCATAACCGCTGTCGGCAGGACGGGGAGCAGCCCAGGATGTGTTGGAAATGGGGTACTGGATAACCGCGGCTCTGTCGCCGTAGTAGGACTTGATAACGGTATCTCTGTAAACAGCGAAGAGGGTGGCAAAGCCCTTGCGGAGATTCTTGGAAGCTTCGCTGGCTTTGTCGGTGCCAACCTTAACGTTGTCGGCGTTGATGCCGATATAGCCGTAGCCAAGGTTGTCAACGGCATTGTAGGTAATCTTGTTGCCGGTAAGCGCGCCGTTGCTGTTGGCTTCTTTTATTGCGTTAAGTATGGAATCGCTGACGGTGGGATCGGTAATATCGATCGAACCGGTCTTAAGGGAGGTAACCTTATCGTCTTCGGTGGTAACTTCCTGGAATTTGATATAGGTTATCCTGGGTTTACCTTTGAAGTAATATTCGTTGCGTTCAAAGTTGACTATGCCGTTTTCGAATTTAATGAACTTATAAGCACCGGCGCCCATAGGCTGGGTGGTCTTTGCCTTAACGGTGGAAAGATCGCCTTTGTCGAAGCCGAACTTATTGTTTGCATAATCATACTTGGCAGCATCTCCGTAGTAATGGAGAGGAGTTACGGTAATGCCGAGCTGATATTTGGAAACAGCGTCGAACTTGGTCATGGTTATTTTCAGGGAGTAGTCGCCGGTCTTTTCAACGCCTTCGATCTTGGTGATGGCTCCGCCGGCAGCGGGGTCCTTGGGACCTTCGGTGGAAATGAGAATTTCTTTTGCAAAATCAAACAGGCTGGTACCTGCGTTTTCGGTGCCGCTGAGTTCATCATAGTCGACTACGTCGTCTACTGTATAAGCAATTTTAAGTTCGTTCCAGTAATCTTCAATGGTTATAGCATCGTATTCAAGTACTACGCCGGAACTGGTTTCAAACTTGGAACCGTCTTCGGTGGGGCCGCCGAATCCCCAGGCATACATGCCGAGGGCTATTTCGTTGTTATTAACATCGGCGAGATAGGAAGCGTACTTGGAAACGCAGTAGTTGGTTATTTCGGTAGCAAACTTGAGACCTGCTGCTTCAAGGCAGTCGCCCCAGTAAGCATCGGTAAGAGCCTGGGTAACGCCGGCTTCGGTGGAAAGATTGCCCTTTCCCGCATCGTAAATGGCGTCTGCTATCGCTGCATACTTGTCATAGATGTCCGCTTTAACGCCGGAACGGTATTCACTCATACCCTTAATGGGGAGGGCATAGAAGGTGGAGCTTCCGTCGTAAGAGGGGTCGGACAAAACATAGATTGAGAAAATAACGTCGTCAGCGGTAAGGGGTTTGCCGTCGCTGAATTTAACGTCATCGCGAAGTTCAAAGGTGTAAACCACGGTGCCATCGGTGTTGATGGTTTCTGTGGCGTCGGCAATTCCTTTGTACTCATAATCTTTTCCGTTAAACTTTCTGGTTTCGCCGGTCTTGCCTTTGAAGACCACGTCGCCTTCTCTGTCGGTTATGAGAAGGCCAACCTGGGTCATGCTGGCAACGTCCTGGTCGTAACCGGTCTTAGCGAAAAAGGGGCTGAACTTTTCTGAAAAAGTATTGTAGCCCACAACGAGCGTGTCTTTGCCCGTGTACGGTACTTCGCTGGTGTCTTTGCTCTGATCTGTTGAGGTGTCGGGGTCATCCTTAGCGCAGGAAGCGACCATAACAACCAACATGCACAAAACAAGAGCAAGAGTCAGCAACTTTAGAAATGTGCTTTTCATTTTCAATCCTCCAATTAATAATTTATCTTTTAAAGTAGTTTGAACCTACTGTAAGACCCTTTTTAAATTGAATATAAGTATTTGGCTTTGCGCAAAACTTTTATTAGATTTTACAATAATCAAAGCTTAATGTCAAGAGTTTTAATCAAAATATCAAAAATTACTGAATATAATTATACTTAAGGTTGCATTTTAAAGTGTCTTTTTAGCGAAAAAACAAACAAGGAAGCCGTCGCCATTACGCTTAAGGATACAAGAATCAATACGTCCTGCACACCGCCGTAGGTCTTATATCTGAAAATAAAATAGAAAACCATTCCCAACATACCGCCGCAGGAAAGCAAAAATGAAATAAATGCGTTTTGGGGAATCTTTTCGGATATTGCGTCCCGCTGCTTACGGGTAAATCCCTTTTCGGGAGGGTTGGTCACGAATTTTGAAAAGTTATAAACAGAAAAAGAGTAAAAAGCGGCGGGGAGGCAGGAAAAAACATAGGGAAGGGAAACGTAAATCTGCCTTAAGGAACCGCTGTCAAAGGCAAGCCCGAAGAAGAAAAACACCCAGTAAAACCCACAGGCAATTAGGGAGTACAGCCTGACCTGCTTAAGTTTGTCCCTTTCCGAAGCAAGCCGATAATATGTACCGCAGTAAACCGGCACCGTTTTGATCTTACCGTCTTTGTCCGTCACATTTTCCAACCGGTAGTCACTTGTGTATTTTTTTGAAATCAATTAATTGACCTCTTTCATTTTTGTTAATAACAGTTAATAAATTTCGGAACGCCCTATTTTATCATATGCTTTTCAAAAAATCAATGGGAAAAATATCGAAAAATGACAGCGTAATATGGAAAAATTATATTAAAGTTCGAATGTTATATATTTTTTGTGAATAATATTTTTATAATTAAATAATAGGACACAAGGCAGATGTTCAGCCGAAAGCTGACGGATGCGGGGTGGTGCCGCAAAACAGGGGAGAGAAGTACAATGAAATCCGCCTGCGGTGGAATACACCGCAGGCGGGATGAAATTTACATACATATTATACTATTTCCTCACGGGTATATGCCCTTGTAAACGCCCGGTTTCTGTACTCGTCATAAACCTCCAGACGGATAAACTTATGTATAAAATTGGGATTCAGTTTAATATCCCAGCCCGTGATATCCCCGTTATGGGAACGCAGGGTATAGGCAACCCGGGAATCGGTACGCACCGTCACCACCTTGCAGGGGGAACATTCGATATGCAAGGTGTCGTTTTCAATCGAAAACTCATGTATTTCAGGTCCCGTGGAGGCGTAAAAATCCCCCTTTTCAAGGGCTTCAATAGCGGTTTTATAATCCAGCCTGTCCATACAAAGCATGGTGAAGCTGCCGAAGGAATCATTGTAGGGACTTGTGAAATCATTCCGGGCGTTATGGTTGTCATCGGTGGCGGTGGGAAAAAGGTACTTTCCGGAAAGCAGCATCTCTTCAAAGCCGAAGTCGCTGTAACCGTCCATTTTATCGGTGTCGCAGCCGGTGTTGTAGATTTCATACATGGAAAGTCCCTCAAGGGGGAGATAATCACGAGCCGTCTGCAATGACCATCTGGAATGATTATACATTGATAAAAACCCCGCTTCGTTCCCCCGCTTGATTAAATCGTTTATAACATTTACATCATAAACCCGGCTGACGGGGATAAACTCCGTACGGTTTTCGACCCTTGAAAAAAAGTTAAGATGATAGGTTTTTGAAGCATACCAGTTGTCCCGGGTGTCGGTAATATCTATCTCTGTGGAGGTTATGGGGAGAAAATTCCCGTCCTTAAGCTCGGTATGGGGGACAAGCACGTTATGGTCGCTGTAGGCAATAATGCTGTATCCCGCCTCCTTGTAGGCTTTCTTCAATTCCTCCGGGGTTAACTTTCCGTCGGACAGAGTGGAATGGCAGTGGAGGTTGGCTTTGTACCGGTTGAGCTTGGGCAGCAGATGGCGTTTCATGTCGTTTTCCTTTCAATTTATGTTTTGATATGGAAAAATCAATATTACTCCTTTGTAAACAAGAGTTAATAAAAATTTATACTGCTTAGGTCAAAAATTAAAAAATCGGGGTAAATTAACCATATTATAACCCTTTAAGCGCAAAAATCAACCCTTTTTGCTTGACTTTCGGATTATATCGAATATAATTACTTACTGAAATTTTTAAGGCAGAGGTGAAAACCTTGAATAAAACGGTTTTCGTTTCGGGAGCTTCTTCGGGTCTCGGAAAAGCGGTGGCGGAATACCTTGCTTCAAGCGGATACAGGGTTTACGCCGGTTCCCGTTCCTTCGGAAGAGAGGATGTTTCCCCGCCGAAAGGCTGTACCGGAATACATCTGGACGTTACCGACGGTTCCTCGGTAAATGCCGCGGTCAGTCAGATCCTTGATAAGGAAGGGGAAATATACGCCCTTGTAAACTGCGCCGCCTTTTTTACCATGGGGTCCTGCGAGGAGGTGTCTTACGAGGAAATTTCAAGAATACTCGACACCAACTTCATAGGTATGGTGCGAACCGTTCAGGCAGTGCTGCCGGCAATGCGCAAGCAGGGAAGCGGCAGAATCATCAACTTTTCCTCAATTAACGGGGTGCTTTCCATCCCCTTTCAGGGAGGATATTCCGCCTCAAAGCACGCGGTGGAGGGCTGGAGCGAAGCCTTAGCCCAGGAAGTCAGCCGGTTCGGAATACAGGTCTCCGTCATTGAGCCGGGGGACTGCAGGGGCGGTTCCCGGAAATACCGGAACCTAAACCCTAATTCCGCCGAAAGTTCATCCCCATACTATGAGTATTACATAGCCGGAACAGGCAAAATCCACTTTGACGAGCAAAACGGAATGGAACCGGTTAAGGTGGCGAAGGCGGTACGCAGGCTTCTGGATTCCAAAAAGCCCCCCTTCAGGAAAGTGGTGGCAACCCTTACCCAGCGGTCTTCCATATGGCTTCACAAGATTCTGCCGGGAAGGCTTTTCAATAAAATAATATCCGACTATTACGCCCCCAAGAAGGGGTAACGAAATTTTTGCGTTATAAAGGAGAAAACGGTTATGACCTGGAGTGAAAAAGCGGAACTTCTAAAAAAGGAGCTTACGTTCAAGCACCTTTTTTCGGTGCTGTGTTTAGATAAATCCAAATCCTTCGCCATCTGGGTGGAGGACGACGAGGTTAAGTCCTATAATTACGGCGCGCTTGAAAGCAGGGCTTATGCCTGCGCCGACACAATCAATAAGCTGAACTTCGGGAAAAAAGGGGGCTGGACCGGAATTGCCGTTGACACCTGCCGGGAATGGCCGATTCTTTTCTGGGGGATCCTTGCCTCCGGCAGAAATGCCATATTGCTTGACCCCTCCCTTGAGGATGCGGGAATCGACCACCTTATGCAGGAATCGGGGGCGGACGCGCTGATAACCCGTAAAATAAGAAATCTGCCCTATGCCCAGAAAACCCCGGAGGAAGTGATGGGAACGGGGAATGCTTCGGATGGGTTTTCTCCCGACTGGGCGGACATGATAGCCGTCTGCACTTCGGGCACCACCACCACATCAAGGGTGTATGTTTACAACGGGGAAGCGGTATGCCTTCAGGCGCTGGGCTTCGAAGAACACCTGTCGGGAAAAATCATGTTTTGTGAAAAAAACGCCCCCATACGGGCTCTGGCATTTCTTCCGTTAAATCATATATTCGGGTTTTTAACCAACATAGTGGATACTCCTTTTCTGGATTCCGACCAGGTTTTCCTTAAAGACCGTTCCCCCCAGACCATTCTTGAAACCTGCCGTAAAGCCGAGGTAAATATGATTTTAACCGTACCTCTGCTGTTGAATTCCATATCCGCCACCATACAAAAGAAAGTAAAAGATGAAAAGCCTTTAAAGCGGGCGGCATTCGGGGTAATGAAGGGTATTTCCCTTACCTGCCAGCGGATTTTCCCCCTCTGGGGCTTAAAAGTGGGTAAAAAACTGTTTAAGAGCATAAATAAAAACCTTTTCGGGGATTCCATGATGGTTGTCGTCTGCGGCGGCGCCCATATGCCTTCGGAACATCTGGAAATGATAAACGCCCTTGGCTATTCCGCCTCCATGGGTTTCGGCATGACCGAAACCGCCATAACCTCCTATGAAAAACGCATTGACTTAAAAAGCCGTATTTCGGGAAGCGTGGGCGTACCCCTGTCCATTTCGGAATATAAAATACTCTCTGACGGAGATAACCCCAACCGGGGGGAACTTCTTATCAAATGCAAAGCCATGCATATAGGCAGGCTGTCAAAGGGGATATTGCTTCCTCCTTCGGTGGACGAGGAGGGCTGGTTCCACACCGGCGACATCGCCCGTATAGGCAAGCAGAAAAGAATGTGGATAGAAGGCCGCTGCAAGGACGTTATTATCGGCGAATCCGGCGAAAACGTCTACCCCGACGAGCTGGAGGATACCTTTGCCGGTCTGGAGGGAATAGAGCAGTTTTCCGTTTTAGGTATAAACCGGAACGACAACGAACTTATAACATTGGTGCTTAACGTGGGGGATAAGTATAACGACGACAGCTTCCTTGCAAAGCTTACCGCCGAAATTGACAAGCGCAACCGGACACTTCGCCCGCTAAAGCGGGTAAGACTGGTTTATGTCACCCCGGACCCCCTCCCGGTAGCCTCCGTAATTAAGGTGAAAAGAGGACAAATAAAGAAGCTGATAGAGTCCGGCAGCTTTGTCTGCAAGCAGCTTTCGGTTTCGGAAAACCCGGTGGTTATCGAAACGGGGAAAAAGGAACAAAAAAAAGCAGAGCCCCAAACTCCGGAAGCATCCTGCAATTCTGATTTGGATTCGATAATTCAGGCTATAAAGGAATGCTTTGCGGAAGAACTGCTTATTGACATCAACACAATACACAACGATTCCCGCTTTACCGACGAAATCGAATGCGACAGCCTCCACAAGCTCGGGGCTTTGCTCAGGATAGAAAACCGTTTCGGCATAACCATACCCGAGGATTCCTATGAATACTGCCAGTCGGTCAATGACCTGGCGGGGGTAATAAAATCAATCCTTGAAAAAGACACCGTTAAAATCTGCCCGAGGAACGACCTTCAGGTCACTCCCATAACCGATTTTACCCGGACTCCCGAATACAAGGAGTTTGCAAAGCGGTATGAAGGCCTTAACGGAATCAGAAACCCCTATTTCATCTGCCACGAATCTCCCCTGAAGGATACCTCCCTTATGGACGGCAAGGAGGTTCTGAACTTCGGTTCCTACAACTATGTGGGGATGTCGGGGAGAAAAGAAGTAAACGAAGCGGCAAAAGCCGCAATAGATAAATACGGCACCTCCGCCAGCGGTTCAAGGCTGCTGGCAGGGGAAAAGGTATTGTATCAGGAACTCGAAAGGGAAATTGCCGAATGGAAGCACGCCGAGGACGCCCTGGTACTGGTGGGGGGACATTCCACCAACGTCACCGTGGTGGGGAACTTCTGCGGCAAAAATGACCTTATCGTATATGACGCCCTTGCCCATAATTCGATCCACGAAGGCTGCCGCCTTTCGGACGCCATCGCCATACCCTTCCCCCATAATGACACGGTCGCTCTTGACAGGATACTGAGCACCCGCCGTAACAAGTACACCAAGGTGCTTATAGTGGTGGAAGGGGCATACAGCATGGACGGGGATATCGCCCCCATACCCGAAATCGTGGAAATCAAAAAGAAATACGGCTGTTTCCTTATGGTGGACGAAGCCCACTCCGCCTGCGTTATCGGTAAAACCGGCGGTGGGGTTGACGAATATTTCGGTCTTGAACCCAGCGATATCGATATTAAGATGGGTACTTTGTCCAAGGGACTCGGCGCTTGCGGCGGATATGTGGCAGGCAGGCGGGAGCTAATCGAATATATGCGTTACAATATCCCCGGCTTTGTCTTTTCGGTGGGGATTTCCCCCGCTCTTGCGGCGGCGGTGCTGGAATCAATCAGACTGTTAAGGAAAAACCCCGAAATTTTAGAAAACCTCCACAGAAATATA
Source organism: Clostridiales bacterium UBA1389 (assembly GCA_002305335.1). Lineage (GTDB taxonomy): Bacteria > Bacillota > Clostridia > Oscillospirales > CAG-382 > UBA1206. Next base: position 31,369 of record DBQR01000026.1, read on the forward strand.
AAGATATTCATGGAGGAAGCGAAAAAGCGGAATCTCAATACCTGTCTTGCGGGGGAAACGGCAATTATCCCCGTCCTTGTGGGTGAGGACTGTAATGCCTTTATTCTGTCAAACAGGCTGTATGAATCCGGTGTGTTTGTCCCCCCGGCGGTGTTCCCGGCGGTCCCCAAAGGCCAGGCAAGGCTTAGGTTCTGCGTCATTTCCGACCACAAGCCGGAACAGATAATAAAAGCCCTTGATACCCTTGTAAGCTGCGCCGACGAGCTTGGCATAAAACTCCCCGAAGCGGCTGAAACGGGAACAAGAGTTTCCTTATCGGTGGATAATTAAGTATAATTTATCCAAGGATTTATATTACGGTTTATTCAATAGTGTTGTGGAAATAAATAAAAAGCCTTCCGACTTTCGGGGAAGGAGTCGGCCGCAGGCTGACGGATGAGGGGTAGTGCCGCATATCTGTGAGAGAAGCGGAATGAAATCCTCAACCGCATTTCGGATAAAATCCAGCTATCACTGGATAAAATTCTCCCTTTTCACCCCAATAACACGCCCCGTAGGGGAGCGATTGTCAGATAGCGGAAAGGTAATCCGCCTGAAGCGGAATAAATAAAATTTTGAAGCGTTACAAATAAAATTCCCTATTGATTTTTTAATAATGCGGGTGTATAATAAATCCCGCAAATACGGAGGCGTAGCTCAGTTGGTCAGAGCGCACGGTTCACATCCGTGAGGTCATGGGTTCGAGCCCCCTCG
>DBQR01000029.1:0-2738 GCA_002305335.1 Clostridiales bacterium UBA1389
CTTTTTCCAGCCGGAATTCATGGAATTGTCAAGCCAGTATTCAAGGGCCTTTGAGTTTTTTGTACCGAAAAAGGAAATATTATCAAGGGCTTGTTTTACGGGAATCCGGTTTTCCCCGTCATAAAGGGGTTTTGCAAAATCCCGCTTGAAGGGAGCGAATTCAAGGAATATTCCATCCTCCGGCGTGACTTTTACGGGGGGATTTGAGGTGGAGCAGTAGGCAAGGAAAGACTGTTTGGCGTTTTTATTTACCCGCTTTAATCCCCTCAGAACGGCGTTATATATTATCAGCGCCTGGTCGGAGGGGGTGTATTTTTGACATTCGGGGCAGAAACAGGAGGCGTCAAACACGTCGTCAAGCCAGAAGTTATAAATTTCCGACGAATATTCAAGCATTTTGGCAAGGCTTTCGGCGGAGTCCGACACGATTTCAAGAGAATCCTTGTTTGAAGGACATAGGTTGAAGTCGGGGGTTCTTTCCCCCTTTTCGTTCATTCTGAAATATTCCGGATTGGCGGGAAACAGTTCCCGGGGCAGCAAAAACGACATGACATGAAGCTCGTATTCGATGCTTATGCCGTTTCTTATTAGGTTTTTCAGTATTTTATCCTGTTCCGGCGAAAAACCTTTTTCGGCAAGTTCAAGTACCCGCCGGTGGGAATCCAGTCCCCCTACGGGATGAAGACCGAGAGCTGAAACATCCGAATTAATAAGGGTTTTTTCCCATGTTCCGCTTATTTCCTCCGGGTGAATGATTATTCCTTTTTTATGTATCATTTTTATCCCTCCGACTTAAGTATATACCATGAAATCCGGCACAGCACGACTTTTTGTTGACATTTATACTCGGGTAAATTATAATTGCCTTAATAAAGGGGGGCTTTTATATGCGAAGTATGATTTTAACGGTTTGTTCCTTTATGCTTATGCTTTCCCTGGGGGTTGTTTTCCTTTCCTCCTGCGGGGGGAAAAGCGAAAATACAAGTTCCGTGCAGGAAAGCAGCGAGGTTTCCAAAACGGCAGACAAGGGCTTTATAATAGCTAAGGACGGAGAAATTTTAATATCCATTGTTATAAGTTCCGATGCCGGCAACAAGGAAAAGGAAGCGGCAAAGGATTTAAAAAACTATCTTGAAAAAATAACCGGCGGAAAGATTGAAATAATCCGGGAAAACCAGACAACCGACGGGGAAAAATACATACTTGTGGGGGAATCCTCCCTTACCGAAGCTCTTGGCATCGAAAAGCCTGCGGGTTACCCCGGCGTGGAGGAAGTCATAATCAAGCAGACCGGCAACTATCTTGTAATAATGGGAAACGACGATGGCAACTACACCGGCACACAGTTCGGTGTTAATATGTTCCTTGAAAGCTTAGGCTGCGGCTGGTTCGGCGAAGGCGAACTCTGGGAGGTGGTTCCCTCCCTTAAGGATATCGACGCCACCGGCATCGACATTAACCACCAGCCCAGATTCTCTTCAAGAATAACCCGTCTTTACAGCGGGGATTTTGGGGTGGCAAAGCGGTGGTATCTTGGGGGGGACAAATCCATGACCGGCCACTGGCTGTTCCAGATAACCCCTGTCTCCATGTATGACGAACACCCCGAATGGTATGCCTTTTCCGGCGGCAGCCGGAATCCGGCGGGGAAGGATTACTTCCAGTTCTGCTACACCAATGAGGAGTTTTCCGGCTTTGTGGCGGATAAGCTGATTGAATATTTTACAAACCATCCACAGCTGGTGTCAATGACGGTTGCCGCCAACGACGGCTGGGACCAGCATTACTGCGAATGCGATAAATGTGTAGCCGCGGGGAATGTGTCCGACCAGATGGTTTATTTTGCAAACAATGTGGCAAGGAAGGTAAAGAAGGTTTTCCCGGATAGGTCATTACAGATATATTCCTATCATATGTCCTATCGCCCGCCGGAAAACTATATCCCCCTTGAGCCGAACGTGGAAATAATGTTCTGCCGGGAAAGCAGTATGACAAAACCCCTTGACACCGACTACTTCAAGGCGGGGTATGATTCCATAACCCATAACACCTATACCTGTTCCTGGCGGGAAAATCTGGAGGAATGGGTTGAAAAGACAGACTGTTCGAATATTTCGGTATGGGAGTGGTACTGCCTTTCGGCGGGAAACAGCGAATGGCGGTATGTTCCCTGGGTGCAGGGGAATGTGGTGACACGGAATCAGGATTTGTGGGAAAGCCTTGGAGTAAGATATATATTCTATGACCAGGGACCCGCCGAAAGCTATCTTGAGGATGAGGACAGCATTTCCCTCCGGTGGCCTTTATGGTATGTGGCGTCAAGGGCTATGTGGTGCACCCAACTGACCGGCGAGGAGCTGTTGGAAGATGCCTGCGATAAGCTGTTCGGCAGTGCTGCCGGGGAAATGTTTGAATATTATAAAAAGCTTGCCGAGGCAAGCGAAAACTGCGAAGGGTACAGTATGACCTGGGTACCGCCCACGGTTAAGGAAATGTACGGCGGCTATAGGAATGAAATTGAGGATATTGTGTCAAGGGTTAGGACGGCGATGGATAGCTGTACCGAGGTTGAAAAACAGAGGATAGAAAATCAGTTGGGTTATTGGGATAAGACTTTGGAAATATTGGATAAGTGATTTTATTCCGGCGGCATCTGCCGCCGGATTTTATTTGCGGTGTTGGCTGCGGGTTGTATTTTACTGCTTTCCCTTATATATGGTACTACCCCTCATCCGTCA
>DBQR01000029.1:2748-11983 GCA_002305335.1 Clostridiales bacterium UBA1389
AAATTATGCTAAAATGATAATGAATTAAAATAAATATTATTGTTTTTTATGCTTTTTCATAATATAGTTTTGGGACGGCATTGTAAACATATTGAATATCTTTCCCGGAAAGCCAGGCTTCGGCGGCGTCGTTGGTCACCGCTAAAGGCATACGGTCGTGAAGGTCGGCTATTTCCCCCACCGGCGGGAGGGTTATTATGGTAAATTCATATCCGTTGCCGGGGATTTGCCTGTATATCCCCGCCAGGAACAAGGGTATTTTATCCTCCGGTCTCACGGCGTATTTTATTTTGTTTTTCCATTCGTAATATTCCGAACAGACTGCGGCGCAGCGTTTTAGGGCATGGGGGGCAAATAAATATTTTTCCTCATAGGTTTCGCCTCGTGCGTTGAAAACCACCCCGTTCCGGGTGGAAAAACCCCATTTCATTCCCGTAACGGAAATTCCCCCGCTGCCGTATATAACCAGCGAAAGGTCGGAAGGATATATTTCCCCGTTTTTCGGTTTTTCGTTAATTTTGTCAAGATATTTCAAAATTAGAAATTCGCTCATTTCCCCGGGAACATAATACCTGCAGCACATATTCATATACCTTCCTTTACGGCAACTGTAGAATAACCACTGCAAGATTAACATATTTTTAAAAAATATGAAAGTTCGGTTTTATATATTAACAATAATTTTACACAAAATTTATATATCTTTTTACCGGTTTTTAGTTATTATAGATGAAGTATATTTACTATCTATGCGAAAGGAAAGAGACATTATGAAGCTGAAATCCATCATTTCCCTGCTTTTGTGCTTACTGATGTTAGCTGCCCTGCTGGTCGGCTGCGGCAACGAGGGGGACAAGGACACCTCCTCTACAGAATCCAAAACCGACAACTCAAACCAGGGAGACCAGACCTCGGAAGCAGACTTATCCGCCGGCGAATCCAGCCAGGAAGACCGTTACACCGATGCAGACGGTAAATATTCCACCAAAAATCTCCCCCCTTATGACGACACCTGGCGGGAATACGGTGAATTCAGGGTGCTTGTAACTTCCCAGGAAGGTCAGGGAACCTATTTCAGCGAGGAAATAGAACCCCTTTACACCACCACCGACTCGGTAATTTTAGACGGAGTAACCAAAAGAAACGACTGGGTTTACGAAGTTTACGACATAACCGTGAAAGCCGTTGCGGTTAATGACTGTCTGCAGGCGATCCGGGACGAAATATCCGGTAGTCTTGATACCTTTGACGCCGCAATGCCCTTTATGTCAACCGCTGCGGTGCTGGCGCAGGAAGGCAAGCTATATGACCTGAATGAGTACAGCGACATAATCGATCTTGACGCCCCCTGGTGGGACGCCAACGCCACCGCCGCGGTATCCATCGGCGACAAGGTTTTCTTTACCGCCGGCGATATGTCCCTTATGCATAAAATAGTGTCCTCGGGTATTGCCTTCAACAAACAGCTTATGAACGACCATTTTTCCGGCTATGACATTTATCAGGAAGTCCGGGACGGCAATTGGACCCTTGACAGGCTTTACTCAATGTGTAAACAGATAACCGGTACCCTTGAGGACGACGGGGTTCAGGACGAAAAGGATTTATGGGGAATCGTTGACACGGGTCCTTCCTTCTTCTACGGCTGCGGCGAACAGCTTGTAACCAAGGATTCCAGTAATAATCCCGTGCTTGCCTTAGGGGAAACCACCAGATCCGTTGATGTCACCCAGTATGTGCTCGGTCTTTGCGCCGAGAAAAAGACCTGGTACGCCACCGTGGACGACTGGACCGACAGGACAAAAAATGTCTGGGACACCTGCGTTGAGGTTTTCGGCAACGGCAGATCACTGTTTATGGCGGTTCACTTTTCCGCCATCAAAAAATTAAGACAGTATGACGTGGAATACGGAATTGTACCGGCGGCAAAATATAACGAAGATCAGGACAGATACTACAACAAATGCTCTGCTAATTATGCCAACGGCATTTGCATACCCGTATCGGTCAAAGACCCGGATTTTTCGGCATATATGCTTGAGGTTATGTCAATAGGGGGCAAAAACAATATCGCCAACACCTATTACAATGTGGTACTTAAAAATAAGGATTTCCGGGACGAGGATTCCGAAGAAATGCTTGACATTATCTTCAATTCCATCGTTTACGACCCGGCCATCATCTATACAAAGATAGGCATTCACAATATCCTTGCCGATCTCATCAAGCAGAATTCCACCGACTTTTATTCCACCCTTGACACGAATCGGGAAAGCTATGAAAAAGCTATCGAGGAAATCATAACCGACTACGAAGAACAGTAGGATATGTAATCTGATTATAAAAGGCTCCGCAACGGAGCCTTTTATTTTTTCAAAAACTGTTGTAATGGCCTGTAGAAATTGATATAATCAATTAAGATTTGCTCCACGGGGGTTGTTATGAAAGCAAGGCATATATTACTTATAGTTCTGCTGGTTTTACTTATGTTTACTTCAGCCTGCGGGAAATCCAAAGGAAACGGGCAAACAATAGATATCGTCAAAACAAACGACACAATAACTCTTACGATTGATTTCGGAACCGATTATTCCAAAGCTTATGTTTCGGTTACCGTAACCGACGTGAAGGGAAAGGTGGTTTTCCTTGACCAGCTTCAGCTTGACAATTCGGGAAAAGGCGAAACCGGAATGTTTATCGACTACCAGGGGCGTTTTACCGTCAAAGCCGTTGCGGGAAGCTTAACAAGGACCGTTGAATTCGAACTGGGGGATAAAATTTAATGAAAAAGCTGATAGCAGTTATTTTAGCCGCCGCTTTGCTTTTATCCCTTCTTTTGGTGCTTATAGTAAAAGCCGAGGGTGAAAGCGATGGGACAACTGATTTTTCCGAGAGGCATACCCCCCTTATGGGCTGGTCTTCATGGAATTATTTCCAGACAAATATTTCCGAGGAAATAATTATCCGTCAGATTAACGCCTTGATTTCCACCGGTTTATACGACTGCGGTTATAGTTTCGTGAACATCGACGACGGTTGGCAGAACGGTCGGGATAACGGCATTGTAAAGGAAAAGGAACGCTTCTGGCCAAATGGTATGAAGTATATTGCCGATTATGCCCACTCAAAGGGGTTATATGCCGGAATATATTCCGACGCCGGGGACACCACCTGCGGCTGGCGGGACGACGAATACACCACCGACAAGCATGTGGGGCTGTACGGTCATGAGCAGGCCGACCTGGAAAGATATCTTGGGGAATGGGGCTTTGACTTTATAAAGGTGGACTGGTGCGGCGGTTCCTCGCTGGGGCTTGACACCAAGGACCAGTACACCAAAATCGGCAATATTATAAAGGAAATTGAGGAAAAATACAATAAAAACAAAATATACAATATCTGCTGCTGGCACTTCCCCGGCGACTGGGTAACCAAGACCGCCGATTCCTGGCGGATTTACGGGGATATCGCCCCTAATTTCGATTCGATACTTTTACAGATTGATGCGGTAAAAAACATAACCCAATATACCTCCCCGGGGCATGTGAACGATCTGGATATGCTTCAGGTGGGAAACGGCATGAATTATGAGGAGGATAAATCCCATTTTTCCATGTGGTGTATGATGTCCGCCCCGTTGTTAATCGGCTGTGACGTGGGTTCCATATCCGATAACGCGCTGGAAATCCTTTCAAACAAGGAAATGATTGAAATAAACCAGGACCCCGCCTGCCTTTCCGCCGTAATGGTTTACGAAGACAAAAACGCAGGCTATGAAATATGGGTAAAACAGCTTTATTCCGAAGGGGAATCTGCCAAAGCCGTTGCGGTGCTTAACCGAAGCGGCAGGGATATAAGCATAACCATTGATTTCGCCTCATTGGGAATCAACGGGGTTTCCTCCGCCCGGGATTTATGGGAACACAGGGATCTGCCGGTTTTTGAGGATAAGCTGGAAATTTTCGTCCCCTCCCACGGTACGGATGTCTATAAGGTTAAGGGCAACACCGAATTTGAGGGGGATTATACCCTTTCGGGATACATCGATAAAACCGAAAGCGAAGTTGATTTGTCCGCCGAAGGGGATATAAACTGGTTTGTGTTTGGAAACTCCGAACGCAAAAAAGGACAGAAGGCAGTTGAAAACGAAATCGGCAGTACCCTGTATGAATCCCCTTTTACCTTCAGCTGGACGGACGGGGATAGTATATCCTCCGGCTCCACCCGGAAGGGCATAACCGTTAAGGCAGGTTCAACCGTTACCCTTCCGGTTTCCCCCATGACACGAAGAGCGAAGCTGTTTTTTTCCGCCGAAGGCGAGGTTAAAATAAACGCTTCCGTGATAAACAAAATAAACACCACTTCCCTTTTATGCGAAAAGGATAATTTGTATGTTTATGAGCTTACCTTTAAAGGCACCGGAACAAACAGGGTTGTTGTTTCCTTCGGCGGCGATAAAGATATCACCCTTTATGCCCTAACCCTTTCCGACGGCGGGGTGTTTAACGGCTACTTTGAAATAACCGACCCTCCGGCAAAATGCAACCTTTCAAAGCTGGGTACTAACGACTGGGTTTATTTCGGCGATAATACATATAAAAAAGATATTGCTCAAAACCGGATAAGCTTTGACTTTGACGGTGCCACAACCGTAGCCGAAGGAAATACCGATATTGTCTGGAACGACGGAAAGGAAGTAAAGCAAAACTCCGTTAAAAATATGCTATCGGTTAAGGGTAAAGCTACTCTTTCCTTCCCTATAAACGATATAGCCAGAACGGGGTATATCCTTGCCGGAAGCGATACGGGACTTTATCTTACGGTTAAGTTCAAAGACAAGGTGGTTAAAACTCTAACGGCAGACAAGGGTATCAGCCTTATCGAGTTCGGTTATTTTTCGATGAAAGCCGGAAATATCGAAATCGAGCTTTCTTCCGATTCGGATATTGTTATCGGCTTTGCCGCTTTTTCCAACTATAAAGCCGATGAAAATAATGAGCTTATCCTTACCGAAATGGCGGGGGAAGGGCTGGATCTGAAATCCCTTGAAAGCATCAGCAGGACTACAATCGGTTCCGGGGAGTATATCCAGTTTGAAGGGGTTGCCCGGCTTACTGCTTTTGATATCTATTTTAAAACAAGTGAAGCCTTTATTACCGTTACCTCCTCGGCAGGGGTGACAAGGCAGTTTTCCTTAAACGGAAAGCCCTATAAAAAGTTACGGGTTTACCATAACCGGTCCGAGCGGCTGACGGTTATGCTGGCGTCGGGAAAACCGGTCGAAATACTGGGTTATGCGATTATCGAAAACCCGCCCGTTATTTCGGGAAATCTCTCCGGCGAAACCTATAAATTAAACGTAAATATAAAGGCTGACGGCGCTTTAAACGCAAGGCTTATTGTTGCGGTTTATTCCCCGAAAGGGGTTATGCTTGATATAAAAGAAACAGAGGTAAAAAACGGGGAAAATGTAATTTCCATCGACAACCGGCAGGACGAAAATTGCACCGTCAAAGTGTTCCTGTGGGACAGCGACAACACCCCCCTTACCGACTGCCTGACTTTGGAGTGGACTCCGCCGGAGGTTGAAGCGGAGGTTGACGACGCCATAATCGGCACTTTACAGGCAAGGTCCCTTGGGGAAAACGGGGCGGTACTCCTTGACGTTCGGTCGGAAAAGGAGTTTGAGGAATACCACCTTGAAGGGAGCATAAACATACCCCACACCGAAATTATCCGCAGGGCGGATGAAAAAATAAAGGACAGGAATACGAAAATAATAGTTTACTGTTCTGCCTTCAAGCGGAGCATTCAGGCATACCGCACCCTTAAATATATGGGTTACAAGAATGTTTATATCCTCGGCTCGATAAGCAACTGGTACCGGGATTTTGCGGTGGAGTTTGTTCCCAAGGGGCTTTCGGTAATACAAGAAGGGGACGGCATTGACATAAAATGCAAAGGGCTGGAAAACGAGGAATACGAAGTATTTCTTGAATGCAACGGATATAGGGCAAAAGCCGATGAATTTAAGATGCCCAAGCAGGATGAAATGCTGGTAACGGTAAGTGCCTATATCAGATACGGCAATACCGAACTACCGGCAGGTTCAAAGGAATTCTTCTGTTTTGACGAAAAGTTCATTGACATATATGCGTCTGACCTGGAATGGAGGGAAAACATCACCGGCTGGGGCACCACCAGACGGGACAAATCCATTGACGGGAACACCCTTTCGGTGGGGGGTGTGAAATATACCAAGGGAATCGGCACCCACGCCACTTCAAGGATAACCTTTGATATCCCCGAAGGGGCGAAATGCTTTGTTGCCGTTGCGGGGTATGACGACGAGGTGAATTTCGACAACATACGGTGCAAGGCGGTGTTTTCGGTGTATATCGACGGTAATCCGGCTGAAACGTCGGATATTCTGATTACCGGGGAAACATATACCTTTGTGGTGAATATCCCCGACAATGCCGAAAGCATCACCCTGGTGACGGATAAATCATTCGACGAGAATTATTACGACCATACCGACTGGGCTATCGCCGGGTTTATTAATGAATAAATAAAAATGCGCCCTTTGGGGCGNNGCATTTTTAGCTATAGATGAAATTTGATGTTTATTAACAGTGAAATTTTCCGTTTTCGGTCGGACAAAATCAATCAAAAAGACCTGTTTAATCTACCCTGTTGTCTGTTTTTGAAACAATAATTTTTCCCGTTGCGTTATTGCCGTTAAACTTTATTGAATACCAATCGGTTTCGGAAATGGTTACGGTAAAGGTCATGTCGTCTTTAAAATTTCCCTCATAGGGTGTGCTGCCGTTTTTGCCGGCAATAACAAGGGAAAACTCTCCGTTAATGTGGTCAACCTCCACCTTAATTATATCGTCTTTTACGAACTTAATCTCCCATTCGCCTTTACGATTGCATTCCTCAAACTCCAGGGTGAACCCGGAGCTTTCGCCGTCAGGGGACATTTGAAGGTGTCCTTCGGCGCAGCCTGTTAGGATCATCCCCGCCAATAACAAAAATATAATCAGGTAATATCTTTTCAAAATGACCCCCCTACTCCCCTAAGAAACGGGATAATACTTCGTTTATAAATTTATCACTTTCGTTTATCCAGGGGGAATGGGCGGAATGCTCAAACCATAGGATTTCCTTTTGGGGGGCGTCCAGCAACTCATAATATTCCTCAACAAGGGAGGTTGGGGCGTTGTAGTCGTACCTTCCTAAAAAGAAGTAAACCGGCACATTAAGGGATGTATAATCCTTTCTTAAGTCAATGTCGTAAAGCTGCTGATAAACCTCGTTGAAGGTATATACAACACCTCTTATGTAGTTAATCTTATCCGATATACCGTATTCAGGGGAGAATATATCCCTTAAGGTGTTATAGCCGGGGTTATGGATTTCCGGCAGATTTGCCATATATGCCGAAAGATAATTCAGATAAACCGCGCTTTTCCATGTAACATCGTCGCCGTAGTAGGGGGGAACGCCGTTCCTTCTAAGACGATTAATCAGGGACTTATCCCCCTTCTGTTCGGCAATTTCAAGGGCTTTGGCATAGTCGAGCCTTTCGGTTTCTTCAAAGTCAACCATCTGTCCGGTACCTATAAAGGCATGGTAGTAATCGGGCTTTTTGTTAATGAGAAAGATGCCGAGAGCGCTCCCCCAGGATTCGCCGATTAAATATATTTGTTCTTTGGAAAATCTACTAATTAAATACTCCGTGAGGGCAATTCCGTCGTCAATATAGGTGTCAACCGATATTTTACCCTCATTTTTGACGCCGTAGGACTTTCCCGAACCGGGCTGGTCCCAGTTTACCACCACAAAATGCTTTTCAAGCCGGGATAGTTCATGTCTTACCGCCGCCATCTGGGTGCCCCCGGGACCCCCTGCCAAAAACAGCAGCACCGGATTGTCTTTATCATGCCCTCTAATGGAAATCCATTGCTTTCTGCCGTTTAATTCAACTTTTATAAGTTCGGAAACGGCATTTTCGGGGATATTTCCCTGCTCGTCCCTTATGGTAGGTGTATGGGCGGTAAATTGGGAAACGGGGATAAGCAACCCGTTGCAAAGAATTGACACTCCTAAACAGACTGCAACCCGTTTCAGGTGTTTTACTTGCTTTTGATTAGGCTTTTTTAATAGATGTATCACTATGGAGTACACCGACATTATAAGCAGCATTATAAGAAAAACCGCAGTCAAAAGGGTTAAAATGAGAAATAAAACAGTTAGGACCATAGATACTCCGTTTCTTAAGGTTTGTTATTCATCACTAAACATGGTTTTGATTTATATTCAACATTTAATATATATATGTTAAATATAATACATATCAGGCGAAAAATCAAGATTAAATTTACAAAGGTGTAATATTTATCCCACTGTGTTTGATGTGAGTTTATTTCATTATAACTACCTCAACCGCTTTACTACCCCTATCCATCGCTTGAAATGACTTCAAATTAAAAATACTGCAGTTGAAAGGACTTTCGGGCTTTTTTGAGTAAAAGCATTAATAAAGCAATATATGTATTGTGCTGATTAATGGAATGTGATATAATTAAATTAGGTTTTATCCCCTTTTATGAAAAACTCCGCCGGTCGGGTGAGATAATATAAAAACAAACAGGATTTAAGGAGACAACTAATATGGAGGAATTGCGTCCGAAACGGGTAAGCGAATCAAAAGCCGAGCATGTGCAAATTGTTTTGTTCGAACATCTTAACGGATACAACCGCTTGTTCGGCGGAAAACTGGTCGAGTGGATTGATGTGGTTGCGGCGGTGGTGGCGCGCCGTCATTCCAACAGAAATGTTACGACAGCATCGGTGGATAATCTTCAGTTCAAGGAACCGGCTTATATAAACGATACGGTCGTGCTTAAGGGTTGTATGACATATACGGGAAATACCTCCATGGAGGTTCGTGTGGATACCTTTGTCGAGAAACTAAACGGCGAAAAAACCCTAATTAACCGTGCCTATCTTGTGCTGGTGGCGCTGGATGAAAATGAAAAACCGGTTCAGGTGCCGAAGCTTATTCTTGAAACCGATGAAGAAATTGAGGAATGGAAGTCCGGGATACGCCGTAACGAATTAAGAAAACAAAGAAGAATCGAAAAATATTAAGTTATGGTAAATCAAATAAAACTAAACCGATAAATGAATTATTTTTTATGATAATAAAAATCGAGGCGGAGAATCG
>DBQR01000027.1:0-7020 GCA_002305335.1 Clostridiales bacterium UBA1389
AAACGCCGTTTTCGGCGGCGTTTCTTAACGGAGATATTGTTTTATTGATGTCGCTTGATTATTTCGGCTATAACCGTAACACTTTCGGTAAGTCAGGGGTTTTTCAATTCCCCTCTTATTACCTTTAGGTATTCGTTCTTCTTCACTATGCCGGCGGCCATTCCCTTTATCCTGCCGAAATAGCAGGCGACCGAAAATACCGCCGAATAAACTATGCCGAAGAAAATCGTAAGCCAGGGGAAAGAGTAGGCTAATCCGTCAAGGACGAAGCTGTTTGAAACCAGGTCAAGGCTGGACAGCGTACCGAGCAGGTCGGTTTTGTCGATTACCCCGAACAGGGAGGACGTCACCGCCGCCGGGTACCAGAACTGGAATCCCATAAACCCCGTAAACTTGTCGGCAAAGCCCATATACACGTTCCACGCCAGCATCAGGATTGAGGGGGCGATAAGCTGGATTTTAATCTTAAACCTGTCAACGTCCCTACCCGTCTTGAAGGACACCTTTTTGAAAGCGACATAGCTGCAGTACCAGCCTCCGAAAACAAAGGCGGCAAGGGTGACAAAGCCTGCTATGGGGTATATTACGTCAAACAGGAAGCTGCCGTCCGCCCTTAACTCGGAAGCGGAGGGGGTCTTTATCATAAAAGACAGAACAGTTCTTGCCAGTACGGGGAACAATGACCCGATAAACATGGCAATCAGAAAGATTACGTTGTTAATAATAAACCCGTCAAGCTGGCCTTTTTCCTTATCCCTTGCCACTTAATCACCTTATTCCTGTGTCTGATTTCGGGTTTCCGTTTTGTTTTCGTCCTTTTCGCCGGCAGGAGTTCCCAAATAGTTGGGAAGCTTCATCCCCGCCATATCGAACATTTCGTTGAGAGGGGGCACCGATCTGAAAAGGCTTGACACGAAGTTGGCGGTGGCGGACTTGCCTTCGGTATTGCCGCCGTCCCAGACAGTAACCTTATCGATCTTGATATTCTTGATGGCGTCAACCTGAACCTTCATAAGGTCTTCAAGTTTGTCGGCGATCAGGAGCCTGATGGCATCCTCTGCCTTACCGCCGGAGGCTTTGACCATTTCCTCAAAGCCCGACGCCTGCTTAAGCAGGATTTCCTGTATGCCGCTTGCCTGCGCCTGCATCTTCATGAAGATGGCGTCGGCTTCACCCTTTGCCCTGCGGCGGGTCTGTTCTGCCTCGGCTTCGGCGGAAAGCTCCAATTCCTTCTTCCTGATTTCGGCCTTAACGATTATATCGGCTTCAAGGGCGGCTTTTTCCTTGGAGTAGCGGGCTTCTTCCGCCATCTTCTCGGCGGCGTAGGCTTCCTGAAGGGCTTTTGCTTCGGCAACCTTTTCGGCCGCGGTGGCGATACGCTTGGCTTCGGCTTCCTTTTCCTTAAGGGAGGCGTTGGACATGGCGATTGCCATCTGAGCTTCGTTTTCACCCTTTATGGCGATGGAGTTGGCTTCCGACACCTTTATACGCTTTTCCATAAAGGCGTTGGCTTCACCGATGGAGCCGTCCCTTTCCTTTTCGGCAACCGACTTTTTGGCGTCGTTAATTGCCTTGGCGGCGGCTTCTTTACCCAAAGCTATAATGTAGCCCGATTCGTCGGAAATATCGGTTACGTTAACGTTGATGAGACGAAGACCGATTTTCCCCAATTCGGTTTCCACGTTTCTTGACACCTGTTCAAGGAATTTATCCCGGTCGGAGTTGATTTCCTCGATATCCATGGTGGCTATGATAAGACGCAGCTGACCGAAGATAATATCCTTGGCAAGGTCCTGAATTTCGTTAAGCTTGAGTCCCAGCAGGCGTTCCGCCGCATTCTGCATTATCCCCTGTTCAGTGGAAACACCCACCGTAAAGGTTGAAGGAACGTCGATTCTTATGTTCTGCTTTGACAATGCCGACTTAAGGTCCACCTGAATTGACAGGGGGGTCAGGTCAAGGAAGGCATAAGACTGGAACACCGGAACGATAAAGGTGGCGCCGCCGTGGATACATTTGGCGGGGCGGGGGGTACCGTCGGCGTTGTCCCGGATTCTACCGTAAACAACCATAACCTTGTCCGAAGGACACTTTTTGTAGCGCGAGACTATGTAGACCATAATAAGGAATACAATTAACGCGGCTACCAGAACAAGACCTAATGTTTCCATTTCATATCTCCTTTATAATTTATTATTTTCGCTTTACCACCAGAGTGTTGGAGCCGGAAATACCTATAACCACAATCTCTTCGCCGAACTGAATTGAATCCGTTTCGTCGGTTACGGCAGGAAGCTCGGCGTATCTTCCCTGTAACATAACGTTGACCTTGCCGGTTCCCTGACGCTGGGGGGGAATCCGCAGGTAAACCTTACCGCTTACCCCCAAGGCATACTTTATATCCATGGTGCCGTCGGACTGGAGGCGGAACATCCACATGAATATCAGGGCTAATATAACCATTGTGGCAAAGCCGGCTGATGCTGCCACCCCCAGGGCAAGGAGGGTTGACCCGCCGCTTTTCAGCACCACAAGGCCGGTCCAGCCGAAGATGGCAAAGAAAGAAATTATTCCCCTCACCGACAACAGCCTGAACCCGCTGTCTGCGGCGGCGTCGGACTCAAAGTCGCCGTCGGTATCCACATCGTCGCCGTAAATCCCGTCGGGTACGCCGTCGCCGTCCAAATCCACATTTACATCCCCGTCAATATCGGCGTCACCGGAATGGCTCAGCCCGAAAAACATCATTATAACCTGTATAATCATTATAATGGTTGAGGGAATGGCTATGCAGGTAAAAATCTGACCTAAAAGGGATAGAGAGTTCCACCATTCAACCATAAGTAGTTCCTCCTTCAGCCTAATTCATAAAGTAGTTCGTTGCAAATTTTCGAATAACATGCCGCCTGACCGGCGTAGTACATAACCAGAAGCACCTTTGATAGCCGCTGCAGGGCTCCGGGGACGGGTTCTTTGTAGTCTTTCAGTACCTTTTTTATTCCCTCCTCCGGCGGGGTATTACCCGTTTCCGAAAAAACCAGATTAACATAGTAGTTATAAAGCTCGAAGTCGCTGATAAGGTCGTCGCTTTCGTCGGAAAGCACCCCGTTGATATATGAAAGGAGCTTTGTGGCTTTTTCTATTTGCAGGGTTTCCTTTAATATGTTTATTATGACAACCCTGCAGAACTGGTCTTTGCTGTACAGTTTTTTTACGGGGGGCGGTACAAAGCCCCGCTTTACCCAGTTTTGGATAATGTAATATTCAAGTCCCGTAAGGCTTGAAACCTGCGACAGCACAAGTCCGCCGGTTGAAAAAATGTTGCTTAACACTTCGGCAGCCGAATCGGGACGGCTACGCTGGTGTTTTCCCACCTCAATGGTGGTGCCGGGAAAAGTGGCATACATATGACCGCATCTCCTTTCTTGGCTATGATTGTATCATATGGTCAAGTGATTGTCAATACCTTTTTGAAAAAATTTTTATTTTTTTCGCAAGCTACGTTTTACAATAAAAAGCGGCCCCGGAATCCCGGAGCCGCACACTTTATAATATTAACAGGACTATTATTTTACAATCGTGTATCTTCTTTTTCTGACAGCCCTAAAAGCAGTCAAAAAAACAATAAATGCACCTAAGATTATCATTAACAGCAAAGCACGCAGAACAGAGGCGGTATCCCCTGTCTGGGGAGTATCGGAATCGGACAGATTCAGTGTAACGATATTGGACATATAGGTTTTGACATCACCGGTCGGATTGTGATAAATAACCCGGCAACGATACTGATAACCGTTCATAGAACCGTCAACCGTACCGAGGGAAATGCTTTCGGTTCCGGCGTTGTTTATTGGTATAAAAC
The DNA here is from genome assembly GCA_002305335.1 of Clostridiales bacterium UBA1389. GTDB lineage: Bacteria > Bacillota > Clostridia > Oscillospirales > CAG-382 > UBA1206. Next base: position 3,863 of record DBQR01000027.1, read on the forward strand.
CGTTACCGTCTTTATCCACCAGCCATTCGTATGAATATAACTCATTTTCTGTCATGGAAAGTACAATATCATTGCTGTAGGGGATACTGTAGCTTTCCTCCATTCCCGAAATTTCAAAGGACTCCCCGTCGGGAGGTCCGGCTTTTAACACGGGTATAACTATCAAACCGATCATCATATGCGGATACCAGTACTTGATGCCGTCTTTTTCATCAAAATCAGTATATACTCCCGCCAGATAATCGATGTTTTTAATTTCTCCGGATTTATCAATAAGCCTCATATTAAAATAACGAATCGATGAGATATCTACATCATAGTACCACCAATCACTTGAGACAAAAGCAAGATTCGGGTCATCCAAACCAATGATTCCCGGCAATTCTATGCCGCCCTCATTTTTATCAAAGAATATCTCATACATGGTTTTCAAGCCGCCGTAATCCTTATAAACACTGATAAGCCAGTCAGATCGAGGGTAGGGAGCGGATTTGCCGTCATATGGCTGAGGGTAGTATCCGTTTTCATTATATTTACTGAAAAATTTATTTTTTTCCATACCGTCGCAAAGTACTCCGCCGTAAAGATCATAACTCATAACCCATCCGCTTGGTTTGTTCGGATAAGTAGGATTTACCGTTTTGGGGACGGCGGTTGCCTTCAGCAGCAATTCATGACCGGGCACCTGATAATACCGTTCATCATCCGGACGGATATTAATAGTATGAGCCTCAACCATATTGTAGATTTCTTCGGTCTGTGCTCTCAGTTCGTCAAGGAGAGTTGCCATATCGTTTCTATTTGTTTTCAGCCTACGCTTTTCTGTTCCTTCCGGCATATCCTTTAATCTCATATCGGCATCTTCGATTCCCACGATAAGTCCCGCCATGGAGATACCGGCTAAATTGGTGTACAGGCCTATTGCATAAGATTGAAACGCAATACGACGTTCATAGCCTTGATGTTCCCAGTTATAAGAGTATAAAATCAGCTTGTCGAAAGCGGTTAAAAGATCAACCCCCGTTAAGGGATGCTTGTCTAAAATCGATATGCCCAAGGTTTTCACCTTTTTATGGAATTGAGTGTTTTCGTTATTAACGATATAAAGGAAAAAATCTTCAATATCATTCAAACGTATTTCTTTTGCTTCTTCTGTTTCTTCTTTGGGGGCTTCAAGGTTTTTTAATGTTGTATTGTAGTGATTATACCACTCTTGATAATCAGGACGTAAAATAACATAGTTATTTATTTGTTCATTTATTGCATTTATCAATACAGATTTATCGATTTTTTTCGATATATATTCAACCATATCCGATATCTGTTGCTTAATACCGTCAAGCTTCTCATTCAATACAGCTATTGCGGCTTTTATCTGGTCATTTTCATCACCGAAAACAGCTTTGAACACTCCGTCAAAAATGGCTGCCGTGCCCGGATATTTAGCCATTGCCGCCATGGCTTTCAGTCCGTTTTTTGCATTGTTGAGATTTCTGTAAACTTCACTGTCGACATTTATCATGACTCCGGGGGGAGGCGGGGGGGTATCTTCTTCTGCCGCTGCCGTCAATGCTGTTGAGGATATTAACCCCAGCAGCATTATAAAAACCATAAACAGCGTGATAATGCGATGTGTTATCTTCTTTTTCATGAAAAACCGCCTTTCATTGGTAAAATTTTATAAGAAACGACAAAACCTATTGACAGAATGTCAATGATTGTATATAATAAAGTGTACTCTGTCATTGACAAATTCAATAAAATCATTATATTGGAAATAATTGAAAATGTCAACAAAAATTTTACAAAAAGGAGCAAATATTTATATGAATGAAAAACTAACAAAAAGACAGCAGCAAGCCTTGGCAACCAGAATAAAAATTTATGAAGCCGCAAAAACTCTTATGGATAAGTATGGTTACGATGCCGTCAGTATTGACGATATAGTAAGGGAAGCTAAAGTCGCCAGGGGTTCATTTTATGTTTATTTCCTTTCCAAAGAGGATTTATTGGTTTACCTTGTTTTCGAGGGTGCCGAGAAAATGCAGTCACAGATAATGGAAGTCTGGAACAGCCTGGATAAAAATATGCCTGCTGCGGATCTGATTGTCGCCACCGCCGTTTATATATGCGAACTTACCCAAAGCATAGGCGTGGATATTATGCGGACTGTATATAAAATTTTTATAGAAAGAAGAAAAGCAGCAAATGTTCCATCGGAGATAGGCTTCGATATGCCCGATCTTTTTATAAATTTGTATGACCTCGGGGTTTCCCGGGGGGAATTGAAACCCGCCGATACTGCCGAGCTAGCCGCAAACATTAAAACAATTTTGGTGGGCTTGACCTTTGAATGGTGCCTGTATCATCCTGACTATGACTTTATCGGCCGCGCCAAAGTCCTTGTTTCGGACTATATGGAAAAATTCAAAATATAAATTATTATACATAGAGATCAAACTTCGGGAATTCATTACAACAAAAAAACGGCTCCGGATTTTCGGAGCCGCATTCTGTTTAATTGAAATTGTTTAACCCTTTATAAGCTTGTCGATTTCGGCGGCGAAGTCTTCTTCCTTCTTATCAATGCCTTCGCCCCGTTCGTATTTGACAAAGTCGATTATTGCGATATTCCCGCCTAATTCCTTTGCCACCGATTCGGTGTAGTCCTTAACCTTCTTTTCCTCGTCCTTGACGTAAGACTGCTCGTTTAAGCAGTTGGTTTCGTAGAATTTGGTAAGCCTGCCGCTTATCATCTTTTCAATCACGGCCTCGGGCTTGTTGGCAAGCTTGGGGTCGTTCTTGATTTGGGCAAGGAGTATTTCCTTTTCGGTATCAAGCACGTTCTGGGGAACACAGTGGGAACAAACATAGGTGGGGTTCATTGCCGCAATCTGCATGCAGATATTTTTGGCGTATTCCTTGAACGCTTCCGTGTTCTCAATGCCGTTGGTGGTCTGGAAGGAGGCTACTACCCCTGCCGCGCCGCCGCCGTGGATATAGGTGCCGGTTACCCCTTCCACCACTTCAAAGCGTCTAATTGCTAAGTTTTCGCCTATGGTGAAGACTTTGTCCTTTAATTCCGCTTCCACCGTCCGGTCGCTGCCATCAAGGTTGAGGGCCAAAAGGGCTTCCAGGTCTGCGGGTTTATTTTTAAG
>DBQR01000027.1:7168-38957 GCA_002305335.1 Clostridiales bacterium UBA1389
AAGTCGCCATTTGCTTCCACAAGGGCTTTCTTGCATTCCATCATACCGCAGCCGGTTTTCTGTCTTAATGCCATTACGTCTTTTGCTGATATATCTGCCATAATAAATTCATTCCTTCCTGAATATAGGGTGTAGATAATTATTCGTTATCTGCCTTTTCGGTTTCTTCAACGGCGGTATCCTCGGCCGTATCATCGGTTGCGGTTTCACCGTTATTTTCCTTCTGTACCGAAGAATCGGTGAACTGTTCGCCCTGCTTGCCTTCAAGCACCGCGTCGGCCATGACCGAGGAAATAAGCTTGATTGCCCTTATGGCGTCGTCGTTGCCGGGGATTACCAGATCGACTTCGTCCGGGTCGCAGTTGGTGTCAACTATGGCAACCACGGGGATGCCTAACTTTCTGGCTTCGTCAACGGCGTTCTTTTCCTTCTTGGGGTCAACCACGAAGATGGCGGAAGGCAGGGTTTTCATGTTCTTAATACCGCCCAAGCTCTTTTCCAGGTCGTTCATTTCCTTCTGAAGGGAGGCCACTTCCTTTTTGGGGAGTAAATCAAAGGTGCCGTCTTCGGACATCTTATTGAGGTTGTTAAGTTTGGAGATTGACTTTTTGATGGTTTTGAAGTTGGTCATCATACCGCCCAGCCAGCGGACGTTGACATAGTACATTTCGCACCTTTCGGCTTCTTCCTTAATAGCCTCCTGTGCCTGCTTCTTGGTCCCCACAAAAAGTACGGTACCGCCGTCCGCCGCTACGTCACGGATGAACATATAGGCTTCTTCGATTTTCTTGACGGTCTTCTGAAGGTCGATAATATAGATGCCGTTTCTTTCGGTGAAGATGTATTCGGCCATCTTGGGGTTCCATCTTCTTGTCTGGTGCCCGAAATGAACACCCGCTTCAAGAAGTTGTTTCATTGAGATAACTGACATTGATACTCTCCTTTTGTTAATCGGGTTTTACCCGCCACACGCTTTTGGGATTTACGTCCCTTTACCGTATTCACGGCACCCGGGACGCATAAGCGGTGTGTGTATTTTTTAGGTCAAAAAAGTGCGGTCGGCAGGCTTACCGCCATACCGGCGCACTTTATGATTATATCACAGCATTTTTGCTTTTGCAAGTATATTTTTACCGATTTTGCTTGGATTTTTCCCTGTTTTTATGTAAATTTATACTTATTCCTGTTCTTCGTCAAGCGCCTGGTAGGCATCGATGGTTGCCTGCATAGCCGCTTCGAATTTGGTTATTACCGAATAGCAGTATGCCACAATCCCCTTATTCTTACCGAATACCAGATTGTTATAATACTGAATGCAGTCGGCCCAGTTGAAAATAACGGAAATGTCCACAAGCCGGTTTCTGAAGATTATATCCAGCATGACGGGGGAATCGTCGTCGTCGGGGAAACGTTTAAGTTTAAGGGTGCGCTCGTAATACACGTTGGTTACCATTTCCCTTGAAAGGTATGCCATGGCTTCAAGGCAGAAGGTTATCTTATCCAGATCCTCCACGTTGTTGTTGGGGATTGCCATAACAAAGAAGTGATAAGGGTTGATGGTGGATGCGTAGTTGTCCTGGTCTTCATCGTACTTGGGCATGGGAAGTATGCCGTAATGGATTTCCGCATTTCTCATCTTTTCGCTGGATACACCGGAAACCGTTGTGGGGAAGAAGAGGGCCATACCGTTGAAGAAATGATCCGTTACCTTTGCTCCAAGGGGATCGTCCCATTTATAATAGGTTTCTTTAAGGGCGGTTCTTTCCCGGTCTGTTACTATGTCGAAAATTTTAAAGAATGCGTTTATGTTGCGTTCAAGGTTCATGGCAAACACGGGAAGGTCGTCCTGATTCTTGTTTACCTGGGGGGTGCCGGCACCCATTATCATCTGGTAGGTGTCAAAGTGAACGCCAACCAGACCCCAGGTGTCGTCGCCGTTTTCCACGTCCATCGTCCCCTCCCCCGAATGGGCAACCGCTTTCATCATCTCATACATGACGTCCATGGTCCACTTGTTCTCATAAACATACTGGTAGGGGTTGTAATCGTAATTTTCGGCAATGTCCTTGTTGAAGAACATGGCATAGGTGAACTGGTCGTCAAGGATCATTATGTCGCCGGATATCATGTAGAGGTGGTGTCCTATCGACATGTCTTCCTGGGTTACGGGGTCCCACCATTCTTCTTCAAGCTCGAGGTAGGAATCTTCAAGATTATAAAGGTCGTAGCAGTAGCCTTCCACCGTAAGGGGGGCTATAACACTGGAACCGTTGGCTATTACGTGATAGTCGGCAGTATTTGCCGCAAAATCGTTTCTTATTCTTTTCTGGAACTCATTAAAGCCCAATTCCATGGATTCGAGAACGACTTTAAAGCCGTATTCCTGTTCCAGTCTGGCATTTCTTTCATATACCGCCACGCTTACCGGGTCGGTCTTGCCGTCGTCGTCAACATAGCCGATAAACTGTTCCTGAGCCCAGATCCTGTCGTCTTTACTGGATAAAATTTTCAGCTCAAAATCGCTGACGTTAACACCTGCCCCTTCAAGATGGGGTACAAGGGCCTGGGACTGTTCCTCCGAAGTAACATTATCTTCGCTTTCGCCGGTACTTACGGCTGAATTCTGGGAAGAGGTGCTTTTGCTGGTGTCGTCATCATTATCCGTACAGGAAACAGCCAATGCGCAAAGCATGATGACTGCGATGACAAAGGATAATAGCTTCTTAAAGTTCATAAAACTGCCTCCGGACGTATCATTATATAAATATTCACTTTTTCTATTATAATGCCGAGTTGTATAAATGTCAATAAATTATTAAACCGAATTTAATTTCTTTTATGAAAATTAAATATATATGTAAAAAGCAACGCACCGGCAGTATCCGCCGGTGCGTTTGGTCTGTTACAGCAGTGTTTCCATGGGTTTCCCGGCGGCAAGCAGGCCGGAAATCCTGTCGATAAGCATAAGCATACGGGGATAGTGGTAGGGTCCCTTCCACATGGAGCCCTTCTGGGTGTGGCTTACGGTATTGTCCCGATGGAGATAGCCGTACCATTCGCCCAAGTCGTTGTCGGAAAAATGGCCGAAGGAATAATCGTGAACCTTCTTAAACCAGTTGAAGTATTTTTCGTCGCCGGTAAGGCCGTATGCCAATAACGTGGCGATAAGGGCTTCGTTGTGAACCCACCACAGCTTCATGTCGTGCTCAAGCTGTTCGCAGGGACGGCCGCTGCAGTCGGTAAAGTATATGAACCCGCCGTATTCCTTGTCCCAGCCCCATTCCAGGGACCAGTCGAGGATATTCAGAGCCTTTTTCAGCAGTTCGTCGTCTTTGGAATAGATGGCCTCATTCATCAGGAACCAGGAATTTTCCATGGAATGGCCGGGGTTTATGGTGCGTCCTGCCGGATTGTCGATGAATTCACCGTTTGCACCGACGCATTCCAGCACGCAGTGTTTGTCTTCTTTGTAGTGGTATTTTAAGATGGCGTCCACCATTTCCCGGGTTATTTCGGTGTAGTATTCCGCCCTTTCGGGGACACATCTGCGAAGCAGCTGGGCAGAGGAAACCAGCACCATGGGCACCGCCACCGCCCGGTCGGCGCGGGTGGAGGCATAGGATTTGGGGGTTATTTTAAAGGGGTCGCTACCGGGATTGCGGTAGATCTGAAGCATAAGGTCAAAGCATTTTTCGGCTTTGGCTATTGCCTCTTTATTGCCGGTCATTACGCCGTATTCCGCCATGGAGATGACATAAAAGCTTTCGGAATACATATAGCGGCGTTTTCTTAGGGGTTTTCCCTCTTTGGTTACGGTAAAGAACATCCTGCCGTCGGCGTCCACGCATTTTTCGTTTAAAAATTTAACGCCGCTGTTTGCCGCCTCAACCCATTCCTCCCTTTTGCCGTAGCTGTTGCAGAGGGCGGAAAAAGTCCAAAGGCATCTTCCCTGAAACCAGACGGATTTGTCGTCGTTGTAGGATTTGCCTTCCCTGTCCACCGAGGTGATGTAGCCGCCGTATTCTTTGTCAAGCAGATCGGAATTAAGCCAGAAAGGAATACAGTCGTCAAGCAGTTTGCTGCGGTAATACTTCTGATAGGCTGAAAAAATCTCCCTGTCCATGATATTTACACTCCTTGTTCAGTTTGCGCATATTGCGTGTATGGTTTTGTGATAATGCATTATTTAATATTAGTCCTGTTTATCCTCTGCCGGATAATAACCGCCGGTCTTTTTACTGCCACGTCGTTCGATTAAACCTTTTTGAATTAAAACCTTTATTTGCCATTCTATAGTATTAATCGAACGATTGCCCAATAATTTTCCTAATTCTTTTGCTTTTATTCCCGGATTTGATGATATAACATCAAAGAGGGATTTTAAACCGTCATTTAATCCGTAATTTAATCCACCATTTAATCCGCCATCAGGGATTTTTTTATTTTTTGGCTTTTTAAACGGGAAGGTGACCTTAACAAAATTAGGGGTTATTGTAAATATTGAACGGTTATAGTTTTTAAGTATTCGTATCATACCGGAACCTAACTGTTCCACAAGATTAATATCTTTGAAAATCCGCATTAGCTCCTTGTTTCTCGGTGCGGAATAGCCGCTGAAAAACTCCTCCTCAGTCATCCCCTGTACCAAACCGCCGGCTGAGGTTATTTCGATTCTGTCGGAAAATATCTCAACTTTGGGCGGAATCTCATTGGTATAATCGTTGTGAACAATGGCATTTATAACCGCTTCCCTTAAAGCGATTTTATCAACAAGATTATGCTCTTTTCTCTCTTTTGACGTGATTTTGGTTAAGGTGGGGTTTTCGATTTCCAGCTTTGCCAGCACATTTTTTGTGGCTTTTATAAGCGAACAATATCCGTATTCGTTATTTTCAATCAAATCATACCTGTCGTCACCGCTGTATTTCGCCACCTTTATTGATATGCCGTTGGTATCCGAAAGCAAATATGCGGCATAATTGAATTTGTCGTTTTCCGTAAGCAATTCAAGGTTTTCGGCAAAATGGTCGTTAAGCTTTAAATTGTTTTCCTCATAATATATTTTCAGCTGTTCAAAGGTGAGGTTTTGCTTCGGTGACTTTATTTTACCGATAGAATTCCTTGTCCTCTTTGAAAAAAAGTCCTCTATGACATTTTGCGGCATAGGCTCCGTTGAACTGCCTATACGCATAAAACAACCCTTCGGGGGCATCCCGTATTTTGAAATATAATAGGGCTTTTCCGGTCCGCTGGCTATGTTTATCTTTATATATTTTTTCCCGTTTTCCGTGTTACTTAAAACATCGAATAAACCCAAAGTAGAGGGTATAATATTGTTCTTTATGCGGTCTTTAGCCATAAGCTGAATGTCGTCCGGGTTTTCCACCCCCACAACACTTCCGTCGTTGTCAACCCCGATATATATTTCCCCGCCCTCCGAATTGTTAAGAAAGCTGACAACCACCCGTTCCAGCTTGTCATTCAGTTCCCGCTTAAACTCTATTCTGTTCGTTTCTTTACCTGTTGCCAGCTTTTCCATGGTCATCTCCTTCGGACAACACATAACAATCAGCAGTGTTTATTAACACTACACTTCTCAACCGCATTTTAACATATTATTCCTTGAAATGTCAATGCGGCTTTTCCCGAATTTAATGTTTTTATTGACAATCGGCATAATAATGGTATAATATGATAAAATTGAACCGACACAATCGAAAGGCAAATAAATATGGAAAAACACTCCCTTACGGTTTTACGCGAAAAATTTTTACAGTTTTTTGAATCAAAGGGACATATAAGGCTTGATTCCTTCCCCCTTGTTCCCCAAAACGACAATTCCCTGCTTTTAATAAATGCCGGCATGGCGCCCTTAAAGCCCTATTTTACCGGGGAACTGGTTCCTCCGAGAAAGCGGGTGACCACCTGCCAGAAGTGCGTCCGCACCCTTGACATAGAAAACGTGGGAAAAACCGCCCGTCACGGGACATTCTTTGAAATGTTAGGCAACTTCTCCTTCGGCGACTACTTCAAAGCCGACGCTATTCCCTGGGCGTGGGAGTTTTTAACCAAAGTCCTTGAAATTCCCGAGGACAGGCTTTATATAACCATCTATGAAGACGACGACGAAGCCTACGAAATCTGGCGGAAAGCCGGCGTTCCCCATGACCGGATATACCGCAAGGGCAAGGAGGACAACTTCTGGGAAATCGGAGCCGGCCCCTGCGGCCCCTGCAGCGAAATAAGCTTTGACCGGGGGGAAAAGTACGGCTGCGGCAAGCCCGGCTGCGCCTTCGGCTGCGAATGCGACAGATACATCGAAGTCTGGAATATAGTCTTCACCCAGTTTGACGGGGACGGCAAGGGAAACTACACCCGCCTTGCCCACCCCAACATCGACACCGGCATGGGTCTTGAAAGGCTTGCCTGCATCATGCAGGACGTGGGAAGTCTTTTCGAGGTGGACACCATAAGGAACATCATGCTGGAAGTCTGTAAAATCGCTCATGTGGAATACACCGGCGGTTCGGGGAACACCGACGTTTCCCTCAGGGTTATAACCGACCATATCCGTACCGCCACCTTCCTTATAGGCGACGGGGTCCTCCCCTCCAACGAGGGGCGGGGCTATGTGCTCAGGAGAGTGCTGAGACGGGCTGCCCGCCACGGCAGGCTTATCGGAATTAAAGGAAGCTTCCTTGAAACCCTCTGCGAAAAAGTTATCAGCGAAAACGCCTCCGCCTACCCAAATCTTACGGAAAGGCGGGAATTCATAAAGAAAACCATTGCCACCGAGGAGGAAAGGTTTTCCCAGACCCTTGATTTGGGGCTTAACCTTCTGGAAAAGCTGATTTCCGACCTAAAGGCAAAAAATATAACCCTCATCCCAGGAGAGGAAGTTTTCAAGCTTTACGACACCTACGGCTTCCCCCTTGATCTGACAAAGGAAATTGCCGATGAACGGGGCTTTGAAACCGATGAGGAGGGCTTTGCCTCCCTCATGCAGGAACAGCGCAAGAAAGCAAGGGAGGCAAGATTTGCCGCCGGCGACTTCGGCTGGACGGAGGAATCCCTTGCCATCGACAAGACAAGAAAGACCGTCTTCACCGGTTATAACGAAATCCAAACGAAATCCGAAATCATTTATATGATTAAGGACGGGGAACTTCAGTCAATCCTTTCCGGCGGGGACGCCACGATTATCCTTGATAAAACCCCCTTCTACGCCGAATCCGGCGGACAGGTGGGGGACACCGGTTTTATTGTCACCCGGACCGGGAAATTCGCCGTCATCGACACCAAGAAAACTCCCAACGGTCAGCATCTTCATATAGGACACCTTGTTGAAGGCTATATCGAATTGGGACAGGCCGACGCCGCCGTGGACGAAGACCGCCGGAACGCCATAATGAGAAATCACTCCTCCGCCCATCTTTTACAGGCGGCTTTGAAGAAGGTTTTGGGGAACCATGTGGAGCAGGCGGGTTCCTATGTGTCCGACAAGGTGGTAAGGTTTGACTTTACCCATCATCAGGCAATGAGCAAAGAGGAAATTGCCGAAGTGGAACGCCTTGTAAACGGGGAGATATTAAAGGGCGGGGAAATAACCGCTGCCGAAATGCCCATCGAGGAAGCCAAAAAAACCGGTGCAACAGCCCTGTTCGGGGAAAAATACGGCGATAAAGTACGAGTGGTTAAAATGGGGGGCTTTTCCGCCGAATTCTGCGGGGGCACCCATCTCAACAATACCGCCAAGGTGGGGCTTTTCAAGATAATTTCCGAAGCTTCCGTCGCCGCCGGCGTTCGGCGGATCGAGGGGGTAACCGGATTCAATTCCTTAAGCCTTATCTACGAAAACGAACAACTGATTAACGAAACCGCCAGAACCCTGAAGGCAAACAATATAAACGAGCTTACCCACAGAGCCGAAACGGTAATGAACGAAATCAGAACCTATAAAAAGTCCCTTGAAGCGGCCAATTTAACCGTTGCGGACGCCAAAGTCAAAGAGGCTTATAACGATACCGAGGAAATTAACGGTATAAAGGTAGTAAAGGCGAAGTTTGACGATATGCCGGTGGAAATCCTCCGGCAGGCAACCGACAACCTGCTGGACAAGCACCCCGAATGCGTCTGCCTGCTGGCTACGGTAAGCGAAGGTAAGGTGCTGTTTGCCGCCGGCTGCGGCAAAACCGCCCTTGAAAAGAAGGCAAATGCGGGAAAACTGCTGTCGGCCATTTCCCCCATAGTGGGCGGGGGCGGCGGGGGCAGACCCGACCGGGCGTCCAGCGGCGGAAAAAACCCCGAAAAACTCGACGAAGCCTTTGCCGAAGCTGATAAGGTAATCAGAATACAAACGGGAGGTTAATATATGGACTGCATTTTCTGTTCGATAATAAGCGGTAAAATCCCCTCGAAAAAGGTATATGAGGATGAAAAAGTGTATGCCTTCCGGGACATTAATCCGGTAACCCCGGTGCATGTGCTGGTGGTGCCGAAGGTTCATATCGAATCCCTTGACGCCGTTAATGCCGAAAACGTGGATATTGCCGCAAAGGTGCTTTCGGCTATTCCCGCAATCGCAAGGGAATCAGGCCTGAAAAACGGCTACCGGGTTATAACCAACGTGGGAAGCGACGGCTGCCAGTCGGTAAAACACCTGCATTTTCATGTTTTGGGCGGGGTTAAGCTGACCGAAAAATTAAACTGATCCTTCGGGAAGGTGGTATAATTGCTGCGGAACCGTCTGTTGTCGGTGGGAGTTCTGATTTTTGCATTATCCATTGCCATATTTATTTATACCGACGGATGGATTGTTCCGTTCTGCTTTGCGACGCTTACCGTATCGTGCTGTGTCTATGGCGCGGTACGGTTTCTTCGTATAAGGACGGCGGTTATTTTTGCCCTGATTCCTCTTTTCGCCTTTGCTTATTTTACCCTTTACACCTATTTTTTCGTGCCGTCCCGCAGTCAGGGATTCAGCTCCGCCGTAACCGGTGTGGTTGAAAATTCCTCCACTTATTTTTCAAACCAAAGCATTGATATTAAAACTGTTCATTCCGACACGGGGATAGCCAAAGGTACGCGAATAAGGGTCTATACCGGGCTTGAGGAAAGCTGCAAACCGGGGGACACAATAAACATTAAAGGGATTTTTCACCCCGCTTCGGATAAACCCAAACTTCTGTCATCCGGAATAAAATACTACACCTACGGCGAAACCTCCTATATTACCCATAACGAGGGCTTTTTTACGAAAATAAGAAATAAAATTTCGTCAAACTGCGACAAAGCCTTTCCGCCGGAAATTGCCGCTTTTGTAAAAGCCATAACTATCGGGGACACATCCTTCGTTTCCCTTTCGGATTACGCCGCATATTCCGCCGCCGGGGTTTCCCATGTGCTGGCGGTGTCGGGGTTTCACCTTTCCATACTGGTAATGTCCCTTTATTCCCTGTTGAAAAAATTTACCTCAAACAGGATAATCCTTTCCCTTACCGGAATTGCCTTTTCCTTTTTCGTTGCCGGCTTTACCGGTTTTTCCTATTCCGCATTACGGTCTGCCATAATGCTTTCGGTGTTTCTTGCGGGCAAAGGGGTAAAACGGAATTCCGACTCGGTTACCTCTTTGTTTATTTCCCTGCTGGTACTTATTTTGGCAAACCCCTATTCGGTGTGTTCCCTTTCCCTTCAGCTGTCCTTCCTTTCGACTCTCGGAATAATAACCGTCGGTGCTGTAAAGCTCATTAAGGCGGAGAGAAAATCCTTTATTAATAAATGCTTGTCGGATTACCTTCTTAATCCCTTTTTGTTTTCCCTTTCTGCCTTCGGGTTCACCCTGCCGGTGCTGGTATTTTCCACTGACAAAATATCTTTAATTTCGCCGGTTGCAAACATACTGGCAGGGCTTATGTTTCCCTTTATTTTAATTCTTTCCTATCTTTTCGGCGGGTTTTCCCTTATATCGGGCTATCTGGCATTCCCCTTCGCTTTTTTGGTGAAGTATCTTGTAAAAGGTTTTATTTACGTTTGCAGATTCTTTTCAAAACTTCCCCTTGCTTTTATCCCCGCATCGTCGCCCTACCTTATAATTCCCGTTGCGGTATGCCTTGTCTGCATTATACTGCTTTTACTGGCAAGGAAAAAACGCCTTATAATCATCATACCCCTTTCCCTTGTGCTGGTGATGATATCCACCGGCATTAGCGTTTTCGCCCAGATTAAAGACAATAAAAGCAGAAGCGGTATTGCTTATATGGACACAAGAGAAAGCTTTGCCGTTTACGTATCCGATAAGGAAAGGGGAATATTCATCGATAACGGCGGGGAATTTCTTTGCGAGGATCTGGTCTTTACATCGGGGAACGTAAAATGCAATAGCCTTGTGTTGTCGGAATACGACGAATTTACTTTTAAAAAGGCGGAATACTTTATTTCCTGTCTGCAGACGGAGGAAATATATATAAAAAAGCCCGGCAATGATGAAGAATCGGCTTGTTTAAGCGAAATAACCCTCTTGGCAAATGCCGAAGGCTGTGATATAATTGAATATGATGTTTTTTACGGCAATACCGGAAACGTGACGGTTTATATGAATAATTCCGTTGTGATAAACCTTTCGGGATATAAGGCGGTTATCCCCCTTGTCAGTGACAGCGAAATTTTCGGTACGGATTTCTTTGATTTTGTTTTCCTCCCCGAAAGGGTTTACGGTAAGAAATTCGATTATTTACCCCGCGCTGGACATCTGATATACGGAAGCCATACCGAAATCAAATTCTTTAACAATTTCCCCGACAAGACCGGGTATACTGCCTTTGACCCGGTGACGGTAACAATTACAAAGAAAGGGGGTTATAAAATAAAACAATGGCGTTAAACGAACTTACGGAAAAACTGAAAACAAAGGACTATACCGGAGCGTATCTTTTCGCCGGCGACGAGGAATACACCAAGGATTTTTATATAAAGAAAATCCGGGATTTCTGTATCGGTCAAAACCCACCGGACAATCTGCGCATTGTTTTTAACCGCGCCGGCATAACCCCCGACAGCCTTGCCGACGGGGTTTTCACCCTCCCCTTTTTCGGGGACAAAAAAGCAATCGAAATATACGATTTCCAGATAAACCAGCCATCGAATATATTAAACCGGTATGTGAACATTTTGGGGAATATCCCCAAGGGGATTTCGGTGCTTTTCATCTACCGTTCCGGCGAGTTTGATTTCAAGTCCCTGACGGGTAAACCCGACGGCAAGAACGAGCTTTTGGACTTTCTTGCCAGCGAGGGCATCTGCGTTGAGTTTGCCGCCGAAAAGGGGGAAAAGCTTATAAGCTGGATAAAACGGCACTTCAAAGCGGAAAATGCGGATATCACAAACGAAGCCGCCGCCTTTCTCCCCGAATACTGCGGCAACGATATGTATATCCTTGCCGGGGAAATTGACAAGCTTTGCGCGGTTTATTCGGGGAAACCCTTTACAGTCGCCGATATCGAGGAAATCTGCTCCCCCAACACCGAATTTAAGCTTTATGACATCGTAAACTCCCTTGGTGAGGGAAACGCCACAAAGCTTAAAAAAATTTATGACAGTCTGGTGTTTACAAAAACCCGCCCCGAACTTATCTTAGGTACAATCGCCGGCTATTTTACGGACCTGCTTATTTTCAGAACCGCCCTTGCCGAAGGGAAAACCGAAAAGGACATAAAGATAAAATTAGGCTATTCCGACTTTCAGACAAGAAAGCTTGCTTATGCTTCACGGGCGGTGGACGCGGATTTTATAAACCACGGCATTAAGGAATGCCGGGAAACCGACATGGCGGTTAAAGGATATGCTTCCGACCCCTATACCGCCATCGAGCTTATGCTTTACAGGATACTTTCCTATGGCAAAAGAAAAGCTTAATCTAAAATATCCCCTGGTGGTGGAGGGGAAATACGACAAAATCCGCCTTTCGGGGATAGTGGAAAGCCCCATAATAACTTTGGGGGGCTTTTCCACCTTCAATTCAAAGGAAAAACTGACGGAACTGACCGCCTTCGGAAAAAGCGGGGGACTTATAATATTAACCGATTCCGACAAGGCGGGGAATTTCATACGGGGAAAACTTAAGGGTCTTCTTTCGGGAATTGACCTTATAAATGTCTTTGCCCCCAAGGTTTACGGCAGGGATTCAAGGCGGAACCATAATTCCAGGGAAGGTATTTTGGGAATAGAAAGCCTTGACAGCGATATGCTTTACAATCTCCTTAAACCCCTTGAGGGTGAAATAATCAAAAACAATTATCTTACAAAGCAGAAGGCCTATACCGACGGGATATGCGGAAATTCGAACAGCAGTCTGCTTAGAAAAAGACTTTGCTCCCACCTGTCCCTGCCGGAGGGGATTTCGGCGTCAACCCTTATAGAATATATAAACAACTTTGTAACCGAACAGGAATATACAATCCTTTTAGGCAAAATAAAGGAAAATTCAACGTAAATGAAAACAGTTTCTTTTTATACCTTAGGCTGCCGGGTTAACCAGTACGAAATACGGGCGATACGGGAAATTTTCATAAAAGGCGGGTACAGCGTCCTCCCCTTCGGGAAAAGGGCAGATGTCTGCGTCATAAACACCTGCGCCGTAACCGGGGAAAGCGAAAAAAAGTCACGGCATGTAATAAACCGGGCTTCCCGTTTCAGCGACAGGGTGCTGGTTACCGGCTGTTTTGCAAAGCTTATAAAAGACGGGGAAAACTACCCGGAAAACGTGGTTTTCTGCGGCGGGAACATCAAAAAGGGGGAAATACTCAACCTTGTTGAGGGTAAAGATACCGGAAGCTTCGACCAGACAATCTATGAGGAGCTTTCGGTGGGGACAGCCACCTCCCTTCTCAAGGACCAGCGTTACAGAGCCTATGTGAAAATCCAGGACGGCTGCGACGGCAACTGCGCCTACTGCATTATCCCCAAACTCCGGGGACCCTCCCGCGTAAGAAACGAGGAAAACATCATCGAGGAAGTAAAGCGGCTTGCCTTATCCGGGGTTACCGAAATCATACTGACCGGCATTGAGGTTTCCGACTACGGCACATCCAACCTCTGCCGCCTGATAAAGCGGGTTGAGGAAGCGGAGGGGATCCGCCGGATAAGGCTGGGTTCAATCAACCCCAACACCCTGACGGATGAATTTATTCAAACCGTTTCTGAAAGCCAAAAATTCTGCCGGCACCTTCACCTTTCGGTTCAGTCCGGCTGCGGGCGTATTCTTAATCTTATGCGCCGCCCCTATTCGGCGGAAAAGCTCCAGAAGTGTATCGATAAACTGTACGAAGTTATACCCGGAATGCTGCTTTCGGCGGATATAATTTCCTCCTTCCCCACCGAAACCGAAGAGGAATTCAACCGGACCCTTGAGTTTATACGAAAGAACCGTTTCATGCATATCCACGCCTTTTCCTACTCCCCCCGTCCCCTTACCGAAGCGGCAGATCTTGACGGCCAGATTCCCGAAAAGATAAAAAAGGACCGGAATCTGAGGGTAATCGCCCTTTCCGACGAATGCAAGGAACAGGTGGCGGAAGGCTTTATCGGTTCTGCCGTCGAGATACTTATCGAGGAAAACAAAAAGGGCAACACCTACGGTCATACCGGGGAATTTATGGAAGCGAAAATACCCGGCCTTTTCCTGAATGCGGGGGATTATGTCAACTGCATAGTGACGGAATACGATAAAGAAGAAAAAACTTTGGTTTGCAAAATACAAAAATACGGAGAAGCAGAATGATTGACAGGGATTTTGACAATTTCGTGTTTGCAACGGGGCGTCAGCCCAATGAGCTTGAAATAATGCTTTACGATGCCTTCCTTCCGGAGGGAATTATCGGAAGAAACGGGGTTATGTACAATATGCTGAAAACCTCAAATCCTAAGGTTTTTGGCGTGTTCGATTCCTATATGAAGCTTTATAAATTAGCCTCCTCATCCTTTTCCGCCGACGACTTCCACCCCTATTTCATGCATGTTATAAAACACTCCTATTACCGTCCCGGTGACGAAATCTGGACGGTTGATTCAATCGTCGCCCCCCGGGTTATAAAGAAGTTTTTTAACCGCTATTCCCCGTCGCTGTATTCGGTGTTTTCCCGCAGCAGGTCCTTTGCCATTGATATTTCCCTTGCCGGAGGAAGCATCGAAGGCCTTGCCAGCCGGGAATATTTCGTGTTTCCCTCCGGAAGCGGCTCCGTTTCAAAGCTGATTTCCGCCACAAGGGGACTCCGCCGGTGCGGTGTTGTAACCTCCGATGACATTATCCGCCTGGTTTCGGGGAATGAGGATGCGGCGGCGCTGCCTGTAAGCGTTATCCCTCCCCTTCCTTTACCCGCAGCCCTTGAGGTGGATGACGCAGGGGATTTCGACGCCGGATTTATCACCGCCTTTTCAAAGGCCATTGATCTGGCAACCCCCTTTGAATTTCCCTTCAGGGTTGATTTTCCCGGTAAGGAATATAAAAACCATTCTTTGTATAAGCTGGGGTATGCCGGCCGGCTTTCAAGACTGTATAACGTAATTCCCCCGGAATTCAAGGGAAAAATCACAAATCCCGCCGGAATTTCGGTGTGGTTTTTACCCCTTGCGGCGGATGAGAACGGGATTTCAACCATGGTGTCGGACAGGGTTTTATATGCCGTATCCGGCTATAAACCGGCATTCGGCTGTGTTGCGGCGAAGTTTACCGAAGGGGAGATTACCGGTGATATGTTCCCCGGTTTTGATATTTCCGACTTCCACCCGGTGGAAAACAAGACCGGCGGGGTGATTGTCCTGTCGCAGAATATGTTTAACGCTTATTATGTGGGTAGATTGGTTCAGGTGCCGCTTATGGAAGAATAAATCCCGGTGACTTAGCCGGCGGATTTCATCCGACCTAAGGGGGGATTTCGTACATTGTGAAGCAACGGATTTCTCTGCTCATCAACGCACGTTGGCACTGCCCCTCATCCGTCAGCTTTCGGCTGACACCTTCCCCTCAAGGGGAAGGCTTTTTTTACATCCGCTTCGGCTGTTTTTTATGAATAAATGTTGACATTTGATAATAATTAAAGTATAATTTTTGGGATAATTTGCAAAAAATACACCCGATAGAAATTATTGACTGAAATGTGAGCAAAATTAAACGTTATGGAGGAGAATGTATGAAAAAACTGTTTTATTTCGCAGTTTTGTTTGTAATTATAACAGCCGTGCTTTCCGCGTGCGGAAAAACTGAAAAAAACACGACGATTAACGGTGAGGTGGAAAGCGACGAAGTGTTAAAATACCGTCTTGTAAACGATGAATATTATGAAGTTTGTGGTATCGTTCAGGATATAAGCGAGGTTGAAAAGGTTACTATTCCCGAAAAATTCAACGGCATTCCGGTAAAGCGGATCGGGAATGAAGCTTTTTTATCTTGCGCTAGCTTAACCGAAATCATAATACCGAACAGTGTTACAAGTATAGGCACATTGGCTTTTATGGAATGTAATAAATTGACAATCTACTGCGAAGCGAAGTCAAAACCCGAAAGCTGGAACGGAAGCTGGAACCCCTCCAACTGCCCCGTTGTGTGGGGATATAAAGATGAATAATATTACCGGATTAAAGTGAATCTTTGTAATAAAAAACCGGCAATGCCGGTTTTTTTGTTTATCCGTTTACAAGGTTTTTCATTTTGTCCCACCGGTTTTCCATGTCCGAAACCAGCTTGAACTGGGTGCGACAGCGGACAAGATTGTGTTCCGGGTATTTTATTCTGAAATAATGGTCGCCTTCAAGATAGTCGGTTAAAAATCTCACGCCGCATTCAAGGGTCATCAGCTTTGCCCCCTCCGGCAATGTTTCAATCTCCTTTTTGGTTAAAGAGCTTCCGCAGGCGGAAAGATAGCCTTCAGTATAAATTTTATACAGATTGAACACGAAATTAACCTTGGAAAGGTCGGTTTCGTCCTCCTTGGCGCTTGAAGCGCCGAAGCGGATGGAATCCCCGAAGTCATAGGCGGCAAGCCCCGGCATAACCGTGTCAAGGTCAATAACGCATAATGCTTTACGGGTTTTTATATCAAACAGCACGTTGTTCAGCTTTGTGTCGTTATGGGTTACCCTTAAGGGGAGAAGCTTGCTGTTTTGCAAATCCGTAAGTACCGAAGCGTCCTTTTCCCTTGAAAGGACAAAATCTATTTCAACCTTTACCTCCTTTGCCCTGCCGGCGGCGTCCTTTTCAAGGGCTTCCCTGAATTTTCTGTACCGGTCGGGGGTGTTGTGGAAGTTGACTATGGTTTCGTGAAGTACCGATGCGTCAAAGTCGGAAAGCATGTTCTGGAAGGTGCCGAACCCCACCGCGCTTTCGTAAAAATCCGACTCATATTCCACCGCCTCAAGACAGAGGCTGTCGGTTATGAAGTCATATGCCCGCCAGTAGTTCCCCCCTTCGTCAAGGTAAAAGAACCCGCCGTCCTTGGTGTTTATAATGGTAAGCGCTCCCCGGGGGTCGGTTACCTTTTTGGAGACATGACCGCACACCGCATAAATGTTTTCCATAAGCTGATCGGGGCGTTTGAATATGTTTTTGTTTATTTTTTGCAGAATGTATTCCCTGCCGGTGTCGGTTACCGCCCGGTAGGTTTCGTTTATATGCCCGTTGCCGTACCTTTCGCAATTGACGGCTTTTCCCTTTATTTTAAAATTTTCAAGAGCGTTAAAGGTTTCCATAGTTACCTCGCAAGTATTTCATGGATTTTATCAAACAACCTGTCGTAATCGCCGTTTTCTACTGACATCATTTTGTCCTTGGGAAGATTCCCCGACTTGGGGAAGTATTTTTGCAGGTCGTTTTCCTTGATTATTATTGAAAACAGTCCGTCGGTTTCGGCTTTGTCCGCTTTTTGCTTAACTTCCTCAAGCATTTCAAAGAGTTCGGCGGCATAACGCAGCGCTTTGTATCTTACCGTAAGCAAAGGGGTGCCGTCGTTGGCGGGATAAACGAAATTCACGTCCCCGGCGGGGAAATTGCGGCATTTTATATTAGCCCTGGGGTTGTCGGGGAACACGGTATAATTCCACCGCAAAAACCCGTCAAGATTCAGATATGATGTTAAAGCGGCGATAAACAGGGTTTCGAAAGCTTCGCTTTTTATAAAGGTGTTGGGGTAATCGGGGCCGCAGCAGACATACCACAGAATCCGCCTGTCTTTGCCGGCAAGCTTGGATATGTCCTCATATCCCTGACACAGAGTGGTTATAAAGGGGACAAAGTCGGAAATAAAGCCGAATTCCCTTACGAATCCGATATGATACACCGCCGCTTTGAACTTAAATCCGGGAGCAATCTGCCTTATCCGGTTTATGCTTTGCCGGAAGGATTCGATATCCCCCGGTTCGTCGGCGGCGATTCTCACCTTATCAATGAGTTTTGTCCTTTTAAAGAAACGGTAAATTGCCTTTATATAATTTTCAATTTCCTCTGAACTATGCATAAAGCGGAAGAGGCCGCCGGCTTCGTCGTAATATCTCACCCTGATATGGTCGGGGTAGTTTTCGCAGGGCTTTTCAAAACCGTATTCGGCTTTTCCCTTCCAGACATTCACCAGTCCGTAAACCGATATTTCCCTGTCGATGCCGTGCTTTTGGCAGATTTCCATATACTTTTTAACCGCCGAAAAATCAAAGGCAAATCTGCCGTTTTGCCTTTTTGTAACCTTCACCATGGAATATTCGTAAAGGTTTTCACTGCCTTCCGATTCAAAGCAGGACTGTCCCGCCCAGGGGATTTCCGACACCACAACGGTTACTGCCTTCTGTCCTAATACGGCAAGGGATTTTACATATTCCTCAAGGATTTCAAAATGCCTTCTGCCGAAGGGCTTGACCTCATGCTTTCGTGCGATGTTTGACGTGTGCTGCCACAGATCAAGGTAAAAGGAAAAATCCTTTGCGTCCGGCAAAGTATAGTCAATTACCGAAACATCAAGGCTTTGTTCCGTAAAGAATTCCTCGTCGGAAAACATAAAGGAACGGTAGAGCTTTATTGTAACAACGCCGTCCTTTGTGGTTACGGGGATGTCAATATCAACCCAGACCCCCCTGGCTTTTCCCTTGTCAAGCTCCAGAAAGCCGTCGGTAAGGAGAATGTCCCCCTTGGCGACACCGTCGTCGTCCGCCATATAGCCGACGGGGTAAAAACTGCAATTATAATCCCCCTCGGCTTCAAGCCTGAAGCAGGGGGTGTTGATTTTCTGCCGGTAATAAAGGTCATTATCCAACCTTACAACACAGTCCTCGTCGGGTTCGAATAATATTATAAATGCCGCTTTCCGGTTTTTAACTGTTTTAATCTGAGTAATTTCGCAAAAATCGTTTATGTTTTGGTTTTCTTTTAACTTATTCAGACAGTTTATGAGTTTAAGTTTCAGCATTTTTAACCTCCCGGGACAGCAAATCCCTTATAACCTCCCCCGCAAGGATAAGTCCCGCCGTGGCGGTGACGCAGGAAAGGGAACCTATTACCCCCTCCACCCTTTCGGGAATTTCGGTGGAATAAACCACTTTTAACTTTTTTATTCCCAGCTTCTTATACTTTCCCCTCATTATCCTTGCCAGCGGGTCGTTGAAGGTGGAATAAATGTCCCCCACCTTAAAGCATAAGGGGTTTTTCCGGTTTCCCGCCCCCATGGAGGAAATGATTTTTTTATTTTCATCAACGCACTTTTTGGCAAGATATGCCTTGCTGTCGGTGGAGTCTATGGCATCTATTACATAGTCATAACCGGAAAAGTCGAATTCAGTCATATTTTCGGGGGTAAACCGTTTGCTAATGGTGTTTACTATACAATCAGGATTTATATCATGAATATGCGCCTTTGCCGCCTCGGTTTTATACATTCCGAGGGTGGATAAGGTGGCGTAAAGCTGGCGGTTTAAGTTGGATTCCATGTAAATATCGCTGTCGATAAGGTCAAGGGCGCCTATTCCCGCCCTTGCCAGAGCCTCCACGGCGTAGGAACCCACCCCCCCGATGCCGAAAACCGCCACCCGGGAGGAAGCCAATATGTCTGTTCCATCTTTTCCGATTAACGCCGATGTTCTTTCGTTCCACATAATCATATTAAAAGTAAGCATTTAATAAGGCATAACGATTAACGCTATGCCTTGTTGATATTTTGGTAATCCGGTTATTCGTCGTTACGCCTGTTGGAGTTCAGCATGGCGATGATGTTGTTTATTTCGTCCTCGGTTACCGCCTGCTGGGAAGCTTTCTGTTCGGTGGTGGGAGGAGTCTGTACCTGCTTTTCGGCTACGGCCTTGCGGTATTCATAGGATTTCTTTTCCTTTTCAAAGCCGGTGGCGATAAGGGTTATATGCATTTCGTCCTCAAGGGAGGGATTGAAGGCAACACCGAATATAACGGTGGCGTCGGGGTGAGCTTCGTTGGTGATGAGGGAAACCGCCTCGTCGATTTCGTCAAGGCCGATGTCGGGGGAGGAGGTGATGTTTACGATAATGCCCTTAGCCCCGTCAATCTTGGTTTCAAGCAGCGGTGAGGACATGGCCGCCTTTGCCGCCTGTTCGGCTTTGTCCTTGCCCTTGGCGGCGCCGACCCCCATATGGGCAAGGCCCGCATTGGTCATAACCGTTGAAACGTCGGCAAAGTCAAGGTTGATGTAGCCGTTGGTGGTTATAAGTTCGCAGAGGGATTGAACGCCCTTGCGGAGGATGTCGTCGGCTTCCTGGAAAGCGTTTAGGAAGGTAATCTTTTTGTCGGTTAAAAGTTTAAGTCTTTCGTTGGGTATGACAAGGAGGGAATCAACGAAGTTGGAAAGCTTGTCAATGCCTTCCTCGGCGTTTATCATCCTTGAACGGCCTTCGAATTTAAAGGGCTTTGTTACAATAGCTACGGTGAGGATGCCGAGGGATTTAGCCACCTTTGCCACCAGCGGCGCAGCTCCCGTACCGGTGCCGCCCCCCATGCCGGCGGTGATAAACACCATGTTTGCCCCTTTTATGGTATTGGTTATTTCCTCAATGGATTCTTCGGCGGCCTTTTCACCAAGTTCGGGGTTTGCGCCGGCTCCGTGTCCCTTTGTCACCTTTTCGCCTATGGCGATTTTAATGGGGGAAAGGGATTTTGCAAGAATCTGGGTGTCGGTATTGATGTTGATGTATTCCACGTTTTCGGGGTTTACATTCATGCTTACCATGCGGTTGACCGCGTTACCGCCGCCGCCGCCTACCCCGATAACCTTTATAACTACATTGGTATTGTATCCGCTTTCGTTTGGCATAAAACATCCTCCGGTATATAGATTTTTATTTATAGTTCGCGTTTTTTGTTCAGCAAATCAAAGATTTCGTTGAATTCTTTTTCAATGGTTTCGTCCTTAACCGGCTGTTCGGGTTTGAATTCGGGTACTGGGACCGCTTTCTTTTTCCCCTCTTTTTCAAAGCCGGTGGCGATAAGGGTTATCTTCATCTCGTCCTCAAGGGAGGTGTCGAATACCGTACCGAATATAACCGTGGCGTCGGGATGGGCTTCGTCGGTTATCATGGTGGCGGCCTGGTCGATTTCGTCAAGGCTGATGTCGGGGGAGGAGGTGATGTTTACGATAATCCCCTTGGCACCGGAAATGTTGGTTTCCAGCAGCGGCGAGGACATTGCCATTTTTGCCGCCTGTTCGGCCTTGTCCTTCCCCTTTGCCTGGCCGACACCCATATGGGCAAGGCCTGCGTTTGTCATTATGGCGGTAACGTCGGCAAAGTCGAGGTTTATATAGCCTTCGTTGGTTATTAATTCAGAAATGGACCTTACGCCCTTGCGGAGGATGTCGTCGGCTTCCTGAAAAGCGTTAATGAAGGTAATCTTTTTGTCGGTCAGCAGTTTTAATCTTTCGTTGGGTATGACAAGGAGGGAGTCAACGTTCTGTGCCAGCTGTTCAATACCCGTTTCGGCCTGGGTCATCCTGTGCCTGCCTTCGAAACCGAAGGGCTTGGTTACTATGGCAACGGTTAATATTCCCATATCCTTTGCAATCTTAGCGATAATCGGAGCCGCCCCGGTGCCGGTGCCGCCCCCCATGCCTGCGGTGATAAAGGCCATATGGGCGCCCTTAAGGGCTGAGGTGATCTGGTCCGCCGATTCTTCCGCGGATCTCCGCCCCAGATCGGGGTTCGAGCCTGCTCCCTGCCCCCGGGTAACCTTACCGCCGATGGCAATCTTGGTGGGTGCCGATGTCCGGTAAAGGGACTGGGTGTCGGTATTGATATTGATATAATCAACATTTGAAAGCTTGTCGGCTATCATCCTGTCAACGGCGTTATTACCGCCGCCGCCCACTCCTATGACTTTGATTATAACTCTTCCGTCGAAAGACTCCAATGTTTCAGCCATTATTATTCCCCTTCCGCCGTTTGAAGGCAAATTATTGAATAATTGCATAATAATTTATCATAGTATAAAACAAATTACGCAGTTTTTCAATAGTTTTTTTAAAAAAATAGTGAGTTCTGACGAGTTTTTAAGCTATTTTAACCTTCGCTCGGGGTAAAGGGGGAAAAAGTTGCCTCCCTGGGGTTGGAAATATCGAGCTTTCCCCTCTGGTCGTCATAGATGTGGTCCATTATTCCAATGAAGAACCTTATCTTGGTGTCGCAGTCCTTTATGTCCCCCAAATAGGCCTTTATCTGATTGTTGTAGCCGAAGTAAATGTCAAACCGGTTGGCGGCCTTAATATAATCTGTTTTTTTATCCAGATTGTAATGACATAGTGTGGCCCAGAGTTCGTCGATGGAGTCAAGCAGCCGCTTTTCGGCAAAGGACAGCTTTTCGCCGGCAACGCAGCGTTTTACATAGCCGGTGTCAAGTATTACAAGCTTAACGTCTTCGGGGAGGGTTTCCACTCGGTCAAGCACCTTGAAGCCTTCCGAAAGGATATAGTAGTCCTTTTCCACCTTAAGGCCGAAGGTGGGGATTTCCTCGGTTATTTCTATAATCACCGTTTCGGGGAGCTTTCGTGTAACCGAAACGGCTTTTATATAGGGAAAACGCTGCTTCAGGCTTTCCTCCACATTTTTATTGTCAAAGCCGTACAGGGAATCCCCCTTTGTCACGGGGAGGGCGGAGATTATTTCCTCCTCGGTATAGATGGTTGAATTTACTACCTGAATTTCGCCCACTTTAAGCAGGACGGTGAAGACCACGACAAAAAACGACAAGGCGGCTATGGCGACAAGGGTAATGTAAAACACCCTTCTCCGCCTGTTTTTATTTTCCTGCTGGAGCTTTAAGCTTTCAAACTTAACCGCTCTGATGCCCGCCGTTCTTTTTCTTCCGTCCATTATCCTTTACCGTATCTATTTTTTTATCAGCTTAAACACTTCGTCAACTATTTTTTCCACCGCGTCGGGAACCCCGAAGGATTTCATAATTTCCTCCATGCCCTGCCGCTTTTCCGTATCCTTTGCCAGGTCGGTTATGGTTTTGGCGAGAATTCTCCCGTCAAGGACGGATTCCCGGAATACCTCCGCCGCCCCCGCTTTTTTAAGCACCGCCGCATTTTTGTACTGGTGGTCCTCCGCCACGTTGGGGGAGGGTATGAAAATTGCGGCTCTTCCGATTAAGCAGAGTTCCGCCATGGTTATCGCTCCCGCCCTTGACACCACGATGTCGGCGGCGGCCTGTCTTACCGGCATATCGTAAATGTATTCGACGATTTCAAAGCCCTTCCGGGTGTCAAGCCCTTTTTCCTTAGCGACTGCCGAAAACTTTTCCCAGCCGATATGGCCTACGGCGTGAATCTGCTTAATTTCCGGCTTGTTTTTGTAAACTTCCATGGCGTCAAGACAGAGGGAGTTTATTTTATCCGCCCCCAACGAACCGCCGCAGGACAGTATATAAATGTCGTTTTTCCTAAGTCCTAACTGCTTTCTTGCCTCTTCCCGGCTTATCGGGTTTTGTCTTACCGGATTTCCCGTCAGCACTAATTTATGTAGGCTTTTTTCGTCAAAATATTTTTTTGATTCCTCAAAGCTTATACAGACGGTGTCGGCAAAAGGCGACAGCTTTTTGGTGGTAAGCCCCGCAAAGGCGTTCTGCTCCTGGATAAGGGTGGGTATGTCCGACCCTGCCGCCGCCTTGACATAGGGCCAGCTGGCATAGCCGCCGGTGCCTATGACAATGTCGGGTTGAAAGGCTTTGATTATGTTTTTCGCCTTTATTATAGAGGTATAGGCCTTTATAATGGCTTTTATATTCTTTACCGTCAGCTTACGCTTAATCCCCATAACCTCAACGGTATTCAGCTTATATCCCGCCTTGGGAACAAGGGTTGATTCCATGCCGTAGGGGGAACCGCCGAATTCTATAACCGCGTCGGCATCTCTTTTTTCTATTTCCTTTGCAATGGCGATAGCCGGATTTATATGTCCCCCGGTGCCGCCGCCGCAGATCAAGTATCTCATTTGTTTACCCTTCCCCTTGATTGGATTTAATTTTCGGTATCCCCTCTTGTGGTGTAGGAGTAGCGGGAAATGGAAAGCACAAGCCCCATTTCGGCAAGATTTATAAGCAGCGCCGAACCGCCGGAACTTATAAAGGGGAGGCTTATCCCCGTGGAGGGGATGGTGTTGGTGACAACGGCGATGTTGAGTATCACCTGAAGCGCCAACTTTACCATAAGCCCCGACACCACCAGCTGGCAGAACCGGTCCTTGCAGTTTTTGGCGATATAAAACCCCCGCATGATAAGGGCGGCGAACAGGCCTATGACTATTACCGCACCGGCAAAGCCCAGCTCCTCGCAGAGGATTGCGAAGATATAGTCGTTATGGGGTTCGGGTAGATAGCCCTGCTTTTCCATGGACTGGCCTAACCCCACCCCCCACAATCCGCCGGAGGATATGGCAAAAAGGGACTGGGAGGGCTGCCAGCCCGCATCTTTGGTCGCCGCATCCTTCATATATGAAAAGGGGTCGCTCCATATAAGCAGGCGCTTGTAGACGTGGCCTAATTTTTCCTTGACAAAGGTCCATTTGGTTATGGTGTCCACGTTGGTTATTACAAAGGCCGCCGACGCAAAGCCCAGACCCCCTATCGTACCCAGCCATTTCATGCTGGAACCGCCCAAAAACATCATAAAGAAAATAATCATTACGTTTATAAGCATTGCGGAAAGGTGGCTCTGGAAGTACAGCAGCACCACGCTGGGTATCGCAATCAGGGCAAAGGGTAAAATTCCGTAGCGGAAGGTTTTTATCCGTTCCTGGTTTTCGCTTATGTATTTGGCGCAGACAAGCACCGTCATGAATTTAAGAATTTCGGAAGGCTGAAACTGAACAGGCCCCAAAACCAGCCACCGCTGGGCGCCGTTGCCTATAAAGCCGGTAAGCACCACCGCCACATTAAAGGCGATAGCCACAAGGTAGCCTATCCAGGTCAGCTTAAGCACCAGCCGGTGGCGGATGTATTTCGAAATAATCATCATAACCAGCAGACCGATAACCACATACTGAATCTGCTTTTTGGCAAAATAGTAGCTGTCATGGTACCAGGTGCGGGCATAGGCATAGCTTGCCGAAAAAACCATAATCGAACCTATGCACACCAGGGCGATGACAAGGAACATAAAGGGTCTGTCAACCTCGCCGATCCAGCGGATAAGCACACCCTTTTCTTTGGTTTCTTCGGTAAATTCGCCTTTATCCTTAGTGGGGGATACAAGCCGCTTTTTGTCCATTTCCAATCCTTATATCGAATATAGTATAAAATATGCCAATGCGGAAAAGGCCACGGTTACGGAAAGGAAGAGGGCCACAATGGCAACCTCCGACATTCCGCAGAGCTCGAAATGATGGTGTATGGGCGCCATCTTGAACACCCGCTTTTTCCTGCCGGAAAGCTTATACACCGAAACCTGAATAATATCCGAAAGTCCTTCGACAACGTAAATAATGCCGATAAGCAGCATAAGCAGGGGACTGCCTATCCGCATGGCGGAGGCGGCCAGCATTGCTCCCAAAAACAGCGAACCGGTGTCGCCCATAATAATTTTTGCGGGGTAGAAGTTGAAAACCAGAAAAGCCGCAAGGGAGCCGCCGAGGGCGGCTTCGGTGAGATAAAGGTCCTTCAAGCCGTCCCGCCAGCCGATTATGAAGAACAGTGCGGCTATAACGAATGCCACGCTCCCCGCAAGACCGTCAAGACCGTCGGTAAGATTGGCGGTGTTTATGATGTAGATAATGACAAGGGCTACGATAATATAGTAGAACACCCCTAAATCAAGGGTTTTGCCGGTAAAGGGGATATCAATAACGGTGTTTATTAGGTCAAAGGCTTTCAGCGAGGCGAGGTAGCCGCCGGTTACCAAAAACTGAAAAAGCAGCTTCTGCCTTCCCCTTAGGCCTTTATTCCGTTTCTTGAACAGTTTGACATAGTCGTCGACAAAGCCTATTAGGGCGTTTAAGGTAACGAAACAAAGGTTTATCGGGAAAAATATACCCGGTCTGCCGAAGGCGCCGGCAATATACAGCACGAAAATTATAAGTAAAGCTGAGGTTATAAAGAACAGCCCGCCCATGGTGGGGGTGCCTTCCTTGCATTTATGCCAGTTGGGGCCTATTTCAAGGATTTTCTGCCCTAACTTAATCTTTCTGAATACGGGAATAAAAATTTTGTATAAAACAAGAGCAACCAGAAACGAGGCGACAAAAGCAATAATGGCGTTGGTAAAACTCATAATGCCGTTTCCTTTATAATGTCATCTATTTGAATTCTTCTTGACCCCTTGAAAAGCACCGTGTCCCCCGCTTTAAGCAGAGACTTAAGGAGTTTTGCCGCTTTGGGTTTTTCCTCTGTTTCAAAGGCGTATATATTTTCCCTTCCCGGCAAAGCCTCTTTACAAAGACGGGCAAAGCTCCCAACGAAAATAATTATATCCGCTTTCCGGGATGCCGAGAGGGCGTTTTCAGTGTGGAATTCCCTTTCCTTTTCCCCCAGTTCAAGCATATCCCCGAGCACCGCAATTTTCCGTCCGGCTTTGGAACCCAAAACCTCAAAGGCAGCCTTCATGGATTCGGGGGAGGCGTTGTAGCAGTCGGCGATTACGGTTATGCCGTCTTTGACGTAAATCCGCTGCCGGTCGCCGGTGGGGGTAAATTTTTGCAAAGCCTTCGATGCTTCATCCGGGGAAACCCCAAACAGTATTCCGGCGGCAAAGGCATACAGGGAATTTTTCACGTTATGCCTGCCTTCGGCGGGGATTACGATTTTTTGCCTGTTATTTTCCCATACCGCATCGTAACTTGTCTTGCCGTCGGCGGCTAAAATGTTTTCGGCACGGAAGCCGCAGTCTTTATTATCGGTGCCGCAGTAGATTGTCCTGCATTTAAGAGTGCCTTTCAGGGAAAATTCGTATTCCGAATCCCCGTCAAGGATTACCCCGTCGGGGGTGTCCCCCCTCATTCCCGATATAATGTCGAGTTTTTCTTTTCTCAGGTTTTTCCGGCTGCCCATTGCCTGAAGGTGGGAGGAACCGATATTTGTGATTATGGAAAGGCAGGGCTTTATAAGGTCGGACAGCCTTTTTATTTCCCCCTTTTCGGACATCCCCACTTCAAGAACCGCGTGAGTATGGGTGGTGTCTATCGACAAAACCGAAAGGGGCACGCCTATAAGACTGTTTTTGTTTCCGGAAGTTATGTAGGTGTTATATCTTGCCGAAACCGCAAGCCCGGTCATATCCTTTACGGTGGTTTTCCCCACGCTGCCGGTTACGGCGGTTATTTTAACGTCCGGAATAAGCTCATTTCTGTAAAAGTCCGCCAGATCGTATACCGCCCGTTTGGTATCCTTCACCAATATGGTGCCGTCGGTGAAATAATATTCGTTGGAAACAAGGCATATGCAGCCCTTTGAAAGCATTTCCTTTACAAAGGAATGCCCGTCAACCTTATCTCCTTTTATGGCAACAAACAAGCCCTTTTCCCGGTATTCCCGGCTGTCGGTGAACACGCTTGTAACTTCCCTTTCGGCACTTCCCTTTAAAGTACCCGAAACGGCTTGTGCAATCCGGCCTGAAGTAGTGGGTATCATCATTGGATTTCCTCGTTATATATAAAGGTTACGGTAATAACCGTTCCGGCATTCACCGTTTCGCCGGGGGCAACCGACTGGGAAACCGCAAAGCAGTTTCGGTAGTTTTTGTTGAATATGCCTTCGACGGACAGGTTCAGCTTGTTTTCCTTCGCCCAGCTGAATACCTGTTCCGGGGTCATGTCGGTAAGGTCCCGAATCCTGATGCTTTCGGGGGTGTAGTTGGGTTCGGTGTAAAGGATTACGGTGCCCCCTTCGGTGACGGAGGTGCCCACTCTGGGGAACTGGTCGATAACGGTGGCGCCGTTACCCTTTATCACGCAGTTTAAGCCAAGCTTTTCAATGGTGTATTTTGCCTGCTCGACTTCCGCGCCTTTGTATTCTCCCACCTTTATGACCTTAAGGGTGTTTTCGCTATCGGCGGGAATCTGAAGGTAGGGAAGGATTTCCGAAAGCACCTGGGAAATAACGGGGGCTGCCACCTGACTGCCGTAATAAATGCCGGAAGTGGGTTCGTCAACCACAATGAGAATGGCAATCTGGGGGTCCTCCGCCGGAGCAAAGGAAACGCAGCTGGAAATGTAATAGGACACCCCCGGTTCGGCGTTGGGGCGGGCAAGCTTCTGAGAAGTTCCCGTCTTTGAGGATATATTATAGCCCGAAACCGAGGCGTTTTTGGTCGAATTGACCAGCACCTCCAGTACGTCTTTTGCCGTCTTTTCGCTTATCACCTGCCGCTTGCCGGAATAATCGGCGGCTTCGGTAACCGTATTGTCTTCGGAAACATATGCCTTTATAAGATGGGGGGTAACCACATAGCCCCCGTTGGCTATCGCCGAGGTAGCGGCAATATGCTGGAGCATGGTTATTGCCATGGACTGGCCGAAGGCGTTGTTGGCAAGGTTAAGCTGGTTGCTTAAATCCTTATAGTAAATGGACTGGCCTTCACCAATAATGTCGGAACCGGTGGGTTCGGTGTAGCCGAAGGCTTCAAAGTATTTGGAGAAAGTGTTCCCCCCGATGGTAAGCCCCATCTGGACAAGGGCGGGGTTGCAGGAGTTCTGTAATGCCTCCGCCACCGTCTGGTTGCCGTGCACCTTTCCCGAATGGCAGGAGATTGTTTCTCCCAGCACGTTTATCGAACCCGAACAGTTGTAATGGGAATTAAGGGTAAACACCCCTTCATCCAGACCTATGGCGGTGGTTATTACCTTAAAGGTGGAACCCGGTTCGTAGAGTTCGGTGGCGCACTTGTTCTTCCACATTTCATAAAGCAGCTTTACCTTGTAGGCGGCCTTTTCTTCTTCGGTGCCTACAAAGGCGTTGTATTTTTCAAGATAAGAACCGGTAAGCTCGTTGTAATTGTTAAGGTCAAAGTTGTCGATACATGCCATGGCAAGGATTTCCCCGGTGTTGGGGTCCATTATTATCCCCCTTGCCCCGAAGGCGGGCTTGTGTTCC
Organism: Clostridiales bacterium UBA1389; assembly: GCA_002305335.1. Taxonomy (GTDB): domain Bacteria; phylum Bacillota; class Clostridia; order Oscillospirales; family CAG-382; genus UBA1206. The sequence continues at coordinate 35,736 of DBQR01000027.1, forward strand.
TCCACGCAATCCTTAAGGTATTTTTCAAGTACCGACTGAATGTTGTAATCTATGGTAAGCACTATGCCTAAACCGTCTTTGGCTTCGATATAGCTTTCATAGGGGAAGGGCAGCTTGTTGCCAAGACCGTCCTGACCCTGAATTGCCCTGCCGTTGATTCCGGAAAGGGTTTTTTCGTATGTAAGCTCAATGCCGTTTAAGCCGTTGTTGTCCGCCCCCACAAAACCCAAAAAGGAGGAACCAAGGGTGGACATGGGATATTTCCGCTTTGTGGACTCCTCAAGGCAGACCTGGGAAAACAGATTGTTCTTTTCAATGAATTCCCTAACCTTAAGTTCGTCCTCCTGCTCCACGTTACGCTTTATAATCTGATATTTGGAATGCTTCTGCTCCATCTTCGAAAAAATGAATTCCCTGTCAACATCAAGGATTCTCGAAAGCCCGTCGGCAATAAGCCCCGCCTGCTCGTCGTCCTTAATGTCCCGGGGGGAGATAAACACCGTATGGACGGTGGAGGAGGTGGCAAGCACCTCCATATTCCGGTCGTATATGTTCCCCCGCTTTGCGAAGATGGTTATTTCGGAGGTGTACTGCTTTATGGCGGCGTTCCGGTTGGTGTCGGCTTCCACTATCTGGAGTATTACCAGCCGGTAAATGAGATAACAAAGACACAGCAAGAGGAACGCCAAAGCTATGCGTCCTCTTGCCATTATTATTTTTCCCGTAACGGTATTCCTGTTTTTCAACGGCGGATTTCTCCTTTTTACGCATAAAGGATGCTTGTCAGATTAAAACATATGAAGAAATTAGGTGTCCTGCCTTCCCGTTACATTTATATTAACCGACAACGGAAATGATGATGTCAGTCAAAGAAATCTCTTATAACCTCGCCAATACCCGCAAGAAGCACCCCCGCTCCGCCGGGTCTGTCGTCATATTTAAAGGCTTCGCCGATATTTTCGGGGAGGGCGGTTATGTTTATGCGAGTAAGCTCGGTTTCCTTAACCATCCCCAGCTCGTTTAAGGCGTATTCCTTAAAGTAGATAAGGTCGTTTTTCTTGTCAAGCCGCTGTTCCAGCCGGTCGGCGTCCTTCTGGAGTTCGGTAAGCCTGTCCCGGAGTTCCGCCACTTCCTGGTTATAGTCGTCTATTTCGGCATAGTTCATAAGCAGGAAAATAAACAAAAGGGTGGTTACCGCAATAGTGAATATGGCACCGATGGGAAGGGGCTTTTTGTTTTTCTTTTTGGACTCGATAACCATGGTGCGCTTAACTATATATTTTTTACCGTTCTGGACGGAATTTTTATTTTCGGCTTTGACTATACCCCGGCTTGTTTCGGCATTATTCGGGGAGGCCTTCTTCATTTCGACCTTTTGCGGCGAAGTGCGTGAAGGAAGACTGTTTTTCGACGGATTTATTATAGCTTTGTTTTGGCGTTTAGTGGTGTCCATATTCTATCCTCTTTTTTAATGAAGGGTAAATTTTGTATTAACATGACTCCTACAGCTTTTCCCCGATACGCAGTTTTGCGGAACGGGAACGGGGGTTGCCGCTTGCTTCTTCCTGGGAACTTAATATGGGCTTTCTGGTTATGATTTTTAACTTGGGCTTTTTCCCGCACACGCAGATTGGTAAATCCCTCGGGCAGGCACAGGGGTTTTCGCACAGGTTGAATGTGGTTTTAACTATCCGGTCTTCAAGGGAATGGAAGGATATTACCGCTATCCTCCCGCTGGGGGACAATAAATCGATTCCTTCTTCAAGAGCGGTTTTCAGGCTGTCAAGCTCGCCGTTTACCTCAATCCTCAGTGCCTGAAAGGTGCGTTTGGCGATATGGCCTTCGTTTTTTGAATAGCGGGGGCAGGCTTCCTCGATGATTTTGACCAGTTCGCCGGTGGTTTCAACGGGTTTTGCCGTCCGGTATTCCGAAATCCTATAGGCTATTTTCCGGGAAAAGCGTTCCTCGCCGTACTCACGGAGTATTCTTTCCAGTTCCTCCGGCGGGTATGTGTTTACCACTATGGCGGCTGTCAGGGGCGATGTCCGGTCCATCCGCATATCCAGCAGGGAATTCTGCATATAGGAAAATCCCCTGTCCGCACTGTCGATCTGGTGGGAAGACACCCCTAAATCCATAACCACGCCGTCGATACGGGTAAACCCGTTTTCAACAACCGCCTGTCTTATGCTGTTGAAGTTGCCCTTCCATAGCTTAAGGCGGCTGTCGTTTATGGTTTTCTCTGCGTTCGATATGGCGTCGTCGTCAAGGTCAATGCCTATGACAACACCCTTTTCCCCCAGCCGGGACAATATGTTTTTGGTATGACCGCCGCCGCCCAAGGTACAGTCGACATATACCCCGTCGGGCTTAATTGCAAGCCCTTCGGTAACCTCGTTTAATAAAACCGTTTTGTGGATGTATTCCATATCAGAATCCGTAATCCACAAGGTCTTCGGTTATGCCTTCGGCGGACATATGCTGCTGTTCCTTTTCCCATTCGGAAACCGACCAGATTTCAAGGTGGTTGTCGTTGCCGATTATGATAACGTCCTTTTCAAGTCCGGCAAATTGACGGTAAACCGGGGGGATGGGAATCCTCCCCTGGGGGTCCACCACCGATTCGCTGGCGGAGGAAAAGAAGTACCTTTTGGCATGGCGCTGTTTGGCTTCGGGGAGTTCCTTGATTTTTTTGGCGAAGGCTTCCCATTCGGTGACGGGGTAAATGTTAAGGCATTTGTCAAAGCCCTTGCTGATGACAACCTCGTTGCCGAGTTCGTCCCGAAGCTTTGCGGGTATGGACACCCTTCCCTTCTGGTCCATTGAGTACCAGTATTCGCCTATAAACATGTTACCCCCCCTTTGCTGAAAAATTATGGTCGAATCATGCATTTTTGTGGGATTTCATACAACTTTATGCCACAATTTCCCACTGCTTATTTATTATATACAAAGAATTTCAAAAAAGCAATACCTTTTTAAATTTTTTTCAATATTTTTTTTGGATTACGTAAACTAACATTTTTTAATAAATCCCCTTGTATATCAGCATGTTTCGGTATATTCCGATGAAATATGCCTTCATCTTTATGTAAACGAACACTTGTTCGTCAAAAGGCATAAAAAATACCCCGCGGTTTTCCCCCGCGGGATATATTATTTCGCCGGAAGGCGGATTTCATCCGCCTATAACACAAAGGTGTGCTGCTAAAGCAGTAAGCC